>JAFOIV010000076.1 GCA_017420535.1 Eubacterium sp. | reverse complement strand
TGAAGCGTTTTGCCAGTGATTTCGGACATGATTATTATATGGCAGACATTGATATCATGGAAAGACCTGGAACTGAGAATTCAGGTAATCCAGAGACTCTCTGCCTTAGATACTTCTTTGAACTTATCGATTCAGCAGGTGCCCGTATATGGTATGGTGACTCAAGATTTTTCTCATCAGAGCCATGGGGAGTTGAATCTATGTTTGACTGTCCGCTTCTTTCCAGAAGGGAAGATACATTTGAAATTCCTTCCTGGGCAAAGAATGCGGTAGTATATCAGATATTTCCTACAAGATTTGCTACAACAGAAGATGTGCCGGATGAGTTATGGTATCAGGAACCTATTGACTGGAAGACAGATCTTAAGGGTAACCTGAAGGGAATAATTAACCATCTTGATCATATAAAGGGCATGGGTGTTGATGTTATTTATATGACACCTATATTTAAGTCCGACTCATCTCATAAATATGACACTATAGATTACTACACAGTGGATCCATCTCTTGGAACAGCAGAGGATCTTCATTTGTTGATAGATAAAGCCCATGAGCTGGGAATGAGAGTTATGCTGGATGGTGTATTTAACCATACAGCTACAGATTTCTTTGCCTTTAAGGATGTGATCGAAAAAGGAAGGGAATCTAAATACTGGGACTGGTATTATATGGATTCTATGCCTATTGATTATGGAACATCAGATAGAAAACCTTCTTATCAGAGCTTTGCTTACCATGGAGGTATGCCAAAGCTTAACATCAGTAATCCGGAAGTTGCAGATTATGTGCTTGAAGTAGCTAAGTATTATATTAAAGATTTTGGCATCGACGGTTGGAGACTGGATGTAGGAGATGAGATAGGTCATGATTTCTGGAGAAGATTCAGAAAAGAGATAAAGGCCATTAATCCTGAGGCTCTTATCGTAGGTGAAGTATGGCATTATGCTCCTGATTTCCTTCAGGGAGATCAGTGGGATTCTGTTATGAATTATGCATTCTTTAAGAGTGTTTCTTCAATGATATGTGATAATTCTTTAAGACCATCTGAGTTTATGGCAGAGCAGGGATTCTTATTAGGACAGTATCATAGTGCGGTTATCCCTGTATTATGGAACTTAATAGACAGCCATGATACCAGCCGTTTCTTACATAGAGCAGGTGGAGATAAGAGAAAACTCCGTCTGGCAGCGGCTATGGAAATGCTTCTTCCAGGAACACCATTCCTTTATTATGGAGATGAGGTAGGCCTTACAGGTGCTGAAGATCCTGACAACAGACGAGGAATGATCTGGGATGAGGAAAAACAGGATAAGGACCTTTATGCCTGGTACCAGAGACTTACATATTTTAGACATATGATACATGCGATAACAGAAGGGTCTTATTCTTATACTGAAAGTGATAATATGAAGAATCTTCTTTCATATCATCTTACTTCTGGTGAAATCCTTATATTCCATACCCAGGACGGGGAGGTATCTGTTATGGAATATGCCGGATTTAAGGATTTATTATCTGACACAGAATTTGGTGGAACACTCAGCGGTTACCAGTGCGCATTACTTAGAAAATGCTAATTAAATTCTTTTATAAAGAGGGACAAAACCAAGCTGCAGCAGGGTTACAGCAGAGTGGAAAAGAGCAGGAAAAAGCAATATCAAGAGAAAGGGCGAAATTTATTTGCCCTTTTTTTTGGACACAGAATGAACAAATAAATGATGCACTATAGTAAGTAACTGTTCTTTTAGACCGTGCTGATAATATGATGTTCGATAAGAAAAAATCTATGAAGCAGCAGGTGAAAATGTAATAAGGTATTGGAGATTTAATATGGGCGAGATTAATGAAGATGATCTTAAAAAATTAGCATATGAGATTGATGAATTAGGAGGAAATCCTTTAAGCAAACTTGAGGGTATATTAAAGCTTCTTCCTTCCAATATCTATATTAAAGATAGAGAGGGAAGATACTTATTTGCGACTCAGTACTGGCATCATCTTAATATGGACAGTAAAGATGGACATTGGTCAATTGCTGGAAAGACTGATCTGGAAATAAGAAAAGATAAAGAAAATGCTCTTCTTGCCATGGAAAGTGACAGGCGCGTGATAGAAAGCGATAAGGGCACAAGTTATGTAATAAATATAAAACTGGATAACAAGCAGGAATATTTTAAGGTGATAAAGGAGCCTATCCATGACGACGAAGGAAATGTAGTTGGAATAGTTGGGCTTATTTATGATGTGACAGAAGAAGAAAATATTAGGATAAGCCTTGAGAAAGAGTCTTTGTTTGATTCCCTTACCGGTTTAAAGAATAGAAGAGCTTTTGATCAGTATGTTGAAGAAATAGAAAAAGCTGACATTCTTCCGGTCAGCATAATAGTTGTGGATTGTAATAATCTTAAGGAGACAAATGATACCTACGGCCATCTTGTTGGAGATGAATTACTTAGAATGGCATCGGTAGTTCTTAGAGATGTGATCCCTGATAAGTTTCAGTTGTTTAGGACTGGGGGAGATGAATTCGTTTCAATTCTTCCGGAAATAGATATAGATCAGGTTAATAAATATGCTGAAGAAATAATCGAATTAGAGCATTCCTTCAGGATCAGAAACAACCCATTAAGTCTGGCTATTGGAACATCCTGCTGGGATAATAAAGATATAAATATCAGAGAAGTTATTAACGAAGCAGATATGGCAATGTATGCCAATAAGGAAAAAGAAAAGAAAGATGTCTGCAAGATAAAAAAGGCCGAGAGACTTATAAATCCTGAATTTAATACATTTTTAGAGGCTTTAGGTAAGTCTGTTGATACTGTAAGTGCTGTAAGTGAAGGACTTAAAGAAATCGGAAGTTTCATCAGACTTGGAAAACTTACAGTAACTCTTTATCAGCCAGTTAGTAAATATACTCCATTAGGTGAGATGATGGAAAAAACTGTTTATCTTACCAAGGAAGAAGTGGCATCCGAAAGTGATTATGTAAGAGAGATCCATATGGATGAAGGCGGAATGGTGGTATTTAAGGGCTATGTCATTAAAGGAGAGGATAAATTTACCTACAGTGAAAGGTCAGATCTTAATGCCATTATAGATATCATAATGCTTCATGGTGCGAGAAACAGACTCATTTCAAAGCTTAAAATGACAAGCCTTACAAACTATCTTACAGGTCTTCCAAATTCTGGAGGATTCATAAATGAGATAGTAAATAAGCTTAACAATGGAGATTTAATAAGATTTGACTCTTGTTTCATCAATCTCCGCGGATTTGGGATAATCAATCGTAAATATGGCCGTATTGAAGGTGATAACTGCGTTAAGCGATATGCAGATAAGGTTTCTAAGGAACTTGTTAAGGGTGAGGTGCTTTCGCATTTTGGCGGAGATAATTTCGCAGCACTTATTTATAAAGACAGAAGAAAGGAATTCTTAAATTTCATATCTTCTCTTCAGATCAGTGCATACCGAGGACCATTTGAAGATAAAGTAAGAGTATATTCAACAGTAGGTTTATATCCTATTGACGAATATGAACAGCCGGAAGAGATCATGACCGCTTGTTCTGCGGCTCTATCTATAGCAAGATCTCAGAGAAAAGATGTGGTTGTCATTAATCCTGAGATGCATAAACAGATCATCTTAAATAAGATGCTCATTCAGGAATTTGCAGATGCAATAAAAAACCGCGCCATCGAAGTTTATTATCAGCCTAAGGTGGATTTAAGAAGCGGTGAGATAATAGGGGCAGAGGCCCTGGCCAGATGGAATAGGGAGAATAATGTTCTCCTTCCAGCAAAATTCATCTCTATTCTTGAAAAGAATGGACATTCCCTGGAACTGGATCTTTACATGCTGAAAAATGTATGCGCTGATATAAAAGCATGGCAGGATTTAGGAAATGATACAGTTCCGGTTTCTGTAAATTTCTCAAGAAGAGACATTTGCGATGAGGAAAGAACTCCGAAGGATACTGCCAATATAATTCTTTCTGTGATAGAACAGGCGGGAATAGATCCAAGCAAGATAATGATCGAAGTAACTGAGACCGTGGATGAAACAGAGCAAAAACAGCTTTTTGAATTCATGACAGAGCTTTGCCTCGGAGGTATCAACACCAGTATTGATGATTTCGGAACCGGCTACAGTTCTTTATCAATACTAAGAGATTTCCCAATATCTGAGATTAAGATTGACAGAAGCTTTATAAATTATGAGCGACTGGGAAGAAACGATGAGATAATAATTCAGAGCATAATAACCATGGCAAAGAAATTAGGAATAGATGTAATAACTGAGGGCGTAGAAACGGATGCCCAGGTGGAATTCCTAAGAAACCTTGGATGTTACAAAGTACAGGGATTTTTGTTTGATAAACCACTGACAAAAAATGAGTGGGAAAGAAGATTAACCCGAGGTGGATACTAAAAAAAGGTTGTGGGATGGCCAGTAGCTAAAAAAATGAAATAGTTTAAATGGCCATCTGCCCAAAAAAGGCAAGGCCCGAGCGCACTAAGAATGTGCTTTCGGGCCTTGCCTATTTTGATGTTATGGCCATGGAACATTAATATTTATATTTTACAAAATAATAATATTCTGTTGACAAAATATAAAATGGTGCGCTTTTAAATTTTGTGATTGACTTTTGGTAAATGGAAACTATAATAAGATCTAAAGTGTTCTCGATATATCAGTGATTAGTATAGTAAATGAACACGAACGGGGGAGGTTTTTATATGTTGAGGGTAAGAATTCTAAACTTTTCCAATTAATGATTAATTATTTATATGGTATAAGGCTTCTGTTCAGGCTGATTATTATGTACAAGATACTATCAGTATTACTGATAAAAGATATGGTGGATATGCGTATGCTTCTATGAAAGAACGTTGGTGGACAACGGATTATTCATGGTATGATTTTGGAGGAGGAAAGAAATAAAATAAAGGCACACCTAGGTAAAACTAGGTGTGCCCTATTCTAATAGGTGAAAAATGCAATGAAAAAAAAGACAATTGTACTAGGGCTTTTATTTTTTAACTTATTATTAATTGCTTTTATATTCGTAGATTCGTTTATAATAAAATCACAAAAAAGCATAAAAGAAGGTAAAAAGCAGGAAATATTTACTAAACCAGAGTTGGTTTTAAATAAAGATGTTCCTACTCAAATATATAATACTGCGAAAAAATATAATCTGGATATAATGGTGGAATATTATAATGAAAAAGGAAATGCAGATTATTATTATATCTACAATAATCCTTCTTCATGGAATTTAGATGTTCAGGGTGGGATAATTAAGGATGGTAATGTTTATTCAACGAAACCTGAAAATGGTGAATTGAGAATATATGGATTCTTTTATAAAGAAATGGTAGAACGATTGCTTCCATATGAAAAAATCTATGAAATACAGGATATAAATTTATCATCAATTGTTATTTGGGTGGATTCTAAATATGCACCTATATATGAAAAAATGTTAGGAAGAATGGGATATAAAAAGTCATATGATAAACTAGAACTTTATCCAGAACATAATTCTATTAAAGTTTTTCTAGCTGTAATGACACTGTTTTTCTATTTATCTGTGCTTATTTATATTTTTTCAAGAAATGCTGAATATGCAATATGTTATTCGGAAGGTTTTTCTGGAGTAGATGTATTAAAACAAGAGATTAAGGAATTATTAGTGCCGTCAGTTTTTGTAAGCTTGAGTGCTTTAATTACGGTGTTATTAATACTGATTATTAGGTATGATCTTTTTTCAGTCTTTTGCTTCATTAAGAATAATGTACTGGGGCTGTTACTATTTTTCGTAGTCTATATCATAATTTTTGCGTTGGCGGTGTTTCATGTATATAACAAAGTAGGTATATTGGATATAAAAGGAAAACAATTAAATAGAAGACTTATTGTTATTAGCAGTATATTAAAAGTCGTAGCAATGATAATTATTTGTGTTCAAGTTTCTGAAATAATAAGAATTTCTGTCGGCCTAAACGAAGATATAAAAATATATAAAGATTCTCAAAAGATGACCAGCGGGATAACAAAGATTTATATTTCAAATGGAAGACTGGATAATAACACACTTTATATCGCTAAAAGATATCTTGATTTTTTAGAGGATACAGATGATTTATTTGTGGCCGAATTTCATAGTATAGATAATATAGAAGAACATAGTGTGCCCGATGAGGAACTGCGAAGACTATTATCACCAGAAGAGTATAATGAAAGAAAGATAAGAGAAAAAAATACTCTTTATTCAGCGACTATAACTAAAGAATACTTGGATAGAAATGAGATTTTTCTTCCGGATGGAAATAGGCTAACAAAAGAGCATATTGATGATGATAAAATTAATTTTTTGGTTCCTGATGGATTTAATTATAGTTGGATAAAGAATGAATTAGAGAAGGAATACGGCAAAAATTTGAATTTTATATATTATTCAAAAGATAATTCATTCTTTTCGTTTAATCCGGATATTAATAAATCTACAAGTGGTTACGAAAAAAATCTGATGGTGGAAGTGGTTAATCCGAGATTATACAGAAATCTTTTGGATGGAGATGACGGACTTTTTACAAATCTGGTGATAGATATGTTGGGCAATACATATTATATAAAGAATAATAATGATTCATCGGCATATGAACAGATCTACGAAAAGTTAGTTAAACATGATTTAACAATCGAAATTGTTGAACTGACTGCATTGGATCAGGTTTATTATAGTAATATCAAAGATTCAGTAATGCGTATGATAAATAATATCATTTATACAGTTATTTATTGTGTATGTTATTTGATATTGCTTTTTTACTCAATCAACCTTCTGGTAGAAAACCATTTAAAGGAAATTGTAGTAAAAATAAGGGAAGGCTATTCTTTTATTAACATCTGTTGGCTTTATATTTTTTTACTAGCATATCAAATACCAGTTTTACTTTTGTTCAGTAGAAAGATGTTTTTTAATATGTGGCTGTCTTTTGCAATAGTTGGATTAGATGTTTTTCTATTTATTCTTATTGCTAAGCGGGTGATAAATAGAAAAAATCTCGCTAAACTGGATGGAGTAAGATAACTTTAATAAAATATAAGAAGTATTATGAGAGGTATAACATTATATAAAAACTATGAGCGTTATTAATTTAGAAAATATTACAAAGTCATATGGCCACCATATGATTTTTAAAGATTATAATCTTTCCGTTGAAGAAGGAGAATTTGTAGCAATCTGTGGAGAAAGTGGAAAAGGAAAGACCACATTATTAAATATCATGGGAATGATAGAAAAAGCAGATAAAGGAGATCTTTATCTGTTTGATAGGAAAAATCCAGATATTAGAAAAGCAAGTGGAAGAAAATTGCTAAGAACTGAAATGACTTACGTTTTTCAGAACTATGGCCTGGTAGAGGATAAGACAGTTCAGTATAACTTAAATATTGCATCACATTTTACAGATGTTACTGAAAAAGATATAGAAGATGTATTAAACAAAGTAGGACTGGATAAAAGTATATTAAAGAATAAGGTATATACTCTAAGTGGTGGAGAACAGCAGAGGGTAGCCATAGCAAGAGTATTCCTTAAAAAATGTAAACTACTTCTGGCAGACGAACCAACCGGAAGTCTTGATGCAGGAAATAAAGAAGTTGTAATGAAATTATTTGAGCAGCTAAATAAAGAAGGAACAACTATAGTCATGGTAACCCACGATGAAGAAATCCTAAAATACGCCACAAGAATAGTGGAGTTATGAAAGTGGCCATAACAATCCCTAAAAGGAAAGTCATAAAATACCGCTCCATGGCCATAGCATCAAAAAAAGAAAGGCCCGAAAGCACATCCTTAGTGCGCTCGGACCTTTCCTTTTTTGGGCCTAGGTCAAACTACCGGTGTTCTCTTTTTTAGGCCTAGGCCATTTCTCAAGTATTTGTTAAATAATAAAATTCTGATATGGAAAAATAAGATCGTGCTTTTTTAAATTTTGCAATTGACTTTTGATGATAGGAAACTATAATATTATTAGAATGTGTTCTGCAAGTCGATAATTAATGAAACTAATGAACACCAGCGGGGGAAGGTTTTATAGGTTGAGGGTAAGAATTCTAAACTTTTCCAATTAATGATTAATTATTTATATGGTATTCAGCAACAGCTATAGGACGTCAAACTAATAAAAAAGTATATAGAATAGGTGAGCCTGGATTTGGAAGAACAGCCTTTGTCACATCTTTAAAAAAGGGAAGTGGAAATGAAGCTTGGTATGATTTTGGTGGAGGAAAACATTAAGTAATAAGTTTATAGGGCTATCTATTATATATAGGTAGTCCTTTATAATAAAATAATAAGGTAGCAGGTATGAAAAAAAAGACTATAGTATTCGGACTTTTGATATTAAATATATTAATTATGACATCTATTCTGATGTCTTCTTTTTCTGTTCAGTCAGAGGAGAGTCTTACTAAAGGAAAGACTAAATTAACATTTTTAAAACCAAATTCTAAATCAAATAAAGAGGCTTTAGATCAGATATATGAAACAGCCAATAGATATAATATAGATTTGCTCTTTGAATATTATAATGAAAAGGGTGAGAAGAATTATTATTATATATATAAAAACCCTGAGTCATGGCAGATGTGTTTGCAGGGAGGAGAATTAAAAGACGGAACAATATACTCTACAAAACCTCAGCAGAAAGAAAAAACAATATATGGTATTTTTTATGAGACTTATACGGAAAGATTAGTTCCGTTTGAAAAAATATCAGAGATAAAAGATATAAATCTTTCTACATTGTCAATTTGGATTCCATCAAAGTATGAGTCAATATATAGGCAGTTATTAACTAAAATGGGATATGAAGAGTCAAATCGACAAGGTGGAGTGGTATACGATGAGAGAATTAATTTAAAGATATTGTTAGTTGTAATGACATTGTTTTTCCTTTTATCAGTGGTCATTTATTCTTTTTCAAGAAATTCAGAATATTCAATCTGTAAGACTGAAGGGTATTCTTCTTTTGATATATTAAGAATGGAGTATAGGGAATTAATGCTTCCATCTATAATGATCATAGGTATAGAATGTTTATGTATAACTGTTTTTTTATCATCGATATATAATCTGGGCACAGCGGGAGTATTTTTTCTAAAAAATGGAAAATATTATATTCTGTTATATGGTATTTTATTTGTGATTTTTTCTTTGGCAGTTATATATGTTTACAGTATTGTTGGAATTCTTGATATAAAGGGAAAGAGTTTAAACAGATTTTTGATTGGTATAAGTGCAGTTTTAAAATTGCTGGCATTAGTAATCATATGTATTAATTTATCTCAGATAACAATTCAGGTGAAAGAATTATTTAAGGATATAGAGATGTATTCTAATTCAAAGAAAATGTTTGATGGAATTGCAGATCTGCAGTTTTCAGATGGATCAAGAGATACTGAAAGTAATGAAAAATATATTGCGGAGAAATACTTGGATTTTCTTGAAAATACAGATGAAGTATTTGTTATGGAACTGCCTAATTTAGATTATTTAGATTTTCAACCCTCGGATGAAGAAATGAGGGAGAGGCTTGGACCAGAACTATATAGAGACTATCTGGAAGAGAAAAAAAATCATGCTGAATTTGGTAGAGTAAGTATAGGTTATTTAAATATTAATGATATTTACCTCCTTGATGGAAGAAAAATAACTCCGGATATGATTGATGTGAAAAAAAATAATTATCTTGTCCCTGAGGGATATGATTTTACTGTGGCAGAAAAACAGTTTAAGAAGTATTTAAATATAGACGCTAATTTTATATATTATGACAGCAATTGTGAATTTTATGCATATAATCCGACCATATCAAGAAAAAGTGATGGAAAAGAACAAAGATTATTCTTGGAAATAATAAATCCAGATTGGTATAGACAAAGGATGATTACAGATCCTGAAAGCGAAGAAGAAGGTTCTGTAACAGAAATGATGGGATGGACTTATTTTACATATGATAAAGATAGTGAATTATCTGCTTATGAACAGATTTATGACAGCGTTAATAAGTACGATCTGACACCAAATATGTTTGAGGCCTCAGCGGTTTCTCAGATTTTTTATGAAGGATTATATGGAAATATAAAATACAGCATTGGACTGATCACAAACTCAATCATATATATCATCTCTTATCTGATATTGCTATTTTATGCAATCAGTCTTTTGATCAATAACCATACGAGAGAGATTATTATAAAGATTAGAGAAGGATATTCATTTATTAATATATTCTGGTTACATGTTTTTTTGCTTGCATATCAGGTGCCAGTTCTAATCCTTGTAAGTATTAGATGGAACATTAATATATGGATTGCTTTATTTGCTATTGTTGTAGATATTCTGCTATTTATACTGATGTCAAAACACATTGTTAAAAAGAAAAATCTGGCAAAACTGGAAGCTATAAAATAGAAGAGACGAGGGGAAATATATTTATTATGAGCGTTATTAATTTAGAAAACATTACAAAGTCATATGGCCACCATATGATTTTTAAAGATTATAATCTTTCCGTTGAAGAGGGGGAATTTGTAGCAATCTGCGGAGAAAGTGGAAAAGGAAAGACCACATTATTAAATATCATGGGAATGATTGAAAAAGCAGATAAAGGTGATCTGTATCTGTTTAATAAGAAGAATCCTGATATCAGAAAGGCAAGTGGTAGAAAATTGCTAAGAACTGAAATGACTTACGTTTTTCAAAACTATGGCCTAGTAGAGGATAAGACAGTTCAGTATAACTTAAATATTGCATCACATTTCACGGATGTTACCGAAAAGGATATTGAAGAGGTCTTAACGAAAGTTGGACTGGATAAAAATATATTAAAAAGTAAAGTATATACTCTTAGTGGCGGAGAACAGCAGAGAGTTGCTATAGCAAGAGTATTCCTTAAGAAATGTAAATTACTGCTGGCAGACG
>JAFOIV010000075.1 GCA_017420535.1 Eubacterium sp. | reverse complement strand
TTATTATTTAATGGTGATAATTCACCAGCTGTTATTGCTACAGTTTCACATTTGCTTCCACGATAGCTGTTTCCTTTAATCATAAAAACCATCGCATCGTCAAATATTCTATCAAGTGCGCAAAGTAAAGAAGAATCTTCTCCGAAGTATTCACCCCATTTATCAGGGCTCTTATTACTTGTAAATATCATATTGTTTGGACCATCTTTACTATAACGTCTATCAATTACGTCAAAAAACATTCTGGTATTTTCTTTATCAAAGACACATCTACCAACTTCATCAATTATTAAGCATGCAGGATTTACTAATGCATTTATTATTGCACTTTCACGTCCCTGACGTCTGGCATCAGTAAACTTTTGATTTAATTCTGTGGCTTTAAGAAAATATGATTTATATTCATTTTCAAAACATAATCTTCCATATGCCATTGCCAGATGAGTCTTTCCTACACCCTGTGGACCTATAAAGGCTAAATTCTTATGAGCATACAAAGTTGATAGAGAAGATAAATTTTTCAAAGTATCCACATTCTTTCCATGTATTCTCGAAAAATCAAAGTTTTCAAATGTCTTTGGCTCTCTTGATGGGATTCGACTCATTGTTTTAAGCATTTCAACCAGATGAGTATGCCTTAAGTCTTTCATGTGATTAAGAAAGTCAGCTATTGCTTGAATCTGCTCATCATTAAACGCTTCATCTGAACAAAATTGTGCAACTTCCTGCGAAGTAATACTCAACTTCAGATAGGAAGTAATACTTTGTATTTCGTTGTATATATTTACATCCATTATTCGCAGTCCTCCTCAAAGTTGTATTTACTAAATCCTGGATTATATTCGGGAGGATCAATCTGTTTTATTCGTGTTGTGATTGGAGCGGTTGGAGTTTCTTCTTCCTGATGAATTAGATACTGATCCCTACAATAACTATCCCGTCTGCTCCAAGTAACATCATGTGATGTAAGTATCTTTGTCATGTTGTAATCGTAAATATATAAAACATATCCATCTCGCTTTACACGACAAGTCTTTTCTGTATACCAATAAGGTACTCCAAATCGTCTTCCCTCATATGTTACAAAACCATCAAAAGAAATACATCTGGGAGGGCATAGATAAAATGAGAGTTCAGGCGATGCTTCAAGTAGTGGAGCTACCTTAATGCAGCTTGAAGAATGTTTATCATTAGGAATACAGTCAACAGCTCTATGATAAGCTGCATTCTGAGCATTACACCATCTGAGGGCATCATAATTGAGGTCTGTGAGTTCTGTAAATATACGCCCTGCAAGGAAGTTTTCTTTTACAAATCTTACTAATCTTTCAACAGCACCCTTGGTAAATGGATGTCGAGGTTTGCAAAGTTTTGTGTCAAATCCGATATTCCCCATAAATAATTCATAATCCTTTTGCCAGATAGGTTTATTATTATAATCCCTTTTTATAACGACACTTTTCATGTTGTCTGTAAGAACATATCTTGGAACGCCCATATACATAAAGGCATGTATCATACCTATGAAAAGATTCTCTTGTTTTGCATTAGGAAAGAATTCTATATATCTCTGCCCACAATGGTGGCATATCATAGCAAAGCAGGCTATTTTATAACTTTTTCCATTCGCAGTATCAACAGTAACAAATCCCCAATCCATTTGATAGGATTCTCCGGGACCTGTTTCATAACGTCGTCCGCGGTTTCCCTGTGGAGATACTATTTGTCTCTTGGCTGGTATCAGATACTTATGGCCTTTAACATAGTTTTTGACAGCACTTTTACTTCCTGCATATCCAACTTCACAGATTCTGCCATAACATACAGATGCATTGGATACACCTTTAGATAACAAGTCATTGAGAATACCAGAAAATGCCTCTATTACATTATTATTGGATGTTCTACCACTCAATCCATGAGGTTTAACCACAAACTTGTTAGCTTTTAATCCTCTAAGTTTTCCTCTGGATATACCGGTTCTTCTCTCAAGTTCAGCGAGATTAACCTTATCAATATTAAATTTTTCACCTAATTCATCCTTTATTTCATTAAGTGCTTGTGTTAAAATTTCTTGTAAGTCATTACGATTTTTCTCATTCATTCTAATATACTGGTACATTGGCTAATATCAGTATAAAGGATATAAAATAAATCGTAATGGCTTTTTTTAGTTGAACTTTTATGGCTAATTTCTCCCGTCACTATTTTGGTTATTTTAACCTATCTGTATTTGGTTATTTTTGCCTGACTCTAACAGGAGTATTTGTATGGGCTTGTCGCGCAGTTATTCGGTAATGACCGGCTGTTCGGGATAGAAAACCCCTCCTATGAAAAAATCCGCAGAGTATATCAGGCTCACGGTATACAGTGTGACCTTCTGAAATTAGGATCTGATGGAATCCAATCGGTGGAACTGGAGCAAACGAAAGCCGCAGTACTTCACGTTACACCGTTTCACAGCTTTCCCAGTTGCATTACGGCAAGCACATCCAAGCGGATGGAATATTTGCGATTGGCAG
>JAFOIV010000074.1 GCA_017420535.1 Eubacterium sp. | reverse complement strand
TGTGGTGAGCACGGTGGAGATCCTTCCTCTGTTGAATTCTGCAACAAGATCGGTCTTGACTATGTATCCTGCTCTCCTTACCGTGTACCTGTTGCACGTCTTGCAGCAGCACAGGCAGCTATCGCCGAGTCACGTCAGTAAAGAAAGCAAGCTGTTTTTTGGGAACTTTTGAAATCCCCAAAGATTTCATGAAGCAAAGTATGAGGATTTATCATCCGGAAAATACTTTCCATTACCCAGAAAAGCTTGAAATAAAGCTATTCCTAGTATAGGGTGTCTGCTTAGACACCCTATATTTTTTTACTTAAGAATAATTTCAACCAGGCTGTAATGAGAGCTAGACACAAGAAATTTCCCGTTGCATTCAACAAAAAATGATGTGGGATTTCCGAAAATCGGAAATCGAAAAAAAGGTCATTTTGAAAAAATTTCCGAAAATCGGAAATTAGAAGGAGGTTCAAAAATGTCGGAATTTACAGCTAAAAAGCTAAAAGAAGCACGTATGAAAGCAGAAATCACTCAGGATGATGCTGCAGCTTTAATGAAAATTACAAGAAGAGCTATCAGTGAAATGGAAGCAGGAAAAAGAAGTATTTCTGCTGATGAGCTCGCACAGTTCTCCAGAATTTATGATGTCGATGTAAGAGAATTGCTCTTTGTTGACTTTACAGAAGCTGGTGAAGAGAAGAGGCTTGCTGCCAAGTACAGTTCCTTCTTTAAGTTACTCGAAAAACTATCAGATCGTGATGTAGAAGATATTTATTGGGTAATGAAGCGTAAGGTTGAAGGATTACTTTAAAAATTAAATATGGCATGGGTACCCGCATGGCAGATTACACCTGCTTTGCGGGTATTTTTATATCTTGACATGTAGTCAATGACTACATATAATAAAGATAAGAATACACGCATTGACTACATTAATATAGGAGGTAGTGCCATGGATAAGGAAATATATAGCATTGAAGGTATAGATATTGAAGTGGAAAAAACTGATAAAACAGACGCTGATGCTGTACGCCGGAAGATGGCATATGCGTTTAAGATGATTAGAGCGCAGTCTGGAATGAATAGAAAAGATTTTTCTGCTTGGCTTGGTATTCCATATAGAACTATGCAGGAATGGGAACTTGGTCGTAGGGCAATGCCGGAATATGTACTTCGTTTGATTGCTTATAAGGTTCAGATGGAGAAGGAAAGGGGGAACCTATAATGACAGTATTGTATGGTATTGGAACAGTTTTTAGATTTATCCTTAGAATCGCATTATTGCCGGTACAGGCAGTTCTTACATTGCTGATGCTTGCAATTGGTTTTATTGGTGGTTTGGCAAATATCGTATGTTGGTTATTAGGGGCTTTCTTTGTGATTGGTGGTATCTGTTTATTTATTAATGGATCTGCATCTCTTGGATGGCAAGGCGTTATAGTAGGTATTGTTGTAGCTGTGGTTCCTCAGGCCTTAACCATTTGGGGAGCTGAAGGCATTGGATGCTTAAAGGAACTTTTTGGGAGGGTATAGTGCATTATATTACTATTGGAAAGATTCTTTGAGATGAGCTAGAAATCTTTCAGCAATAGGTGTAAACGCCTGATATCTATTCCATGCAATATATATTCTATTTTCAAGCTTCGGAGACAGTGGTCTGAATACAAGGCCGCTGTCTTTTGACGTATTTACAAGATGTTCATAGGTGAGAAGATATCCTAGGCCTTCCATGGCAAAAATTGATCCGTTGTAAGAAAGGCGGAAGGAACCTTCTAACTGAAGTTCTGAAAATCTGCTTCCAGCCCAGTTTCTAATATCTCCATTCCATGCCTGATCAGAACAGAATAATGGCAGGCCTACAAGGTCATCCAAACGGATGGCTTTTTTCTTTGCCAAGGGATCGGTATCTGGAATGATAAGTCCCCAGGTATCTGTTTGAGGAAATTCGATATATTCGTATTTGCGGATATCCGGTTGTTCTACCAGCACTACAAAATCAAGTAAGCCTTTATCAACTTTTTCAGAGAGCTGTTCTGTATCACCGCTTGTGATGTGATAATGAAGGTTCGGATAGTGCTGCTTAAATTCTTTTATTGACCTTGCCAGGTATCGAAGCTGGTAAGATTCAGCAAGACCAAGATAGAGATCTCCGCCAGCTATATCATCCAGAGATACAAATTCCTGCTCGATTTTATCAGCCATGCTGACAAGATCTTCGGCACGATTGCGAAGCAGAATTCCTTCGTCAGTAAGTTTGATACTAAAAGCATGTCTTGTGAAAAGCTTTTTCCCAAGTTCGTCCTCCAGCGATTTAAGCTGTTTTGACAGGGTGGGCTGAGTTACATGCAGAAGTTCAGCAGCTCTACTCATGTTTTCTTCTCTTGCCACTGCTAAAAAATATCTTAAAGTTCTAATTTCCATAGAACACCTCCATTATCAATGATATGCCAAAACGGAATATTATGATATTCATTATAACCATTAGCGAGAGTATTCACAAGCACGTACAATAAAGATGTCAGGAAAACAGTACGATTGAGTGAGGAAATCTCATGGATAAAGAAAAACTGAAACAGTGCCTTATGGATACAGGATGCCATGAAGAAGCATCAGAAAATATCCTTAAGCAATATGAATCCGGAAGTATGGAAAACATGCTTCGACTTTTGAAAAAAGAGCGTTGCCGCATAATGGATGAATATCATGAATGTGGAAGAAAAATTGATTGCATGGATTTTATGCTTAGAAAAATCGAAAGCGAAATGAACAAGAATAACGGAGGTATCAAGTGATGATGAAAACAGAAGAACTTAATTTAGTAACAGAATGGGATAAGGTATTTCCAAAGAGTGAAAAAGTAGATCACAGCAAGGTGACATTTGTGAATCGTTATGGGATTACTCTTGCTGCAGATATGTATGTACCAAAGAATGGGACTGGAAAGCTTCCTGCTATCGCGGTATCAGGACCTTTTGGAGCAGTTAAGGAACAGTGTTCCGGCCTCTATGCACAGAATATGGCTGAAAGGGGATTTCTTACCATTGCCTTTGATCCCTCTTTTACAGGTGAAAGTGGAGGCGTGCCGCGATATATGGCATCTCCGGATATTAATACAGAAGATTTTATGGCAGCGGTGGACTTTCTGTCATTAAATGACAAAGTGGATCCAGACAGAATCGGAATTATCGGAATCTGTGGATGGGGTGGAATGGCACTGAATACAGCTGCTCTTGATACTAGAATCAAGGCGACCGTTGCTTCTACTATGTACGATATGACCAGAGTAAATGCAAATGGATATTTTGATTCTGAAGACAGTGAAGAAGCACGTTTTGAAAAGAAGAAAGCTATGTGCGCACAGAGACTTGAGGATTTGAAAAACGGTGAGTATAAACTTGGAGGCGGCGTAGTGGATCCTCTTCCGGAGGATGCTCCGTTCTTTGTAAAGGATTATTATGATTACTACAAGACAGATCGTGGATATCACCCTCGTTCTTTAAACTCCAATGGTGGTTGGAATGTAATCGGATGTGAGTCCTTTATGAATCAGCCAATTCTTAAATACAGCAATGAAATCAGAAATGCGGTTCTTATTATCCATGGTGAAAAGGCACACTCTTGTTACTTTGGCAAAGATGCCTATACCAATATGGTAAAGGATAGTAAATATGCAGATAACAAGGAGCTAATTATTATACCGGAAGCAACGCATACAGATCTCTATGATGGTGGAGATAAGGATTATATTCCATTTGATAAGTTAGAGAGCTTCTTTCATGAGTATTTAAAGTAAAAATCAGGAGGCGAATTCACTATGGAAAGAGAAAAAATCGTTCAAACAGCAGGAAGAGATTCACTTGGGAGTTTTGCGCCTGACTTTGCCAGATATAATGATGATGTTTTGTTTGGTGAAGTATGGAATGACATGACATTGGATTTAAAGACAAAAAGCATAATTGTAATTTCTGTGTTTATGGGCAGAGGTCTTTGTGACAGCTCTTTAAAATACCACTTGCTTACGGCAAAGAAAAACGGAATTACAAAAGATGAAATTTCAGCCATTGTTACTCATGCCGCATTTTATGCCGGCTGGCCAATGGCGTGGGCTGTATTTAATATGGCTAAGGA
>JAFOIV010000073.1 GCA_017420535.1 Eubacterium sp. | reverse complement strand
TAAAAGGAAATAAAGAAGCCTTTTTTTCAGAATTTCCGCTTCCATGTATTGCACATGTAATAGTAGAGGGAAGCTTACTTCATTATGTTGTAATACATAAAATAACAAAAAAATATGTGATAATAGCTGATCCGGGAGAAGGAATTGTAAAACTCACTCCAGAAGAATTCTTTGGTGAAGTAAAAGAAGAAGGAAAACCACCTAAATATCAATGGACAGGGGTACTTATTTTTTTAGTAAAAAGAGAAGACTTTAAAAAAGGCGATGAAACTAAAGGATTGTTTAGTCGCTTTTTTTATTTGCTAAAACCACAGAAAAAACTGATATTACATATATTTTTGGCGTCACTTCTCTATACGGTTTTAGGAATACTTGGGGCATTCTATTTTAGAGAATTACTTGATAATGTCCTTCCAAATGCGTTGGAGAAGACATTATTTACATTATCAATAGGTGTGATCTTATTAAATGTGTTTAAGGTGATATTAAATGCATTCAGATCTCATTTGTTATTATATCTGTCACAAAAATTAGATATTGCGCTTCTCTTGGGGTATTACAGACATGTATTGGAACTTCCGATGAATTTCTTTGGAACAAGAAAAGTGGGAGAGATCATCTCAAGATTTAACGATGCGGGTAAGATAAGAAATGCCATTTCCGGTGCAACATTAACGATAATGATCGACACACTTATGGCTATAGCCGGTGCGTTGATTTTATATGTACAAAATGCAAAATTATTTTTTATAGCATTTATCATAGTTATCCTCTATTTCGTTATCGTTAAGGCGTTTAACGGCTGGTATGAAAGATTAAACAGAAAACAGATGGAGGACAGTTCAAGACTTACTTCATATATGGTGGAATCATTAAATGGAATTCAGACAGTTAAGGCATTTAATGCAGAAACTGGTGTTAAGCTTGAGACGGAGATCAGATTTGTACGATTATTAAAAAGTATATTTAAGCTTGGATGGGTTGAGAATCTTCAGGCTTCTTTAAAAATATTTATAGAATTGGTAGGTGGAGTTATCATTCTTTGGATTGGAGGTTATTCAGTTATAAAAGGAGAAATGAGTATGGGAGAGCTTATTACTTTTAATGCACTCCTTGTATATTTCCTTGATCCTGTTAAAAATCTGATCAATCTGCAGCCACAGATTCAGACTGCTGTAGTAGCATCGGACAGATTAGGAGAGATACTTGATCTTGAGATAGAAAAGACTGAAGCAGAAAGAAGAAAGATAAATCCTAAAAAATTTGAAGGAAATATTGAGTTTAATAATGTTAATTTCAGATATGGTACTAGAAATCTTGTGTTAAAGGACATCAATCTGAAAATAAACAAGGGTGAGAAGATAGCTTTTGTTGGAGAAAGTGGATCAGGAAAAACAACACTTTCAAAATTGATTCTTCATATGTATTCAGTTGAATCAGGGGAAATACTTTTAGATGAAAATAATATCGATGATATTCAGATAGAAAGATTAAGAGACAGGATTGCATATATACCTCAGGAAACATTTCTTTTTAGTGGAACTATAATGGAAAATCTTATGCTGGGAGTAGAAGATGCAAGTGTGGATGAGGTGATTTCGGCATGCAAGAAAGCTCAGGCACATGAATTTATAAATGAGCTGCCTCTTAGATATGAAACAATGCTGGATGAAAATGGAGCTAATCTATCAGGTGGACAAAGGCAGCGTCTTGCCATAGCAAGAGCATTTCTTAAGAATCCGGATATACTTATCCTTGATGAGGCAACCAGTAACCTTGATGCCATAACTGAAAGAGCGCTGGATAAAACAATAAGCGAGTATACAAAAGATATGACAGTTATATTTATAGCTCACAGACTTAGTACTATAAAGAACTGTGACAAAATATGTGTTATGGAAAAAGGAAGCATCATTGAAATGGGAAATCATAAGGAATTAATTGACTTAAATGGAAAATATAAGAAATTGGTAGATCAGCAGAGTCTGGAGGTTTCAAGATGAAAAAAGTTATTGTTGATATAAGTGACATAACTGACAGTGTTGAATTATATGAATCTAAGCCTAATCCATTTATGATATATACCATTTATACTATACTGTTGATTTTCCTGATTGCAGTTGTCTGGGCTTCATTTTTTAAAATTGACGATGTGGTCAACTGCGATGGGTTAATAAAGGGAGAAAGTGAAATATATAGTATAAGCTCTGGAGTGTCAGGAGAGATTTCAGAATGTAATGTTACAAATGGACAATATATAAATAGAGGAGATGTCCTTTACGTTGTTTCTGTTGAAGACCTTGGAAATAAAATAGAAGAGTATCAGAAAACTTTGGATGAGACAAAACAAAGAATTGAAATGCTTGAGGAATACAAGAAATCTCTTGATAGTGAAAATGATATCTCAGCTGGTTTTAAGGATAATAAATATTATGAGGAATTTTCCAACAGAAGGAAATTGCTCTATGCCAGTATGAATTATCAAAATTCAGGAAATAACAGACAGGCTGAGGCTTATCAGGGAAATGCCAGTTCTATCAGTGACACAATAGAAGAATATAATTCTAAGGTTGAAAAATTAGAAGATGCAGAGAAGTGTATACTTAATAGGAATAATACATATAATAATAGTGATTCATATTATTATAGTCTGGTAAATGGATATATATCATCATATGAGCTTACTGCTGCAACTTATGATAGTAAGATTGCTGAATATCAGACACAGATTGATCTTTTAGATCTTCAGATAGAAAATGCAGAGAGTAACACTGCTACTATTGACCCCAAGTCTCAAGTAAGGAACACTGATGATTTAGAAAATGCGGAAAACACTGAAGAAGATAATCCATTGATAAGTAGTGAAAAAACTATCGATGTTGAAAACCTTAAAACTCAAAAGGAAGCATATGAAGCAAATAAAGAATCTGTGGAACAGGAAAAAGCAAAAGCTCTTAAAAAGTTAGAAGAAACTCAGATTTCAAATATAGAGCAGACTATTGAAGGATATAAAACTACAATAATGAATCTTTCTTCAAATAAAAGTAATATGGAAAGCCAACTTGTAGCAATTCCAGATAATTCATCTGCAAATGAAGTAGCTATTCTTACTGAAAAGAAGAACGTGGATAAAGAAATACTGGATTGTCAGACGAAAAAAGATGAATGTGAATCTTACTTAAATAGCTTTAACATAAAGAATGATAAGTGTGTCATAACTGCTCAGACTGAAGGCTATTATTATTGCAGGGATGATATAAAAGTTGGAAATTATATACAGGAAGGAAGTTTACTAGGCAGTATTTATCCGGAACAGGAAGCCGGTTTTTATATTGAAATATATGTAAGAAATTCTGATATAGGTCAGGTTGTTGAAGGGCAAGATGTTAAGTTCGAAGTTTCTGCATTTCCAGCGAGAGAGTATGGATATGTTTATGGAAAAGTAGAAAATATCTCAAAGGATATTACAGTAAATGAAAAAACGGGAATGGCTTATTATATTGTTAAAGTAAAATGCTGTGAAAATGACAAGAATAAAGGAAAGAAATGTGACATAGCATTAAAAACAGGGATGGCTTGTCGGGGTAATATCATTGTGGGAGAAAAGACTGTGATGACTTATCTTCTGGAAAAAATTAATCTGATTGATTGATAGTTAATATAGTATTAAAAACAGTAGCTGTGCCTTTTGGCACAGCTATTTTTTAACATACTATGAATAAACTGTTAAAAAATTCACAAAAATATCAGACTATTAGGGGGGAACATATTTGACCATAAATAATGCATATTATATAATTAAATATACTATAAATTTAATATACTATAAATTTAATATACTATAAATTTAATATACTATAATTAGATAATAGGATAAGTGTACCCATAAGGGTTGAAGGCCTTTTGGGTGAATGAGTTAATTTAAAGTTAGGGCTTTAAGTGGAAAGTTATATGAGAGGGTTAATTTATGAAGAATATGCATGGCAAAAAACTTCATAAAAGCAATAAATTCTGGGGAGAAAACAAAGGTTTTACATTAGTTGAACTTATGGTTGTCCTTGTTGTTATGCTGATTGTGGCAGGGGTATCAGCTGCGGCAATAATTAACTGGCAGCATCATACACGGGTTCAGCGCCAGAATGAAAATGCTAAAACAATTTTTACGGCAGCGTCAAATCAGCTGACGTCTCTTAATGCGGGAAATTCGCTAGAAGCATTTACATATAAGTTAAAGGATAGTTCGGGGAACTATGGTAAAAACTGTACGCTTATTGATGTAAGATGCTTATCTGACGCAGAGGGCACTTATTATAATAGTGAGGCAGACGTTTGGTCTAATGAGGCGACCTATTCTATTGTCTCAATCCGTACACATAAGGGGGATTATTCAAAACTCATCGGCGGAACTCTTACTGATGAGGAATCCAAATTAGTATTCAGATTAATAACAGATTATATTACAGATGGCAGTGTTCTTAATAGTGCCATCGCTATTGAATTTTCACCGGAGGCAGGCCAGGTATTTGCTGTATGTTGTAGCGATTCTCAGGATTATCTCTACTATGATGAAGATTTCGAGTCAGGTCAGCCAAGAATAAATGAACGTACTGCAGAAGCTTTAGAAGATAAGCTTATTGGCTTTTACGGATCAGAAGGTCTCTCTGTAGAACAGAAAGATCCTCAGCCCCTTATCAGCGCAAAGAT
>JAFOIV010000072.1 GCA_017420535.1 Eubacterium sp. | reverse complement strand
TGCCTGAATCATAGGTGACCCCCTTTATATGATTTCCTTCAGGGGTAATTCTAATATATGGCAATAGATGATGTCAATGTTTTTTGTGCATTTGATGAGTTGTACTTGAAAATGTATTTTGAATGGTGTATATGTTGATTGTCAAGTAAATTTGACCCACTTTTACGTTTAAAACTGACCCACCCCTGTTAATTTTCGGGATGGGTCAGTTTTATTTGTAAATCTTGATATTTACATTGTGTTTTGACCCACCTTGTTAATGAGTTACCACCTGATAGCCATCAGTCTTCATTGTTGTAACATCAATCATTATAGTTCTGCTTGATGTATCAATCATTATGTATCTACTCAGCTCAAGAAGCCTATCACTGATCAATTCTTTTATTAATGATTCCATTGCATCTTTTTTACTTTTGACATTTATTTCAGCCTGAATAGTTTTAGATGTTTTGATATCACATAATTCATCTAGATTCATAAAGAGCTTGGTTTCTTTGTTGTCATTTTTGTCTGAAACAAATCTGTCAGTCGCTTCATCATAGTGATAATCATCAGATTTTTTTATCCTCTTTATTACATAACCGGAGTTTACCATTCCGTAGGTTTCTCTTATATATTTTTGTGCAGCTGAGTTGCCTTCACTGTTATATATTTCAACTATCATTGGAAAATCCGTTTTATCTACGCGCATTTCTCTTGGCATTATGACAGCACCTCCCTAAATGGCAATTCGACATCATCCGATGGTAATTCATCTGTTTCCACATCAGATGCAAATCGAAACTTAGGTTCTCTATACTTGTCAAAATCTGCTTCAAGTTTCCTGTACTGAATGAAATCTCTATATAAAGTGTTTTCGTTTCTTAAACGAATAAGTTCTGTTTCAAGATAAGCCTTTCTGCTCATAGGATTTGGCATCTCATCAGGTATATCTCTGAAATATATATTTATAAAAGCCGCTTTTTCTTCATCGGTCATCCCTTCAAGAGTGTCCTCTATTTCTTTTTCATCTCTATAAACATCAAGGAAATCCAGATAGTTTCCATGACCGTCTTCTGCACCACATGTATTTTCATGGACGCTATGTCCTTCAGAAACCCATTTCTGCAATGCAACTTTTTCTTCATCAGTCAATGCGACTACTTTTATGTATTCTTCTAACTCTATATTTAATAACTCTTGATTATTCATTTATTCTTGTCCTTTCATTTAATACTTAGTTTTTCTTACCTTTGACACGATAGCTCTCGCCAGTTATACTTATCACATGGCAGTGATGCACAAGTCTGTCCAGTATGGCAGTGGCTGCAAGCTTACCAGTAAATATTTCGTCCCATCTGCCCATAGGCAGGTTGGTCGTTATAATAAGGGAGCCTTTTTCGTATCGTTGACGGATGATCTGAAAAAACAGGCTCTCTTTCTCTTTGTCCATCTTCAAGTAGGATAACTCATCGATTATTAAAAGCTGTACCTTCTGAAGCTTTGTAAGTGCTTCACGCAAGTAGCCTTCCTGCATTCTTTCATACATCTGATCTACAAGATCCTTTGCATTTATAAAGAGTACTTTATATCCTGCATTACAAGCATTCAGCCCTATGCCGGTTGCAATCATACTTTTTCCAACACCGGGAGGTCCTATGATAATTACATTTTCATGTGCATCTATAAAACCAAGCTTTCCGAGTTCGGTTATCTTGTTATAGTCAAGAGAGGGATTAAAACTGTAGTCTATATCTTCAAGCTTTTTCATTGTTTCAAATCCTGCCGAATTCCTGAGTCGTTCCTGCTTTCTGTTATTTTTTCCTTCTGCCTCTATTTCCAGAAGCCTTTTTAAGAACTCAAGATGACTCATGTTAGATTCCGTGGCTTCTCTTACAAGACCTTGGTATTCATTTCTTATATCTACCAGTTTGAATCTCTTCATAAGCCCTTCAATGTATACTGCCTCTTCATTACTATCTGCATTCATGAGTACGATACCTCCTTGATGTTTTCTTCATAGTAGCTGGTGTCTCTAAGGAGATTAGGATCATCGTCATTGTATTGACCCGTATCATTCTTTTCATCATCACTACTCTGTGATATAGCATCGATTGTTATCTGACCACTATTGAATTCTTTGAGAATCTTTTCAAAGTCTTTTATTCCGAGAGTATCTCTATCTATAGCTATGCCTATCAAATGATCTAACACATGATTTTCATATATGCTTGAATACTTCATTATCTCCCTGGCATAATGTGTTGGCTGATCGTACTTTCTGGCAGCTCTATCCAGATAGGTTAGTCCATTGGTAAACATCTTTGTGAAATCACGCCTGATCTGCGGAATCGATGTACTAAACTTTGGAGCTATTGCTTCATAGTGAGCATCTTCTTTATAAGTTCCATGTTTACCATCAGCTTCTTCGATGGATAGCACTTGATTTTCTTTAACATCATATATCTCTATCCTGAAGCCATAGATAACTCTGTACTTCATTTTTTTACATGCATACTTTGCAGGAACACTATACTTATTAGAGTTGATGCTTATAAAACAATCAGGACTGATCTTACGCTCAATCAGATTTTTTACTCTGAATCTTTTTTCTGGCAATGGTAGAAGACACCCCTTTTCTTCTAATAGATAATGCTCATTAGGAATTCTCTTTGTAGTACCATGAATTTCATTACACCATTCATTAACGAAATCTTTTCCCTGTCTGTTGAGATTCTCCATCGATGCAAATGTATTTCCCTTTATGAACTGTTCTTCAATGTAGTTGAATGGACGTTCCACCTTGCCTTTTTTTCTAGGCCAATAGCAGGGACATGCGTTCAGCTCTGTTCCCAGATGCTTTGCAAGCAGTAGAGCGTGAGGATTATACTTGACTTCCTCTTCACTTTTAGGATTATTCTTAATAACAAGCGCTGTTGGATTATCTATCAGGATTTCCAGAGTGATTCCACCTAAGTCTTCAAATAATTCCTGAATAGATTCATAAATAGCATCTGCATCTGACTTTAGAGAGAAACAAACAGCTTTTTTACGGGATGCTGCTAGTATCATAGAGAAACAGTAAACAGTTCGATATCTGCCACCTACAATCACCTGATATTCGGTCCAATCAAACTGTGCCTGATCACCTGGCGGGCTTTCATGTCTGACAGTAGCTTTGGAACTGATGTTCTCAGATAAATCTTCGTCAAGCTGCCTAAGAAGTCTATAAACAGGTCCTATACTCCCTGTATAGCCTCTTTTCTTAAGTTCTCGAAAGATACGTGTTCCATTAAAACAGTATGGTTCACATCTCCAATCGATGATCTGCTCCTTATAGGAATCAAGCTTAGACTTATAGATTGTTCTTTTATAAGTCGGCTGCTCCTTCTCCTTAAGAAGTCTTTTAACCGTGTTTCGAGACATTCCAAGAATTCTTGCGGTTTCTCTTTTGGATTTGGTTTTCTTGTATACCTCTTGGACGGCTACCCAATCTTGCAATTTCTTCACCTTCCTTCATTCCTCCTTTCCGTAAAGAAATACAGAAAGAAGTATATGGATGACAAAAAGGTGGGTCAATTCTAAGTATTAAATTTTCAAAGAACAATGTATATCAAACTGGGTTTATCACCTTTAAGAGTGGGTCAATTCTGACCGTTAAACCCGGGTCAATTTTAAGTATAAATCAACAACTTCTCACTCACTTACCAAATACCTTCTCCATCACCTAAAATGATAGTCTTAATATTTTCATCTATTTGAGAGTCACTAAGCCCCTGTTTGATCAGTGGCTGGACAACCTCCCTGCTTTCACGCATATGCGGTAATTGTGACGCAAGCTTGCAGGCCTTATCTTCTCGCCCTGCTTTCAGATATAAAAAACATAACGCGGCTCTCATCGTTGATTTCTGCTTTTCGTTAATCGAAATAGGCAAACCTCTTTCCATTAACTCTATCGCTTCTTCTGTGTCACCTTTTAAAGCCAATGTACTAGCCAAGCCAAGTATCATTCCCGGCTTGTTTGGATATATTAGCAAGGCATCACGATAGGTCTTTTCTGCCATATCCAGGTCACCATTTCTTTGATATGCAACAGCTTTTTTATGAATATTGTAACGTGTTTCCTCTGCTCGGATGGTATCCATCCCAAGAAGCAAATCAACACTTGTCTCAAATATATTGGCTAACGCCGGGAGAAGCGTAATATCTGGATAGCTTTCGCCTCGTTCCCATTTAGATACGCTCTGCGGAGTTATTCCTAGAAACTCGGCTACATCTTCTTGCGTCAATTCTTTTAAAATCCTGTACTTCTTCAAGTTGGCAGGCAAATACATCATATATAGTTCCTCCGATATAAATATTATTCAGAACGTTCTATGAAAATAATACCATTTATACATGTAAATCCAATGACGCAATAGTTGTGTTACGCTCAACTCCAATCTAGGATCATCTTTGTGCCTCAATTGCCTTTACAATGACCACGTCCAGCTAATCTACATACCCGATATCTTTCTTCAGATCAACAATCATGCCACCACATTACAAGTTCATTTCTTTACTGTATTATAAAACGTTATTGGTTGAATAACACCAGATTCACAGTTCGCAATGTTAATACGATAATGCGTTGTATATATCTTAGCAGTTCCTAGGCAGCATTTCTTATATTTCTTGCCACTTCCACATGGACATCTATCATTTCGTCCAATATTTTCATATTCTGGACTGACGACTCGCAACTCGTCTACATTCCATAGTGCAAATGGATCCTTAACCACATTCATAAGTTGCTCCAAAGGAGCATAGTTATATTCCTGTCCCTCCATCTTAATTATGGCGTATTTATCAAATGGATCAGACACAATGGCAAATGCAAGGATTTCCATATCCGTTATTTCATGACAGCACATTTCTCCCATATATAACTGACCAATTCTATGATTACATCCATGTCTAAGACTTATCTTCTTACCACAGATAGAGCATTTCTCTTCTTTTATAATGTCTTCACGACTGGTAAACAGCCTATAAGGAAAAAGCTTTTGGAACTGCTTTACTGAATTCAGAATATGTCCAATGTAAAATTTCAATCCTACAGGGCAACCAAAATATTTCTCAAAGTGTGGCTCCAGAAAGGATATTTCGATATCCGTTCTGTCCAAAGTATTCCAAGCTTCTTCAAAATTTCTGTTTTTTAGTCTTGCAAAAGCCGTTAAATATGAGCTTTGAATCTTATAGACCTGCTGAAGACACCATATATAATTGGCAGTTTGTTCATCCTTAGCATCTACTGCCTGCTTTTTCAGCTTTACTAATTCATCTGGGATCCGCGGATCAAGCTGACGATTTGGCTTTTCAAGATATTCTTCAATTTTCCTGGCTGTCATCCTTAAATATGTCCTTAGCTGCAGATTTTAATGCTTCCTCGATTCCATTTACTGGGCCCTCATAAGAAATCATTTTGCTTTTCTTTCCGTCTTCTGTAGTAATAATATTAACCCTTGCAGATACATCTTTTTTATCCCGATGCATCTTCTTTGCCTGATCATATAAATAATTGGATACCAGATTAATCATTATCGGCAGCACTATACTTGTCACAACAAAAGTTGCTATTGTTATACTGGCAGAATGTAATTCTAATTTTTTGAAGTCTCCATCATTAATAGCTATATCCGGTATTAAATTATCCGAACCATTATCTTTCACATACTCTAAAAATTCTTGTGTACATTCAGGAAAAACATAACCTTCTTTATCTTCCCGTTTTATGTGATCTGGAATCAAAAGAACATTAGCTTGCTTTATCTCCTCCGTCAATTCCTTAGGAAAGTACTCTTTCTCATAAATAGTCTCGAAAGTCTCTGAACAGTCTTTTACTATCAATGTTTTCTCATTAATTTCATGTTTCATATCTTCATTCTCCTCAAATACTATATAGGTCATACTTACCATCGCTTCATGTTTTTCAAATATTTTTCAGAATATGACTGTTTCAATTCTTCTGCCGAAATACCATAGCAAAGCAGCACATCATTGTAATACATTAGAACATCTGCCATTTCTTCAACTAAATCCTTTCTGAGTGCCTCATCAGAACACGATTTTGTTCCGCCATTTTTCTTAACGATGTCTATGACTTCTCCAATCTCTCCGACCATCCAAAGAAGTTTATTTTTCCCAGTCTCCGGACCGATAGTTTCCCATTTGTCTTTATATTTATCTTGCAAATTCCTTTGCATTTCCTGCATC
>JAFOIV010000071.1 GCA_017420535.1 Eubacterium sp. | reverse complement strand
TATCAATCTATATATCAGTATCAATAAGAAGGTGGTTATTAATGTTTACCTATAAAGAGTTGCATCTCATTGATAAAGGTTATTTCAAGGTACTTAGGTATCCTATGGAGGATAACTATATTGAGTTTCAAAGTAAAAATACAAAGGACAGCTGGATAATACAGAAAAGAAATCCTTTATTATCAGAGTACCCTATCATTCTTTACCATAAGCATCCAGAGCATCCAGGGCAACGATATTATCATCGCCACTGGCAATGCTATAAGGTAAAACAATGTATTAAATCAATAAAATCACATGATATCTATTCTCTAAAGAATAGGTGGTAATTCATTAGTTCAGGATAGCTTTTTTAATCTCTTGGTAGTTCCAATAGTATTTGCCATCAGTTCCTTTATAATATGCATTTAAATGTGTTCCGGAATATCTAAGACGTTCTGGACATTTATCCTTATACACGGACGTATAGTTATAAAGAACTACAATCTTAAGATTATCGCGTTTGGCTTTTTCACATTCATATTCTATAAAACTGCGCTGGTCTACGGTGTTGCCATGGGTGCATGAGCCAAAATAGGAACTATAATTATTACAATATCTACAAGCACCTTTTGTAAGCTTATCTGTATCCTTTCCAACGATTAAGACAAATGTTTTTGATGCATTTAATCTTTCGGAAAGGGAGCGCTTAATGCTACAGGCTAAGCTTGTATCTCTTGCTTGAGTTAGTTCATGTGCATCGACGAAATTTAGCAATAATCTATCGTCATTATTCCATTTATATAGCTGTGAAATTAAATCTTGATCACCTGTCCAATCGCCAGCTATATATGTTTTGGTACGATACATAGGGGATCTCCTTTCTATAAATTTATTTCCGTAAGCTCATCATGAGGAAAAACAATAAATATAGATCCTTGAATGAGTTGGATGTTACTCAGTAAAGCTTCTTTAATAATGTCATAAGACTCTTGATAAGATAGGCCTGCACGTGAAAGCCCAGTACCTAATAGAGGTAGATATAAGGAATATCCTTGACCATGAGTGTTATGATAATCGATTAGCTTCTTTACTGAATTACCAATGTCTTCAGCTGAACTCTGGGCATTGTTATTTTGGTTAAACTGTGAAATTGCAGTTAGGTAATAAATGCTATTTTTGTCTTCTATTACAGCAATAGTCCCAATGGGATAACACTTAGATTTAGTGTTATCGGATTTGGATGTTGAAGATGGTTTTATACAATCTAGATCAAGACATTGCTGAATGCGTTTATCCAAATCTTTTAAACCCGATTGTTCAGCCCTAGTTAGCCATTGGCCATGGATAGAGGTTGCTGATACTATAGGTTTTGGTTCACCCTCAAATTTTCTTGTGACGTGTGTTTCAAATGAGGTGTTTACAGGAATGACAATGATGTTTTTGTCTTTTCCTCGATTATCAAAACCAAATTTGAACAAATCTCCCTCAATAACGGTTATGCGATTCTTTCCGCGTTTCCAAACAACAAATGGGTTTTCGTCAATTTTGTTGTTTTCAGAAATAGCATCACGTAATTCTTGAGTTAGTAGTTTGGCTAGCATATCCCTATCCTTATATAGGATATCACAATTGCAGTCCATTTTATGGGACAGCTTAGACAAAGCATGTTGCAAATCTGGAATTTTTGATTCATCAAGAAAATCATCTATATAATCCATATATTGTAATTCGATTTTTTTATCGATGTCTATTTGGGTTAAAGCTTCTCTTAAAGCTTTGGGAACTTCTTTTTTTTGATTCAGGAGTTCGCTTACACGTCCCTTGTTAAGCCAAAAGGGTTCTCTGTTTTTATTTCTTATGTTTCCAGCATTGACTATGGGTGAAATGAAATCATTAAATATATCTTCATCGGATGCATTAGGGTTCTTACAAAAAGGTTTTATTGTTTTAACCAGAGTTGCTAAGCAAGCCATTAGTTTTGGTTCTCCTTTCTATCGTAACTTAACGTAACTTTATAGTAACCGTGTGGGAACGAGTTATTCTCTCTTCAAACCTAAAATGAAATTACAGAAACCAAGTAGGTTCTGAATTTTAATTTAAGGAGGAAGAATAAATGAATAATTCTTCTACAAATCAAAGTAATGTATCAAGAAGTGGTTTGCAGGACATGTGGAATGCATTCATGGTAGAAGGTGCAAAATTCTCTGTCAATGATATTCCGATGTGTCCTACGACAACTTCAAAAACTCCGTCAAAACTTATTTCTTTTGATGATGCTAAAGCAATTCATAAAAGAGAAATGCAAAGAGGAAACAGAGATTATAATGTAGATGGCTTTGTTCACTTCTTTATTGATGATCAAAAGTTTGACGGAAAGCGTAGTAGCATATGGTTATATCCAGAGAAATCTTTAGAAATGCTTAAACATTTTTCTGGAATTATAGCTCCTGATTTCTCAACATATGCTGACTTTCCTGAACCACTTAAAAAGTGGAATTACTACCGCATGTGTGCCTTTGGATACTGGGCAGGGATGCAAGGTGTTCCAGTTATTAGTAATTGTCGATGGGGTACAGAAGAAACCTGGTCATATTGTTTCGATGGTAATCCCAGCAACAGTATGCTTGCAATAGGTGTTGTGGCAAGCGGTATTAGGTATCTTGAAAACAGACCGCTGTTTGAACAAGGGTTATTCAAAATGGTCGAGCAGCTACATCCGCACACAATCATTGTTTATGGATCTGCTAACTATGCCTGTTTTGATGAATTAAAAAAACAGGGAATCAAGGTTATCTCTTATCCAAGCAAAACGAGTTTAGCTTTTGCGGAAAGGAGAGCCAATGAGTAAAGCAATTAGCGGAAAATTCGCCGGTACAAAAGGTGAAGGTGCAGCACTTGTTTCTCAATTAGATGCAAGTGGTGTAAAATATAATAAAAAGGACGTTGTAGCAATTACTAAGGATCCTGATGGCAACATAGTATGGCTTGAAAAGGGGCATCTCGGAAATAAACCATCGGGTTTGGCTCATATTATTGAGGAACATGCAGCCGACTTTGAAAATCAAAATATTTCACGAGACGAGATTCCACAGTACATAATGCAAGCTGTAAAGAGTGGAACCATAGTTGGTTATCAAGGCCGTGGAAAAGGACGTCCTATTTATGAATTTATATATGAGGGAAAGACTCGACGAGTAGCAATTTCAATTGGAAGTAATGGCTATATCGTTGGAGCTAATCCTAAATCAATTTAAAAGGAGAAATCACATGAAAAAATTAAAATTATCCCTTGAATATCAATGTTATCCAATTTGGAGTTATGATGAAGACGGTTCTTTAATTGACAATGACTTGCCAGAAGAACTTAGAAACGATGAAGAGCTTGATAATCTGTTGTTAGATATCCAGGAAACTTTTGATGGATTATACATAGATACACCAAGCGAATTTACTTCCAATGATTTTTCCTCAGATGATGAGAAAAAGTCGTTTCAGTCTAAAATAGATAAGGCATTAAATCTATTAATTGATCGATATGGAAGTGAATATGAAATCGAATCAAAGTATCAAAAAAACTCCCGATAAAACAATTATTCTTATGAAATTCTCAATTTATTTGTAGCAGCGAAAGCAAGGTAAAGACCATGCTTTCGCTGTTTTTAATTATACTCCCATTTAGAACGAAAGTATATCAGCCATTACATCCTTAAGTAAGATTTCATCTGCTTCACCGTTAAACTGCTCTCTTAAGTGCTCATTGATTTTGTGCATGCATGTAATGGTTCCAAGAGAAAGGCTCTTGCAGTTCCCAGCATCAGCTTTTCTCTCACGGATAGGAATGATATCAATCGTCCAACTTCCAATGTCGATAACAATAGCAAGTCTGCTGAATTTGTTGATATAGTTCACGATTCCGGCATAGCCCTGTGGATATACATTTACACTTAAAAGGTTGATGCTATAGGTTACATCTTCATACTTGAAAACAAGTTTACGATTGCGCTTGCCTATTATTCTGAAAATATTTACAGGGCTGCAGATAATCTGCTGTGTAAATGCCCTGTGAGTAACAAATCAGAAT
>JAFOIV010000070.1 GCA_017420535.1 Eubacterium sp. | reverse complement strand
CTTTGCAATCTCCTGTTTCTTTTCTTTTAGATCTCCAAGGACGGAATCTTTATCAACAGCCTCGTGTTCAGCCTCACGCTGACGTTCCTCATACTTATCAGCCAGCTCAAAAATATGATTCTGGCTGTCGTAATGATAAACGTGATCTGTAAGCTGATCCGCAGGTTCAACCTGAGTCGCATTAACCTCTTTAACCATGTTTTCAAGCTCCTTAGCTGTCATCTGGCCATTGTCCTTTACAAGCAAAACTTCGTGGATACTGCTTGGGAGAACAAAGAAATCACCGCCCATCTTTTCAGCTGCATCCTCCATGAAATTCGGATATGCGATAACACCAGCTCCATGGATCTTATCCGGAACTGTAGCAACAAACATCTGCTCATCTTCCGGTGCAACCTCAGGAATTATGCCAGGTGCAAGCTCACTCATTACTTCAGACATACCTCTGATCTCAGATGGTCTGATCTCTGGTGCATTCTCCATAGCATCAGCGCGAAGCTGCTCTTTGGTAATGCCATACTGATCAAGCAACTGATTGGTAACAAGGATTGTTCCATTGCCAGAATCTGTCTGATCAAGTACAAAGCGATAAACAACAGCCATATCCTCCATTCTTTCATGAGGTACGCTCTCAAGAAGTTCCGCATTCTTCTCTGCAGAAACCACTTCCATAGAAAGCTTACTCTTCATCTGCTCATAATCAGAAAGCGACTCCAGGTCGACCTGAGGGGATTCACGGAACCCTTTCTCCACTACATCAGCAAAACTGACTGCAAGATCATCAATATATGTTCCTTTTTCGTGCTCTGAAAATGCTTTTTGGGCACTAACATTAACACCAATAGGTGAATCTATCGGTCTTACTGTGAAAGCATCATAACTGCTGTTCATCTTATCAATTCTCCGAGAAGTAATTTCAACTTCTACGCCTCTTTCAGCCATTTCCTCTTTTAATGCCTTTGGAAATTTTTCTTTGAAACTTTCATAATCCATATTCAATTTTCTCCTTTTCTTCAACATTTGTAATAGCCATATCAGCGCGCGCTTACTGATTTGGATAATAAAAAAGCGCCCGGCTACGTGACTTTTAAATCACGGGCTGACGCTCTTTACTAAATCTATTTTTTTCTGCAGAAAAACTGGACTCTGAGGAAGTTATTTGCTTCACTTCAGTAGATCCATTGTAATAATATCATACGGATTTTCTTTTGAAAATGCATTGCAAGTGTACTCTTAGTGCCCTTTAGATGTATCTTTAGTGCCCTATTTTAAATCATATCTAATAACACTTTTATATACATTAGAATAGTGTCTCCACAATAACGTACTAAATGTGGAAGTGCTCCTATTAATGATCCAAAGATTAACGCCTCCATAAACATTTTCCAGTCAATTGGTGACGTAAACAAAAAGCTAAAAGCCAGCAATACAAAAATTCCGCCAACTAGTCCAAACACTACGCTGATGACGCCACTTGCGAAATCAAGCATAGATATAAGGACAGTTAATACTATCTGTATTGGTAAAAAAATAATCTTTAACATGAAATGGATAATGATTCTAAATAATTTTAATGCAACCATAGGCGCCCCCCTTATTTACTCAACATCTGCTCCATATAACTAATTACTTCATTTTGCTCTGAACCGTTTAACTTTGAGAAAAGCTGATAATACTTTCCTAATCTTTGTATTTTGGCAGTTTCCTCATGATTATCACCATATAACAACCAGTTACTTGATACATGATATAAAGAAGAAAAATCTCGAATTTCTTCTGCTGTCACTGCTCTTTTGCCTGACTCAATCGCACTAAGGGTTGGTCGAGACATTTGCATACAACGTGCAGCATCTTCTTGATACATGCCTATTTTATTTCTTGCTTCTTTTAATCTATCGGCAATTGTTTTATCCATGTTGCACCTCCGTGTCAGCTTTTCTGACATCTTCATTATAACATATTCGTTTTATTATGTCAGTATTTCTGACATGGTTTTTAAAATAATTCAGACTCATGAAAATCATGAGTCTAGAATCATGATAAAACAAAATGCTTATGCTTTCTTAGACCATTGCTCTAAAAGCTGAAGAATCTGCATCTCCATTTCTCTAGCTGTTGTTTGTTGCGGAAAATACTTTTTCAAAATACTGCTATCAAATACAACTCTATTAAGTGGATTCTTCTTTTCTTCTTCCATTATTCTTTCTATAAATTCTGCAGTACATGTTCCTTCTTGGCTTGATTTTTTCAAACGCTGTGCCTGGGATAATGATGGAGTTGTTTGCGCAAACTCCATAGCTTCATAAAAATCTTTTTGTTCCTCCGGTTTCATATAAGAAATTTCTACGGCAGGATTAAATGCTATTTTTCTTTCATCAACAAGCTCTAAAAGTTCTGGAATAAGACTGTTAAGTCTCACAAATCTCTGTACTGTTCTTGCACTTTCACCGGTTTGCTTTGCTAATTCTTCATCTGCACGTAACCTCGTGCCAACTTGGCACGAAGTAAGATCTGTTCGCTTTCCCTGATGCTTTAGTGCTTCCATCTTCATCTTATAGGCCTTTGCTCTTTCACTTGGCAAAATATGTTCTCTTTGAAGATTAGAATCCACCATCAAAATAGTCGCTGTATCATCATCCATTTCACGTATGATTGCTGGAACTTCTTGTTTGCCAGCCATAATTGATGCATACCTTCTTCTATGGCCAGATATCATCTCATATTCTCCATTACCATCTGGACGAATAATGACAGGAACCAACACGCCATATTCTCTAATGCTATCAATTGTTTTTTTCATATCTTCATCATCTAGAACCTTAAAAGGATGATTTTTAAACTCATGAATCTGCTTTACCGGCACCATAACTATTTGTTCACCAGTCTCTTGTCTTTTTTCTTCAGTTGTAAAAATATCTTCATAGCTCTTTAAGCTGATATTACTTCCTTTTCTCGTCATAGTCTAAAACCTCCTTTGTTAATGATAAATATGCCTCTGCTACTTTTCCCGAAGGATCATAGGCGAAAATACTTTTTCCTTCTGCACTTGTCTCAGCTGCTCTAACTGATCTTGGAATCTCTGTATTAAAGACATTTATTTTGCTGCAGTATGTATCACGAATTAATTTGCTGATATCCTTGGCATAATTCGTTCTAACGTCTACCATAGTTATAAGAATTCCTTCAATGCATAACTTAGGATTTATCTGTCGCTTAACTTGACTTATGGTTGCTAAAAGCTGTTCCAAACCCTTTGCTGATAAATAATTAGCCTGAACAGGAACTAAAGTTGCATCTGATGCAGCTAATGCATTTACTGTGAGCATCCCAAGGCTAGGCATGCAATCTAGTAAGATGTAATCATAGTCTTCACTAAGTGTTTCTAAGAACTGTTTGAGAATACGCTCTCTGTTCATAGTATTTACAAGTGACACTTCAAGTCCTGCAAGTGAAATATTTGAAGGAATCAAATCTATACCTTCCTGCTGATGGAGCAATACGTCATCCAATGCTACTGGGTTTTCACTTATTGTTCCATTCAAAAGATCTGAGAGTGTCAGCTCTAGGTCGTCAGGTTGTGGATACCCCAGGCTGATCGTAAGTGATGCTTGGGGATCTGTGTCTATTAGCAACACTTTCTTGTTGTGCTTTGAAAGTCCTATTCCTAAATTTTCAACTGTTGTAGTTTTTGCTGTACCACCTTTCTGGTTTACTACAGCAATGATTGTTGCCTGCTTTTTCATACGGTCTCCTTCCAATTCGCCATATCGTAACTGACTTTGGCGGTGTAGTAATGATCAATGGTTAATGGTGCATTATAGATGGTGGTTAACATGTATTGTTTTATGTTGCGAATATCTGTTGTCTGGTTGTTAAAGCAATCTAAGATATATTCCAAATGGCTTACATCTATTTTCATAAACTGGGCTTTTACAACTTCTATTGGTTTATTTTCTCCTGCTATTCGAATTGTTTTGGCCCTACTACATAAAACGTCCACCATAAGTTCAAGAACCTCATTAATTCTTCTTGCATCAAGTGGAGATCTTTGAACAATGATATCTATGTCTAGCTTTTCCCTGAGATAATTCTCGTATTGTTGCCGTAACCTTATCCCATCCTCCTTATCTTCCATTTTCACCACCGTTAACTTTGGAGATGCTGATTCCGCCGATGGATTGATAAGATTGGTATTATTAATCTTAGTATTGTTATTCTTAGTATTATTAGTGCATGATTTCCATGAGTCTGGACTTGTGATTTTCATGACTCTTGAATCATGATTTTCATGAGTCTGAATTTTTCTTTTCTCCTCTCCATTACTATGCAAATCAGTAGCAAAATCCTTTACGTATATTTTTGTTGGTTTTCCCTGGCCTTGCTTCTGTCTTTCTATCAAG
>JAFOIV010000069.1 GCA_017420535.1 Eubacterium sp. | reverse complement strand
TCTACTAATGCTAATTGTTGTTTGAACATTTGTTTTCCAACATTAGGAATATGTTGTCTATGAGATTGTCTTTCATTTAGTAATTCTTTTAATTCTAATATCTTTGATTTTATATTAGAAAAAAGAATCTTTTTTTGTTCATCATCTACTAAATCTAAATTCGTGATAATAATATTAAAATCCAAATATAGACTAACATCAGAATTTGAAATATCATTCATAAGTTAAACCAACTGTATCCCTCTGCATGAAAATCTTAACAGGGACATCTATTTTTTCGTTATTCGATACCTCTTCTATCGATCGGCAGTTAACTAGCTCCCCAAGATTTCTTTTCCAAAAATCTGTAAGATTTCCATCTTCCTGATACACCGAGTAGAACTCAGCATTTGCTTCGGGAGCTTCATTACCAAATGTCGTTCTTTGAACTCGCTCAGCTCTAAAACCCATAATAGCAAGGAACAACAGTAAACTATTATTTTCTTTTATTGTAATAGAAATACGGTTTTGGCTTATAAACTTGTTTTTTATCAGTTCAGATATTTCTCTCTCATATTTGGAAAAATCATGTTCAATTTTTGTGGGCTCCTCAGGGTTATTTATTTCATCTCTGTACAGATTTCTCGACATAAAGACATCTCTCGTTTCTTTTACCGAAACCTGTCCAGTGTTTTTGTCATGATAATAAAGATGATTTTCATCATCAAAACAGAAGTTTCTTAAAATGAACTGTGGAATATAATGATGCCTTATTGGTTCTTTCTTCATCTCATAATTCTCAACTATCTAATTGTTTTCTCTGCTTCTTCCTTTGTTTTGAAGAATCTGCTCTCTCTTGCTCTAAAGCCTCCGCCAGTTTCCTTGATTTTGACCGTAACAAAACCAGCAGCTTCATTTATGACCTGTGCTTCTTTAACATAAATTGCTGACTGTACAAAATAAACGGTTTCTCCCTTTTCAAACTTCTTAACTGGCAAGTGGTTATTCCTCAACTTTATGCATCTCTATTATATCATTCAGCAAAAACTCCTCTCCAGTCATTTGCAGGGTTCTTTCAATCTCATCTATCCGGTTAAAGACCCCGGAAAGTCTGATATATCTCCCTTTATGAAAATACGTGATTGTGATTCTGTCTCCTTTCTTCAGAGAATGGACTTTCTCATCAAGCTCATATAACTGATCTTCCGACATTATTATCCTGTCTACCAGTTCTGTTTTATCATTGACATCCTGAATCGCTTCTTTGAAACCTTTAAGTGCATCAAATGGAGCAAACTGCTTCGCTCTTTGAGAAAGTGGCATCTTTTCAGCTGGTCTTTTGCCCATTGATTATCTCCCTCTGTCTGGTTCCATATTTCATTAATTCCTTGTAGTCCTTCTGATGACCACCGATCTGATTGTTTCTTTCTATCGCTGTAGCTTCCGGTGACAGGCTTAACAGTCTGATTACAGAGTTGTCACCATACCTGTGTTTGATCTCAAGAATCACCTTTTGCAGTTTCCTGTCTTTTTCTATCTCGTTAAGATCAGTAAATAAGTCATACTGTTCGTATTTCTGATCTACAACATTCCCAAATCCAATTCCCAGCATTCGAATTGGCACATCTTTTTTTGCAGAGATACAATGGATGTTCTATAGCTTTCTTTTTACTTCCGTTTTCATCATACTTGTAGAAATGTAATGGCAAACTAGCTACTGCCTCTGACAAAATTCTTACACAGCTATAAACCGCAGTCATTTGCATAGCAGAGCGTTCATTTACTCTCTTACCACTTGTTGATCCTCCCATAAAAAAGCTATAGTTACTTCCTGGCGTTCTATCTTTAGGTGCATACCTTTGTAATCCATCAGCATATTGTAGATTTGAGCTGCTGCAATGCAGTCACCACCTGGAGAATTAATCCATACGGTAATGTCTCCCTCACCACTATTTAATTCATCTTTAAATAATGCTGGTGTTACTTCATCATCGAACCATGACTCTTCAGCTATTGTTCCATTTAGGAACAGTATTCTTTCTTGACTTTGAGTTTCGGTTTCCTGATTTGTTATCGTTTTGTTCTTCCAATTCCAAAACTTCTTCATTTTTTTCCTCCTCTCCTTTAGGTCTATATGCTGCACCTACTTCAGTGATTGGCATCATGTTTCCGTTTACCATGTATGTGTTTCCACCTTCTTCATCTGGAATTAAATCTAGATTTTCAAGTTCTCTTACATCATTTGGTGACATGAATCCATTTTGTATACCAATGCTATATCCACTCATTCTGCTTTGATAATCTCCACGAAGTAAGCCATCAACATTAAACTTAATAAAATATTTTTTCTTTTCTTCTTTAGTTAATAACGACCTTATAAGTGTTTGTTCCCATCTTGAAACCCAAGGGTCAAGCGTATATTTCACAAACTCCAACGATTGTTGCTCTATATTAGAAAAACTCGACTTTTCAAGGTCACCAACCATATGTGGTGGGACTCTAAAAATTCGAGCTATCTCATTTATTTGAAATTTACGAGTTTCTAAAAATTGAGCTTCATTTGGAGAAATAGAAATAGGCGTATATTTCATACCTTCTTCAAGTACAGCTACTTTGTGAGAATTTTGACTACCTCCAAAAGTTTCATTCCAACTTTCTCTTACTTTTGTAGGGTCTTTTAATGTTCCTGGATGTTCTAACACACCACTCGGTGCAGCACCATTCGCATAAAACTTGCTACCATATTCTTCTGCTGCTATTGCAAGACCAATCGCATTTTTAGCCATTGCAATTGGAGAATACCCAACCAGTCCATCAAATCCTAATCCAGGAATATGTAGGACATCCGTTGCACTAAGTCTAACTGTTACATCTTTATTGATTGGAGCCTCATCTGTACTCGTTAAATATTCGTAGTATAGTTTTCCCTTTTCATCTCTATTAACTGTCATTCTATCTGGCATAAGTGGATACAATGCTATGATTTCGCCTTTTCCGTTTCTTATGATTTGTGCATATGCATTACCCCATAATAAAAGATGAGTCATAAGTGTTTCTCTAAACACAAAAGACGTCATCTCTGGATTAGGCTCATCATGCAATAGAAAATCCGGTATAATCTTCGCGCTTCTGCAACCAGCGTTTTTTCGCAGTTAGTTATAATCGAGAGCGTTGTGCTCTTCCCATCATAGCCTCCCCATATCTTATAGTCATATCCAATCCAGATGCCAACATTATTGGTCACAAGATGTCTTTTGACTAAATCAAGAACAGATTGCTGCGTCATTTCGACAAGAACTGTTTCTGCTTCCTCAAAGGAATAGTTTCTGAACAATACTTGTCCATTGCTTAAAGAATGCGCTTTTGTTTTATACCCTTTTATGTCACACATTCTGACTGGTTCTCTTCCCCAGGCATGATCAATTAACAGTTCGGCATCTATTCCGAATTCCTTATAGAGTACATCTTCATCAAAATGGGCAATCTGCCCCATATTATGCAAACCGTACTTTTCGTTAAGTCTTTTCTGTTTACCCGGACCGATCATCCAGAAATCTGTTAATGGCTGATGTTTCCACAGATACTTCTGATAGAGCTCTTCTGTAAGACATCCAATCCTGTCCGGCGAATGTTTTGAGATGATATCTAAAGCGACTTTAGTCAGATATAGGTTTGTTCCTATACCACAGGTAGATACCAATCCGGTAGTTTCATAAATATCATCCATTATCTTTTTCGCAAGCTGTTTTGCCCTCATGCCATACATCTTCAGATAACCAGTTACATCCAGAAAGCACTCGTCTATCGAATATACATGTATGTCATCAACAGATACATATTTCAGGTAGATGTTATATATTCTAGCGGAATAATCTATATATAACTGCATTCTCGGAGGTGCCATGAAATATGTCATGTTCTCCGGTATTTCATATACTCTGCATCTGTTTTTTACACCTTTTGCTTTTAGGCTTGGCGATACCGCCAGACATATCGTCCCTTTCCCCCTGTCCGGATCAGCAACTACCAGATCCGTTGTCATCGGGTCAAACCCCAGGTCAACGCATTCCACACTTGCATAAAAACTCTTCAAATCTATACACAGATATACATTCATCTCTGATCACCTTCGTACAGTCATTCTACTGCTTTAATTTATTTCAAGTGTCCGCATTATTGGACTTCGAATTCTTGTACCAAAAAACCATCCTCGCCTTTCCGGTAAGAATGGTCTTATATCATTATTAGTGCTGACTGTAATTGAAGATATCAAAGAAGTACTGAAGTGCTTCCTGCTTGCTCATTCCCTGCTCTATCTTCTGATCCATGAATCTTTTGGTCGCCTTTGATGCATTTGCATTATCAGCCAGCAGGAAATTGTAGAACCGATTCGCTCTTGTTGCATTTATTGGTGCCCCCTTGCCGAACATGCTGTCATATTTTGCAAAGATGTAGTCATAATCGATAAGATCTCCATTTGACAGGTAATGTTTACCAAGTTCAATTACCATATCACTGGTAGTTTCAAATACATTACCGGCTCTGTCTGTTGCCTTCACCGACAACAGTGCACTGTATGTGCCGGATGCATTTACGGTTGCCTCATTGACGACAGGGATCCTGGTAATTCTTGGATCAGTTGGACCTGTCAGCCATCCGGTATCATATCCGGTAGATGCCAGTTTAACTCTATATTGCCATGATGCAACACCAGAGTAATCATCGCTCACTTTGATAGTGATAGCGCTGCTGTCAGTAGTTACAGACTGGATAGAAGGTTTTACTTTATCTATCTGAGGCACTATCAGCATGTAATTAGCCTTGTTCCCTGCTCCGTCGATCACCTGTATCTTGTAGCCGTCTGTAAGCAATAATCTTGATGATATGCTGAATGTTACATCAGCTTCCAGTGTCTGCTCCAGGAAATTGCTGGTAAACGTCTTGATCGTTCTGATCTTTGAATTAGAACGGTTAAGAAGATTGATTTCCTTTATACCTGACTGCTCATCGGTAACATGTGCTGTTACCGCAACTGTTCCATTCGTAAAATGCCTGG
>JAFOIV010000068.1 GCA_017420535.1 Eubacterium sp. | reverse complement strand
CTGATCAGCACGGCCTCATATACCGGCCGTTTCAGCAACAGGAACCAAACGATGATCACTGCAAGCATGATCGCCAAATAGATCAATGCAGCTGGCATTTTGTTCTTTCTCCTTCTTTTTATTTGCGAAAAATGTACCTATACCACTAAATGCAGATTCATCTGAATCTTCATCATCATAATCATCATCGAACATGTCCATATCTTCTTCATCGTAATCCTGATCTGAATCGTCAACTTTGAAAATTCCAAGGAATCCATTCTTTCCCTTTCCCATTATATTTTTCTCCAATCATTAATATTTTAAACTAGTAAAAATTAAATTGCGTAATTTCTTTCGCCAAATATGGCAGTACCAACACGTACCATAGTTGAACCTTCCTCAATAGCTATCTTATAGTCATTTGTCATGCCCATAGACAGCGTTTCCATGTCAACATTATCTATGTTTTTAGATTTTATGTCAAGTAATAAATGCTTCATCTCCCTAAAGTACAGGCGATTGTCTTCAGGATTTTCAACAAATGGAGCAATGGTCATGAGACCCTTTATTTTCACATGTGGCAGTACAGAAATCTCTCTTATTAGTTTTTCAGTTTCTTCTTTCTTAACTCCAAACTTTGACTCTTCATTTGCAATATTTACTTCAATAAGAACATTGGCGATCATATCACGTTTAGCTGCCTCTTTCTCAATAGCTTCAGCCAAATGAAATGAATCAACAGAGTGAATAAGTACTGCCTTATCAATGATATATTTGATCTTATTTGTCTGAAGATGGCCTATCTGATGGAAGTTAACAGGGGTTGATACATCTTCGAACTTGGCCTTAAGTTCCTGAGGTTTATTCTCACCAAAATCCTTAACGCCGATCTTTATCAGTTCTTCGATATCAGATAAAGGCTTTGTCTTACTAACTGCAATAAGAAGGACTTCTTTAGGATCTCTGCCAGCTTTTTTACAAGCCTCTATCACATTTGCTTCAACTTCTTTATAGTTATCTGTAATCACTTTACCGCTTCCCTTCAAAACTTTTAAGCTAGAACAACTTCTGATAATCAGTAACCTCAGAAGCATCCATTACAATATTGTCATATTCATTAATATTTTCGCCACGCTGTATCATGGTGAATTCTTCACCTTCATTTACAATGGTTACTCTATTAAATTCAGCATAACCTTTATTGGCAAGATATACACCTTGAACATCGATTCTCTCAAGGGCTTCAGGAACTACTGTCTCACTGGAATCCATAAGGATTATAGCATCCCCTTCCTTGAAGATACCTTTATCTACCACGTAAAATTTATCATCAGATTGAAGGATATTAGGCTCTAACTGAACAGCCTGCTTATTTCCATCCTGATCCAACCTGTATACCTGAAGCTTATTTGTCTCGGATTCATCTCCACCTCTGGTGAAATATTCCTTAGGAATCTTATAAGCTTCCTTCTTTACAATAGACTTATTAGGAACCTTAAGTCCATCATAGGCATTAAGTTTGATACTTACATTTAAAAATCTCTCATCCGCATAATCTATAAGATATTTAGATATTGGAAGTACAAGATAATAACCATCCTTCTTCTGGATCAAATCATAATTTGTTGTAATATCAAAATCAGAATTGTTTATCTTAAATGTGATCCTTGACTGGCTGGTACTCTGATTAGACTTTTCAAGGATTGAATTTGCCTGTTCAAATGTAAGATTACATACCAGATTCCATTTCTCATCTGTAACAAGCTTATATACAATATCTCCGGAATTTACAATATCTCCGGACTTATAGGCTTTCTTCTTATAGTTAGTGATTGAAAATGCATCATCTGGTAAAGTATCTGGAGTATAATTTTCATATCCATCGGTGTAGAATAAAACAATTCCACTTTCTGGAGATGTCATGTTGGATACTCCATTCTTTACTGCATCTGTCTGACCATTATAATTCTTCATCATAATCTCATTGGAAAGCTCAAGAACTTTTCCCTGAATTGTGGCTTCAAAATTATATACTGATGAAAAATTTGAATCTGAATAGGAATCTTTAAATGTATCTATAGTGCTTCTTACTGAAAGATAATCACTGGAACTAAAAACTGTCTCGGATGAGGTTTTAGTATCGGATATAGTTGATACTATAGTTCCTGTTTCATCTACAGTACATACAGCACCACCTTTTGCCACCTTATCATTATCTCTTAAGAAATACACCAGATATCCGTTCTTATCTGCCTTTATCAAAGTCTCAGTTCTAAGAGCGATTCCTGTACAATTTATATTATCATTAACATCCGATGAGCTTACTTTATAAGTCGTTATTGGATGTTTATTTAATGACATTACCATCTGGGCAACTATATAAAATAAAATAACAACAAATAATATAGAAGCTGCATTAAATTTTACCTTTTTGGTAATTGACGTTACTTTATTATTGCTAGATTTCATGATTTCCCCTGTTTACTTAGCCATATTAAACATCTGTGAATATGCATTATAAAGGTTTTCTGTAGACTCCCCATCACAACATACAAATGAATAACTGACTCCATTAATTTTACAGATCATAGAAAGACAATGTCCTGCTCCTCCTGTTGTACCAGTCTTCCAGGCTTCTATCTGAATATTAGAAGGAAGAGTTGACTTTTCTGATAAAAATTCATTGGTAGGAGTTATGGTTTCTTCAACCTTATCACCATATGAATCAATATATGAATAAGTATATGTCTTATACTGATCTATCTCTCTAAGTATCTCATGCCTTTCAGCCTCATTTATAATAAGATACATATCATAAGCTGTAACATAGTGTCCGTGCTCATCAAGACCATGAGGATTCATAAAATGTGAATTAGTTGCTCCAATATCGTGAGCCTTGTTATTCATCATCTGAATAAATGTTGGCAGATCCCCAGCTACAAGTTCTCCTAAAATGACACAGTAATCATTATAAGAACAGATCATAAGTCCTGAAAGCAGGTTTCTTACAGTAATCTTACATCCTTTTGTAAGATCACTTTTCATAGCACCATCTTCTCTAAATGTTATATCATGAGTAATGGTAACTTCATCATCAAGGCTGATCTTTCCGCTTTCTATTGCATCAGCCACAAGAATAGAAGTCATAAGTTTAGTCATACTGGCAGGATAAATCCTTTTGTTGGCATTATGACTAACAATGACTTCATTGGTTTCATTATTTATCATTAAAGCACAGTAAGTACCTTCAAAATTTTTGACATTTATCTCTTCATTTAAGCCTACTGATGCTCTATTTCTGGAGAAGCCATATAAAGAAGGTCTTCTCACATCTGAATCAGAATCGGAGGTTACAGAAATTGAACTGTTATATCCATCACTAAAGATCTGATTCTTTTTATAGCAGATTGAAATCGTGAGGATTGCTGCAATAACAAGAATCCCCATATATAAGAGTCCGTATCTCAAAATTCATCCCCTTTATAATCTTCATTAATGCTTATACAAATCTCTCCAGTCAAGATCACCTCTTTCAAGGGATTTGATCATTAATTCAGCAGAAGCAAGATTTGAAGCAAGCGGAATATTATGAATATCACAAAGTGTTGAAATATTAAGGAAATCATTATCTGGTGTGATATGATCCATTGGATTACGAAGGAAGATAACTAAATCCATCTGATTACTCTCAATCTGAGTAGCAATCTGCTGAACACCACCAAGATGTCCTGCAAGGAATTTATGAACCTGGAGACCTGAAGCTTCCTCTACAAGTCTTCCTGTTGTAGATGTTGCAAAAAGATTATGATTCTTTAAGATGCCTCTGTATGCAATGCAGAAGTTCTGCATTAATTTCTTCTTTGGATCATGTGCAATAAGTACAATATTCATGTAGTCAAATACCTCCTAAAATTGTTTTTTCTGCAAGCTTATATTTAGTACTATTCCAACTAGGATTGCAATTGTAAGTAAGGACGTAAGTCCGTAACTTATAAATGGCAGCGGAATGCCGGTATTTGGAATAAAAGCAGTCGCAACAGCAATATTGATGAAGGACTGAAATCCTATTAAACCTGCAGCACCTCCACTAAGGAGCATCCCACAGGTATCTTTGGAACGCCTAGCTATTCGTATACATTGTAACACTATAAGAAGAATTAGTCCAATAACAATTACACTTCCAATAAAACCTGCAGCCTCTCCTATTATTGAGAAAATAAAGTCAGTCTGCTGTTCTGATACTAATTTTGATGATGCAACTGTGGACTTTGATTCCTGTAATAAAAGTCCCTTTCCGCCTAACTTTCCTGAACCAATAGCCATGACGGAATTAAGCTGCTGAATATTTTCTTCTGCATACTTAGCCGGATAGATAAATGAAAGGATACGCTGAACCTGATGGGCATATAAAAGCTTCTGGTTAGGTTGCTGTATATACCATATAAATGTTCCGGTTACAGGAACTAAAATCAGCAGTGCAACTCCCATTATCTTATAGCTTAATCCTGAAAGATAAAGCATGATAAACATAACAGCTGTAAAACAAAGTGTTGTGGAAAGATCCGGCTGCTTATATATAAGAAAAATGGGAATACCTATGGATATAAGGAATAAGGCTATACATCTAAAGGTATTAATAGCTTCTTTTTCTTTAAATTTACTCAGTACCTGTGCCATAAATACTATCATTATGACCTTAGTAAGCTCTGATGGCTGGAAAGTAATTCCGCCTATAGTAAACCATCTTACCGCATTATTAGCACCGTCACCGAACATAAGCACCGCCACAAGAAGCAGATCACTTAAAATATAAAGTGGTATAAAGAAACGGCATACAAAATGATAATCTATAAATGAAACGAATACCATTATAAATACTGCGCCAACTACACCAATAGCCTGTTTCTGTGTATAGGAGCTATCAGCTGCATTTATGGCAACAACTCCCACGATCATTGCAGCTATAACTAAAATAAGAAGCATGAAATTGTAATTTCTCAATTTATATTTCTTAAACATATATTTCCTCAAATTAAGCCAGTAAAAAAATGTTAGTCAGATAACTTACCATTACCATTTATAGAGTAACGGGTAAGAGCATCTTTATCATATAAATATGCATAGATAAATCCTGTAAGTTCCGCTGCATTGGCAGAATTATAACCATTCTGGATTACAGTTGTTACAGAAACTTCCGGATTTGAATAAGGAGCATAGGAAATGAAAAGACCATGTTCAGGCTTATCTTCACTTTCCTGAGCTGTACCAGTCTTTCCTGCTACTTCTACCTTAATACCGTTTATTATTTCAGTTGACTTTAAGTCATCTGTTACTACCAGTCGCATACCCTGATGAATAGCATTCCACAATTGATCCGAAACATTTACTTCAGAATGAACTGTGTGAGTACCTTCACGTATAAGCTGTCCTTCATAATCTGTAACTTTACTTAATAAAGTAAGATTATAGGCAGTTCCGCTATTAGCGATAGTGGTTGCATATCTGGCCAGCTGAACCGGTGCATAAAGATTATGTCCCTGACCGATTGCTGTTGTAACCGCATCATTATCTGAAAGATTAGGTGATATTTCATCTAATTCAATTCCGCTTGTGGAATCAAGTCCAAATTCTGTGGCATATTTGTTGATCTTGGCAAGTCCCACGCTATCATCATATGTACCTGAAACACTGGCAAGTCTGTAACCTACTTCGTAATAAAAATAGTTACAGGAATTATCAATAGCATATGGAATTGTAAGAGTACCATGGGTTGCTCCACCAGATGCATAGATCCAGCATCTAGGCTTTGTATATACCTTATCGAAGATACCCATGTCCTTTATCTCTTCATCAATACCAAGAACATTTTCATTAACACCTGCAACAGTTGATACGATCTTAAAAGTTGAACCAGGTGCTGTTCTCATCATGGTGGCCTTATTATAGAAAGGCGCAGTCTTATCCTTTAATAATTTTGAGTAATAAGCTGAGTCAATCTGGTTAGTCAGTTTGTTATTATCAAAACCAGGATAACTTACCAATGCTCTAATTTCACCATTCTTTGGATCAGTAACTATGACAGATCCGGAACAAGGTGAAAGGGCAAGCATTGCAGGGGTAATATCTAACTTTGTTATCTTCTTTATTACGAATGAATAAGCGCCGAATTCTCCATTTTTAAATGATGCATATTCCTGGTCACCGTCTTCTGTAAGGACCTTCTGCTCATATAATAAATTTACAACATCATCTCCAGAGATGTTTCCTTCTCTTATAAGGCTTGTGATCACATCATCTCCAAAGGTTTCATCCTTATCCAGATATTTAACGATATAGTCTACAAGGATATTATAGATCTCATCTGAATCATAATATTTATCCTGCTCTTCAATTGAAGATACATCAATTGCCTCAACACTTATAAGGTATTGAAGAAATGACTTAAGACTTGAATTACCATTAACATAATCATTAAATTCCTTTGAGTCTTCATTTACAAGGGATCTGTTATAAAGCCCTTCTCTTCCCAGTAATTCACAGATATATTCCATATAAGCCTGGTAAGTTTTTGAAAGATTATTGTTTATCTCAGGATCATCAGTAAGAAGCTTATTTATCGAATCAATGGTATCTTTTTTACCACTCTGAAATGTTGCATAAACATTTTTTTCATGTTCAGATGCTGTAGGTGAAGCCATATCTTCAATATTAATCTGATTATTGCTGAACAATGCAGCATATACATCAGTAATAGCTATCACATTATCTTTATTATCATCTGGTGGATATGCAATATTTTCGATATGTCTAAGAAGGATTGATGCAATCTCCTTCTCTAACATGTCATAACAATACTTTGTAAGATCAGCATCTATAGTAAGGTAAATGTCATTTCCGGCAATAGCTGATGTACTCTTCTTTGTTTCAAGTACTTTACCAAGATTATCTACGTAGAGAGTTTCTTCACCTTCAATTCCCTGAAGATCTGTCTCAAATACTCTTTCAACTCCCATCTTACCTACAACACTGGTTTCTGAATAAGCATTGCCATTTATCTTTGAATTAAAGTATTCTATATCATCGCTTGAGGCATCTCCCACATAACCGATAATATTTGAGAAGTATACAGGATCATTATAGATTCTCTGAGATTTTACCGAGATATTCATTCCAAATAATGAATCCTGATTCTCCTCAATAGCTGCTCTTGATTTCTCTGAAATGTCACTGGCAATATTTACAGGGACATACTGCTTAAATCTGTTGAGCCATAATTTATATCGGCAGGCTATTATCTCATAGGCCATTAACTGATCATAAGAATCAGAAACCTCAAAGAGTTCTGTAAGATATTTGATAACATCTTCTGCTGAAGCATTTCTTTCTTCATCCTTAAGATCTTTTACTGAATCAGCAGCATAAACATCTCTAAGGAATCTTAATTTCTCGTCTCCGGAAATATTAAAGAAATAAATTCCATTCTTATAACCTATCTCAAAATCGATATCTAATTTATCGCCATTAGCATTAAGGATTTTTATGGTATCTGAAAGAACCTGATTTTTCAGTATGTTTTCTGAAACATCTTTTTCCTCTGACGCATCAGAAAGTCTCTGATCATTTCCAAAAGTAAGGGAATAAGTTATCTTGTTATAGGCAAGAAGCTTACCATTTACATCATAGATCTTTCCTCTTATGGCAGGGATACTAAGTGTTTTCTCTGTACGGACAGTAAGACTGTCATTATATGAATCACCCTCTTTTATCTGCAGCTTGAAAAGTCTGAAAACCAGCAGGCTGAAGAGAACTATCATAAGAATAGTCAAAGGAAATATTCGACTAGTTAAATATTCTTTTATAAGACCTCTTAAATATTCGAGGAATTCCTTGATCATTTTCATTTATTTTGTGCCTTTTTCTTTAAATATCTGTTAATCAATACATAGCCTCTGTAAATAATAGCAGTAACAACTGCTGTATAAAGAACCTGAGGCAAAATGATGTGTTTAAAATAATAAGTAAATTCTGTTCTGTATCTTAATAAGAATGAAGCCAGATAAATTAAAAAATCTAAAACAAACTGGTCTACTGACACGATAAGTACCGGAAGTAAAACGTCTTCCATAAGGAATGTCTTATGGAAAAAGCCATTTACGTAACCAATCACCATGAAAATAAAAGCATAAGGTCCTAATATTTCGTTATATAACAAGTCAAACAGAAGACCTGAAAAGAAACCTATAAGAAGCCCTTCTCGTCTGCCACGTAAGATACCAAATGACATTGTCATTATAAGCAATAAATTAGGCGCTATTCCAGTAACATCATGAAATGAAAATAGCGTAGTCTGTATCAGAAATGTAATTATTATCAGGAAGAATAAGGTTATTACTCGTCTCATTAATATGACACTTTCTTTTTTCTATCTGTTATTACAAGGACATCTTTAATATCATTAAAGTTTTCAGCTGGTGTAATCTTAGCTGTCTTTGTAAGGTTATTTGTATCGTCTTTAATCTCAGTGACATAGCCAATAGTAAGTCCATAAAGGTATCTGTCTGATACGCTTGAGGTTATTACTCTGTCACCTTCCTTAATACCAGCATTTTTATCTATGTTTCTTGCATAGATATATCCATCATCCATAGTCTTAAGACTTCCTTCAACAGTGCAAAGTGAACCCTTAGAACCTATTTCTGCTGTGATCTTTGAATGATCATCGATTATAGCTCTGACTTTTGAATAATCTGCATATGATTCTTCTACTATACCGATAAGGCCACTATCTGAAAGCACATTACAATCTTCATATACTCCGTCATTTAAGCCTTTATCAATATAGAATTCCGCAAACCAGCCTGAAACATTTACTGAGAAAACTCTTGCAGCTATCTTATTATATTCAGGATACATCTTATCAAGATTATAAAGATCTCTTAAATCCTGAAGTTCTGTAAGCTCTGCTTCATTTCTGGCAAGCTTTTCTTCATTTACTTTATTCTCTTCTTTTAATCTCTGATTTTCTTCTTTAAGATCTTTAATATTTCCAAAGATTTCTAACTTATCTTCCACCCAGAGGCCAATCTCATTTACGCCTTTTTGAAGTGGATTGATTATACTTGAAGCTGCATTTCTGATAGGTGCCAGTGAATTCTTCATAAACACGGAAAGAATGATAAGAATCACACAAATGACTGATAAAGTCAAAAGCAGATATTTTGGGTGTAGATCTTTCTTGTAATCAATTTTCATTTATGTACCCTCTTTCGGCTATACTAAAATATTTTTTATCACCTATGATGATATGATCAACTACTCTAATCCCCAGCATTTCCCCGGTTTTTATCAGCTTTTTTGTTACACTGATGTCCGCTTCGCTTGGGGTTGGGTCACCTGATGGATGATTATGAATTAAAATGATACAGGAAGCATTTAATCTTAATGCCTTCTTAAACACTTCTCCTGCTGAAACCAGAGATCTGTCAATTGTGCCTTCAGAAATCTGTTCTTCACTAAGAAGATTCAGGGCACTGGATAAATATAGAACATATACTTTTTCTCTTGTAAGGTATCTGACCTTTTCCATATAATAATCAGCTATACTTTTAGGATCCTTCAGTTTAAGGCTGTCTTTAAAACTGTTACGGCTCATCCTTCTTGAGATTTCTGTCAAAGCTATAATCTGGGCCGCTTTCATTTTCCCAATACCAGGTATGCTGGTAAGGTCATCTAATGAAAGATAATTAAGCCCAACTATCCCCTTATATACAGGGTCTTTATTAAGTATCAGCTGGGCTAGTTGTATAGCACTATGTTCTTTAGTTCCACACTTTATTATTATGGCCAGCAGCTCAGCATCACTGAGACTATCAATGCCATACATCAAAGCTTTTTCAACAGGCTTTTCATTATCAGCCATATCAACGACTCTTAAATTATTCATATAAAACCTCCCTTATCTTTTGCGCCTCTTCGGGAGTTTAATATGATATCTTAAAAGCTTACCATTTGATAAGCTTTTTTTCTACAATTTTCTGTAATGAATAGATTATTCCCAGCTTTGCATGAGGATAGGTAAGTCCTCCCTGGAAATATATAGCATAAGGCTCTTTAACAGGGCCATCTGCTGAAAGTTCAATAGATGAACCTGATACAAATGCTCCAGCAGCCATGATAACATCACAGTCATAGCCCGGCATTGCCCATGGAATAGGCTTAACAAAGCTGTCAACAGGAGCCGCTGCCTGAATTCCTTCTGCAAATGCACACATTATATCTTTATCATTAAATTCAATACATTCAATAATGTCATGTCTTTCTTCTGTAGCATTTGGAATAGCTTTATATCCAAGCTTTTCATATATATTGGCAGCAAAGATCGCACCCTTAAGTGCAGCGGCAGTTACTGTTGGAGCAAGGAAAAGCCCCTGAGTAAACTGTCTTGTAAGACCAAGAGTTGCACCAACTTCTTTAGCAAGACCTGGTGTTGTAAGTCTTATGGCACAGTTTTCTATCAGATCTTTTCTTCCTACTATATAACCACCCAGAGGTGCAAGGCCGCCTCCCGGATTCTTTATAAGTGAACCAACACAAAGATCAGCCCCAACATCAGTTGGCTCCTTTAATTCAACAAATTCTCCATAACAGTTATCTACCATAACGATAACATCTTCTTTAATGGATTTAACGAATTTAATTGCTTCTCCAATCTGATCTACTGATAGGGTTGGACGTGTGTCATATCCCTTTGAACGCTGAATTTCAATCAGCTTTGTGTTTGGTTTGATCTTCTTTTTAATATTTTCAAAGTCAAAGCTTCCGTCTTCTAAAAGATCCACCTGATCATAGGTGATACCGAATTCTTTAAGACTTCCTTTTTCTTCTCTTACACCGATAACTCCCTGAAGAGTATCATATACTTTTCCAGCAATTGAAAGGATCTCATCTCCTGGTCTTGTATTACCAGCAAGAGCAATTGTAAGGGCATGAGTTCCGCAAGTGATCTGCTGTCTAACAAGGGCATCCTCTGTATGGAATACTTCTGAATAGATTATCTCAAGTGCATCACGACCTGAATCATTATATCCATAACCTGTAGAACCATAGAGATGTTCTTCAGCAAGTCTTGCTTTCTGCATAGCCTTTATTACTTTAATCTGATTCTGTTCAGCGATCTTATCTATTTTTTCAAATCTTTCTTTAAGACCTTCTTCTACTTCGTTGCAATAATCATATACTTTTTCATCAATTCCAAGAGACATGTAATACTCTTTTAATGCATTACTCATTAATCAATAATTCCTTTCGATCTTAAGATTTTTTCCATATACAGAAGTATTTCATCATCATTTTTAAATTCATCTTTATTTATGATGATGGCATCTTTCTCATGTCTAAACCATGTAAGCTGCCTTTTAGCAAAATGTCTTGTATTAAGACGAAGATTATAAAGAGCTTCCTCTTTTGTAACATTTCCCTTTATATATTCAAGTATTTCTTTGTAACCAATACCCTGCATGGAAATATTTTCTTCTGTAAGTCCCCTGTCATACAGTCTTTTTACTTCCTCAATAAGACCAGCCTCAACCATTATATCAATTCTTTTTTCAATACGCTGATATAACTTCTCTCGGTCCATAGTAAGAACAAAATAACAAGAATTATATCTTGAAGGCTTTTCCTTCTCTGTATCATTATGCTCTGAAATTTTATTTCCATTTAATTTATAAAATGATAGAGCTCTGATCACTCGTTTAATGTTATTTGGATGTATCTTTTTTGCAGCTTCAGGATCCACAAGGGCGAGTTCATCATATAACTGTTTTCTTCCCTCTTCTGATTCTGCTATTTTTTCTAACCTAAGGCGTTCCTTTTCATTTTCAGGTTCATCATTAAAATTAACACCTTTTAAAAACGCCTGAATATAAAAGCCTGTTCCACCAGCAACAACAGGGATCTTACCTCTGTCATGGATATTTTTTGCAGCATCTGTGGCCAGCTCAGTAAATAAAGCTACATTAAAATCCTCATCCGGTTCTAATATATCTATCAGATGATGCCTTACACCCTGCATTTCTTTTGCTGTGATCTTTGCGGTTCCTATATTCATTTCTTTATAGACCTGCATGGAATCAGCAGAAATGATCTCTCCATTTACTAATTTAGCCAGTTTGATAGAAAGATCTGTTTTTCCGACTGCAGTAGGTCCTGTAAGTACTATTACTGGTTTCATTCAACGATCCTCTTAAATTTTTTCTCCAGATCTTCTTTTGTGATCTTAATTATCGTTGGTCGTCCATGAGGACAAGTATAAGGATTATCAAGAGTCATAAGTTTTTCAATAAGCTGCTGTGCTTCCATTAAAGAAATCTTTTGATTTCCTTTTATAGCCGCTTTACATCCCATTGTAGCAATCTTATGGACAAATATATCCTCTGTAACTCCAGATACACCCTTTGAAAGGTAATCAGCAAATTCAAGGAAGATCTCTTTTCCTGATAAGCCTTCTAAATTAACAGGCACTGCACTGATCTTAACATCATTTCCGCCGAAATCTTCAAGATCAAAGCCGGTCTTTTGGAACAATTCTTCATTCTCCATTACAGCTGCCTTTTCAGCGGCTGAAAGGTTGATGATCATTGGAGGATAAAGAGACTGGCTTACTACTTCTCTTTCCTTAAATTCCTTTAAAAATGTTTCATAATTAAGCTTTTCATGAGCTGCATGCTGATCCATTATATAAAGAGAATTATCAAATTCAGATATCCAGTAAGTCTTAAAAACCTGTCCGATTATAGTATGTTTCTTAAAAGCTTCCGGTTCTAAATATCCGGAACTTGTTAAAGTCTCCTGCTTAAATTCATACTTAGGAGTTTCTTCTATGATATCTTCTTTTTCTTCTTCCTTTACTTCCGGCTCAGGAGTCACATTAGCCTCAGGCTTTGTTTCAGTTTCATAAGAAGGCCTGGTCTCTTCTTCCATAAGCTTTTTTCTAAAGGATTCTGGAAGTAAAGATTCCAGGATATTATATGAAGAAGCGGATTTTTTAGGTCTTGGTATCTCTACCTTTTCTGCCGGTCTTTCTACTGACTTTTCTACTGGTCTTTCTACTGACCTTTCAACTTGCCTTTCTACCGGTCTTTCAACCGGTCTAATCTCTGTCTTTATTTCTTTCTTTTCTTCAGTCACATCAGGTCTTACTTTATAGTGCTTATCTCTTGTTCCATAATCCACTTCAGCATTAGGGATCATTTCTTTATTGGCAAGGCCTGAAGCTACTGCATGATAAACTGCAGAGAACAGCTCTTTTTCATTTCCATATTTAAATTCTCTTTTAGCCGGATGTATATTTACATCACATTCCTCTTTAGGAATATCTATAAAGAGCACTGTAAACGGAAATTTATGCTGCATTATATATGTTTTATAAGCTTCTTCTATAGCTCTATTGATTATAGGACTCTTTATATATCTTCCATTTACGAAATAATTCTCAAAGCCCCTGTTTCCTCTGGCAAGAAATGGCTTTCCAACGTATCCATGAATATGGATCCTGCCTTCACTATAATCTGCAGGAAGAAGGCTTGAAGCTATTTCTCTTCCATAAAGCTTATAGATAGTTTCTTTAATATTATCGTTACCTGTAGTATCTATTATGGTCTTACCATTGGAGATAAGAGTCATGGATACTTCCGGGTGAGACATGGCAATATGGCTGATAAGGTCATTTATATATGAACCTTCAGTCATATTGGATTTAAGGAATTTAAGCCTTACAGGGGTATTATAGAAAATATTTTTAGCTATAATTGTTGTTCCCTTAGGAGCACCTATTTCCTTAAATTCAATTTCCTTACCACCTTCTATTACGTACTTAAGACCCACTAAAGAATCTGCAGTTTTAGTTATCATTTCAGTCTGTGTAACAGCTGCAATGGTAGAAAGAGCTTCACCTCTAAAGCCAAGGGTTCCTATACCTATAAGATCCTCAGCTGTATTAAGCTTTGATGTGGCGTGGCTAAGATACGCTTTTTTAACATCATCTTTTTCAATACCTGAACCATTATCAGTTACACGGATAAAGCTAGTTCCGCCATCTTTAATCTCAACAGTGATCTTAGTGGCTCCTGCATCTATTGAATTTTCAACAAGTTCTTTTACGATCGACATTGGTCGCTCGATTACTTCACCTGCAGCGATCTTGTCGATGGTACTCTGGTCAAGTACATTGATCATTTACTTAAGCCTTTCTTTAAGTTCTGAAAGATAAAGCATAGCCTTAACCGGTGTCATATTATTAAGATCCATAGCTTTTATCTCAGCTGTAATAGATAATTCCTCAGGACTAGCAAATAATGAAAGCTGTCCATCTTCTTCTTTTTTATTCTTTTCTTTATTTTTAAGAGATTTAACTTCTATATTCTTAGCATTTCCGGTTATATCTTCCTCTTCAAGTAAAGCAGAAATCTCTCTTGCTCTATTTATAACTATCTCCGGAACTCCTGCAAGTTTTGCAACTTCAATACCATAGGATCTATCAGCTCCGCCCTTTATTATCTTACGAAGGAATACGATAGAATCCCTGTCCTGCTTTATTGCGATACAGTAGTTATTCACAGAGGATAACTTTCCTTCCAATTCTGTAAGCTCATGATAGTGAGTTGCAAATAAGGTTTTTGCTCCCAAAATATCATTATCAGCGATATATTCTACCACTGCCCAGGCTATTGAAAGTCCATCAAAGGTTGAAGTTCCACGACCTATCTCATCTAAGATGATAAGAGAGTCTTTAGTAGCATTTCTAAGGATATTAGCTACCTCACTCATTTCAACCATAAATGTTGACTGGCCCTGGGCTAGATCATCACTTGCTCCAACACGTGTAAATATCCTGTCGCAAAGGCAGATAGATGCAGAGGCCGCCGGTACAAATGAACCAACCTGTGCCATTAAAGTGATTATAGCAGTCTGTCTCATATAAGTAGATTTACCAGCCATATTAGGTCCAGTGATTATTGATATTCTGTTGCCCTGATTATCAAGGAAGGTATCATTGGGAATAAAGCTGTCATCTCCTGTTACTAATTCAACAACCGGGTGACGACCGTCTTTAATATCAATCACACCATTATCATTAATTTCTGGTCTTACATAATGATTCTTTACTGCTACATAGGATAATGAAGCCAAAGCATCAATTTCAGCTATATATTCTGCCATCTTCTGAACTCTAACAGTTTTAGCAGCAATATCATCTCTAAGTTCTGTATAGACTTCATATTCAAGGGCAAATAATTTATCTTCAGCATTAAGGATCTCATCTGAAAGATCATTTAATTCTGCTGTAGTAAATCTTTCAGCATTTGCAAGTGTCTGCTTTCTGATAAAATAATCAGGAACCATATCTTTATTAGAATTGGTTACTTCAAAATAATATCCAAATACCTTATTGAATTTAATCTTAAGATTTTTAATTCCAGAATTCTGTCTTTCTTTTTCTTCTAACTCAGCAAGCAGGTTCTTGGAATTTGCCTTACGAAGCTTAAAATCATCAATCTGTTTACTGAAGCCGTCCTTAAAAATTCCACCCTCTTTAATGGTAAGAGGTGCATCTTCACTTATGGCAGCTTCAAGGGTTTCATAAATATCATTTAGATCATCATAATCTTCATAAATATTCTTAAATATATTTCCCTTGAGATTTCTGATAAGATCCTTAATATATGGCAGATATTTAAGACTGTTCTTAAAAGAAAGCAGATCCCTTGGATTAGCTGTCTTAATTGAAATCCTTGTCATTAATCTTTCAAGATCATAAATGGCCCCGAGATATTCTCTCATTTCATCTCTTGTCATAAGGTCATTATTTAATGCTTCAATGGCATCATATCTATCAAGGATCTTCTCCTTTGAAAGCAGCGGCTGATCCACAAATTTTCTAAGCTTACGGGCACCCATGGCAGTTTTGGTCTTATCAAGCACCCAAAGCAGTGAGCCACGCTTAGCTTTTTCTCTCATAGTTTCAGTTAATTCAAGATTTCTTCTGGTGGAAGAATCTATTACCATGTACTGATTAACAAAATATAAATTAATAAAATTGATCTGATTTAATGCTGACATCTGAGTCTCTTCAATATATTTAAGAAGAGCTCCACTTGCTATAACAGTATCATTAAAATCATGCAGACCCAGGCCTTCAAGTGATGATACCTTTAAATATCTCTCAATTATCTTCTGGCAGGAATCGTAATCGAAATAATAATCAGGAGCTTCGCTTACACTTATTGAGAGTTTTTCTGTAAGCTCTTTTATATCAGTTCCTGATTCATTAAATGATTTTTGAATTATGATCTCACTAGGTTCGAATTTATTGATCTCATCAATAACCTTATTTCCGTTATCTAAGAAAGTGGTACTAAATTCCCCTGTAGAAATATCAGTTACAGCTATTCCATAGCTGATACCTGAAAATGAAATACACATAAGATAATTATTTTTCTCTTCATCAAGAGCTTCTGGTGCCATATTAGTACCAGGAGTAACTATCTTTATAACCTTTCTCTCCACAAGTCCTTTTGCAAGCTTTGGATCTTCCACCTGCTCGCATATTGCTACCTTATACCCTTTTGCTATAAGTTTACTTATATATACATTGGCAGCATGAAAAGGGATCCCACACATAGGAGCCCTCTCACTAAGTCCACAATCCCTGCCTGTAAGGGTAAGTTCAAGTTCTTTTGATACAAGAATGGCATCATCAAAGAACATTTCGTAAAAATCACCAAGTCTGTAAAAAAGTATTGAATCTTTATATTCTTCTTTTGTTTTTAGATAATGCACCATCATAGGTGACATTTTTTCCTGTGCCACGCTTTATACCTCTATTCTTATTCTGCCAATTCACCAATATAGTAAAATCCCTTGGCTTCTGTTAATTTCACATTTACGATACTGCCAATAAGCTCTTCATCACCCTTAAAATGAACTGTGATATTGTTATCCATTCTACCTGTAAGATAACCTTCTTCATGTTCATCCTTTTCTTCAACTAAAACGTCCTTTACCATTCCTTCGAATCTGCTGGAACGTTTTGCTGCAATATCCTGTACTAATTTAAGGAGTCTGTCAAATCTTTCTTTAACTACCTCTTCCGGAACCTGTTCCATGGTTGCAGCCGGTGTTCCGGTTCTAATGGAATAAATAAATGTAAACGCCTGATCATATTCAGCCTTTTTAACTACATCCATGGTATCAAGGAAATCTTCTTCTGTTTCCCCTGGGAAACCTACCATGATATCTGTAGTAAGTGAAATATCAGGAAGTTCTTTTCTTATCTTTTCAACAAGAGCAAGATAATGCTCCTTTGTATATTTTCTGTTCATCGCCTTAAGAAGTCTGCTGGAACCTGACTGAACAGGAAGATGGATATGTCTGCAGATCTTCTTATTTTCCTTTATGACCTGAATAAGCTTATCTGAAAGATCCTTTGGATTACTTGTCATAAATCTGACTCTTTCAATTCCATCAATCTTACAAACGTCTCTTAAAAGATCCGGGAAATCGTAAGATGGGTTTTCCTTAAGAATCTCGCTTTCGCCCATATAATTTGTTCCATAGGAATTAACATTCTGGCCAAGAAGCATTATTTCTTTTACACCATCATCACGAAGACATTTGATCTCAGCCATAATCTCTTCTGGAACACGGCTTCTTTCACGTCCTCTTACATATGGAACGATACAATATGTACAGAAATTATTACATCCATACATAATATTTACGCCTGACTTAAACTTGTATTTTCTCTTCTGAGGAAGATTCTCAACATTTTTATTTGGCTGAGGAAGAACTTCAATAACCTGCTTACCTGTCATAAGCCTATCAGCGATCAATTCCGCTAATTTATATGTATTAAATGTTCCAAATACAAGGTCCACATATTTGTAGCTTTTTTCAATAAAATCAACATTTTCTTTCTGTTGCATCATGCAGCCACAGATACCGATAAGCATATCCTTATTCTTCTGCTTCTTATTCTTAAGATGACCTAAATGTCCAAATAATTTCTTATTAGCATTCTCTCTTACTGTACATGTATTATAAAGAACTACATCTGCATCTTCAGTTTCAGCCTGAACAAATCCTATCTTCTCAAGGATACCCTCTAAACGCTCTGAATCATGTGCATTCATCTGGCAACCGAAGGTCTGTACACAGTAAGTAAGAGTTTTCCCTTCTTTTTTACACTGATCAATATAATTCTTAAGCAGGTTGATATAATATTCCTGTCTTTCTGGTTCTGTGACAGGTACTTTCTCTTCATTTAATTCGTCGAGTCTAATCTGTTCCATAAATAATCCCTTTACTTTATATGATCTATAACCGATTTATTTTATCATAATATGTCTGATTTCTCAAATAAAAAAGACCTTTGGTATCTGGGAATAATACCAAAGGTCCGAAGAAAGATGATTATAAAATGTATATAAGATCCGCATAATATTATGCAGGAGCTCACCTATTTATCTATATACCGGGATAACCAGATATCCACCTGCAGTAATATCATCTGATGTTAAATTATTGGCACTCTTAACTTCAGATATGTAATCATTTATTGAGCAATATGACTCTGAATATCTTTCAGCAATACCCCAGAGAGTATCCCCAGGCATGATCTCAATGCTTGTATAACATTTTTCAATATCAGCATGAGCCTCTGCGTCATTAACATAATTATTCTTCTGGCTTCCTAATAAAACCACGATTGAAAGAATAACTGTAACGGAAATTATAAGATTACGTACCTTGCTTCTGATTTCTTTATTTCTTTTATCTTTATTTCTCTGTTCTTTTCTAACTAAATCTGCTCTGCTCATATTGAAACCTCCCTAGCGAACACTTGTTCGTTCCTTTCTATGGTTCAATATTACCGCACATCCGTTCGATTGTCAAGCAAAAATCGAACAGATTTTCGAATAGAATTTATTCATCCTATTCATCCTTATCTCTTAAGTTTAGATCCAGGTTCATCCCCTCTAAATATGGAACTAAAGCCGGTCCGTTCTTTTTTAAGAAAAAGTCATCAGACAATTCTTCATACTTAAAATTCTTGGGATGACCATCAGCCACTCTATCCAGATAAGTCTTTAATTCCTTAAAAGGCATATAATAAAGATCATTTCTGGTGGTAAAAAGGATAATGAGAAAAGATATTCCACCCTGTTTCTCAAAATCCTCCATAAATCTAACCTGATGTTCATGAATATTCTGAAGGGAAAATGTATCTGTCTTTGATTCTTTAGCATCAAAACAAACAGGTATACCCTGGACTACTCCGATATAATCTACCGTTGAATCCTTCTCAAAATATCCTTCCGTTATCTTTCTTTTCTCTTTATCAAACCTTACGGGAGTAATAGGAGTCGGAATCTTCTGTACAAGACAAAGCCCATTTCTTCTGTAATATTCATTTGTTGAATTTATAAGATCTTCTAAGGTTGATCCTCTAAGACCTCGGGTGCCCCACGTAGCCACGACTAATCCTTAACTCCTTTATCCTAACGTAAGATAATCTTATTCATACTGAGAAAGAACATTTTCAAGTTTCTTTCTTTCCTCATTGATCTTATCTTTATCCTGGGTATCTAAAACTGCTCTGAATTTATCAATACTAATTCCTACAAATTCTCTATCCTGACCAAGAAGTTCGGCATAGATTCTCTCAGCTTTAAGCATGATAAGTTTATTTTCTTCCCAATCACGAGGTAAAACCTTAAGATAAGCCAGTTCTTTAAATCTTGCATCAATTTCTTCATCAGTCATCTCAATATACTGACCTTTGATGATCTGTCTCTTCTTAACTCCAGTAGAATTAACCTTAACTTCAACTTCAAGGATAGAGTTTATATCGTAAGTATAAGTAACTTCTACTGATTCCACGCCAGCTTTAGCCTTTGGAACATTTAAAGAAAGAATTCCAAGCTCAAGATTATTATCTGCGATCCTGCTTTCACCCTGAAGGACACGGATATCTATCATTTCCTGATTATCTCTTGATGTATAGAAAGTTTTTGTACGGCTGGCAGGGATGATGGTATTTCTTTCAAGAATAGGACAGAAAACACCACTCTCTTTAATACCTAACTCAGTGTCTACTACCACCTCAGTACCAAGGGTAAATGGACATACATCCGTAAGGATAACTTCTTTTATAGATTTAGCTCTTTCCTTCATTCCGCCTTCAATAGCAGCTCCAAGGGCAACAGCCTCATCAGGATTGATAGAAGTATCCGGGAACTTATGGAATGTTTTAACTACAAAAGATCTGATTCCTGCATACTTAGTGGCACCACCTACCAGTACCACCTTATCAATATCAGAAATAGAAATCTTAGCATCTGAAAGGGCCTTTTTAAGAGGAATCCTGATTCTGTCATAAAGCTCTTCTAATGCTCTTTCATATTCAGAAAATGATATCTCAGCTGTATGTTCTTTTTCTTTGATAACAACCTTAACATTTACTTTATCTTTATCAGAAATGTCTTTTTTAGCTTCATCGCAGGCCTTCCAAAGAAGAGCCTGTTCTCTTGCTGTTAAAGACTCTTTATCGATATCACTATTCTTTGTTAAAAAGATCTCTTCAATCTTTTCTGTAAAGTCTTCTCCTCCGAGATAATTGTCTCCTGCAACACCTCTAACCTCAAGTATCGGATCAAAATAATCCAGGATAGAGATATCAAATGTTCCTCCTCCCAGGTCAAAAACAAGATTCTTTGATCTTTTAGTCTCATTATAAAGCCCATGGGCAATGGCTGCTGCAGTAGGTTCATTGATGATTCTTTCAACTTTTAAACCAGCCAGTTCCCCGGCTCTTTTAGTCGCTTTTCTTCTCATGTCATTGAAATATGCAGGAACACTTATAACTGCTTCAGTAACCTCTTCTCCAAGGAAAACTTCTGCATCTTCTTTAAGAGAACGGATAACAAGGCTCGAAAGCTCTTCTGCTGTAAACTCCTTATTACCAAGCTTATAAACTTTTTGAGTTCCCATATTTCTCTTAAATACAGCCGCACTGGACTCTGGATAAAGTCTAAGTCTTTCCTGAGCTGTCTTACCTACATACACTGTTCCTTCTTCATCAATACTAACAACTGATGGAGTCAGATTTTCCCCAAGTCTGTTTGGAATAACTTTCGGACCATCATCTGTATAATACGCCACTAAGCTGTTAGTTGTTCCTAAATCAATTCCGACTATCATTATTTCTTCTCCAAATCTAAAAATTTATATATCTTTTACTCCAAGATGCCTAAGGGATGGTCTGATCTCTGAATCATCCGGTGCAATCTCTAATGCATCTTTAAGGTAACTTATTGCTTCTTCTGTACGTCCTTCAAATTCAGAGAAATCCGCAAGGACTAGTAATTTATCATAGCATCTTTTACAATGACAGAAATCACAACAAATACAATTATCTACTTTTAAAAGAAGATCATACGCCTCATTCTTTTTGTTGGCAAAATAAAGGAGTTTGGCCAAAACATTTAATCTAAAAGGCGCTTCTTCTGGATCATTTATATATCGAGAATAATCCGAATATACCTCCAATATATCATCCAAAGCAAGTCGTGCAATTACATTTCCTTCATTATGTTTGCCCCTTCTATAAAGAGCCTGGGATAAATTTTTATAGATTACCGCTCTTCTATTGGTCCTGATTTTCTTCTTATCATCCAAATTAAGCCATGACTCAAAACACTTTATGGCACTCTTATAATCTCTCTTCTCAAACAGATAGAAACGGCCAAGATTATCAAGCAGATTTAAAACAGTATCATTATCTATCTTACACTTTAATTTTGAATCAATACCTCTATGTTTTCCGTCAATACTAAAGTCGATTTTCTTTAAATATTTCATCATGTTTTTCTCGTAAAGCTTAACAGCATTTATGTCATTATACATGATGAAGGTATCAATGACCGTAATAAAACTACTTATAACATGTTCAGCATTATAATTTTTATAACCATCTTCGTTTAAAACATCGATTATTATCAGATCAGTAATGTCCAAAACCTTTGCTTTGTCATTATTCTTTTTATAAAGTCTAAGATAAATATTTCTATCATTTTTCTTTGTATTAAATTTCTCAGCTTTTTGATCAAGATATTTTAATGCTTCATCATACCTTCCGACAGTTTCTAAAGCCTTTACTATATTATTATATGCAGCAAAATTTTTTTTATCACGAAGGAGTTCTATTGCTTTTTCAAGAGCAGCGATGGAATTATCATATTCCTTTTTATCATAATAAGCCTTACCAAGGAGATTATATGCATAACCATTTTCAGGTTCCTCATCAATACAATGAAGAGCATCTCTAATAGCAAGATCAAAATCTCCGGCACCAAAATAAACCCATCCTCTTTCAAGATAGTAATATGCATCTGGATCTAATTCTATCTGTTTTGTAGCATGTTCAACTGCTCTATTATAAAATAACTTATCTCTCTTTTTACGTGAATCAGAATACTTTTCCATATAACAATGCATAAGTCTGTTATTTATCTCCGGATATTCCGGATCTAAATCATACACTTTCTCATACATTTTAAGAGCTTCTTTTTTATTATTTCTGTCATTTAAATATTCAGCATATAAATAATAAGGCTTTGGATAATCCCTAAAGGCATCTATCAGATTTTTATAACTGTCATCTGCATCCAATCCTTTATTTTTTGCGAGGACTACATCCTGATACAGAAATCTCCAGGCAAAAGGCTCTAATTCACATCCCTTCTCAATGTATTTTTCAGCAAGATCAAGTTTAGAAAAAGCACCGTGTTCATCCACAACCTGAAGGTAATAATCAGCAGCATCTCCATAGACTGTGAGAAGCTCATCTTCAGCATCAGAATTATAATCATCATTCTTTTTACTTAACTCAATATTATTAAAAATTTCCTCATATAATTCTCCAATATTCTTGTCGTATTCATGCTCTTTTTCAGTTAAATAAAGAAGTCGGGCCTTAATAAGACTGATAAGATCTGTATTTACATTATTTTCTTCGGCTGTTTTTATGATTTTATCAGCTTCCTCATACTGCTCGTAGATACAGAAAACTGACGCCGCATAATAATACGCTTTGGAATATCTTTTATATCTGTTAAGTATTTCATAATAATCATCAATAACAAGCTGGGCTTTTTTCATCTTATAAGCTGTTTCCTGCCTGTGAATATAGCCCACTAGAGAAAGGGTAGGCTCATTTATAAGCTCATCCCAAACCTTCATTGCATCATTAAATCTATTGCTCTTTACAAGGAAGGTACCATATGACTCTCTATATCTAAGTTTATCTTCAACATTTTCAAATTTAAGATCCTTGGTAAAATACTTTTCAGCTTCTTCAGGTTTTCCTGTCTCATAAAGGCAAATGCCATATCGGGAATAACAGGCGCTGACATTTTTTATTCTCTTTAGATCTTCCTCATTTAATGAATCTTTCTTTGAAAGAAGTTCTTCATGAAGTTCTACCCACTTTTTGAGATAAGGTTCAGCATAGCCAAATTGTTTTTTCTCACTATAGCAGATACCAAAAAGCTTATTATAATCAAAAAAAATCTCTGGATTTGGAACTATCTTCTTTAACAGATTAAGAGCATTGTCAATGTCTAAATTCTGATAATACCTCCAGACAGCATCCATTTTTTCTTTATCAGAAACATTTCCTTCTTTTAACGCCTCTTTAAATGCCTCTGTCTCTTTGGCTGTAACGATCCTGAATAAGATAACCGCTTCAAGATCGTTATTATTTACATTAAGAACTTCTTTAATCTTTTCTTCTGCTTCTTTATATTTTTTATCCAGCATAAGAAGAGCAAATCTTACCTTTTTAGTAGAAACATAATCAGGATGAAGTTCTTCTATCTTTTCAACCTTTTCTATGATCTTCTTTACAATCTCATCTTTATCTTCAATCTTATCAATATTTTTAAGAATTATCTTAATGGCATTATTCGTTGCATAAAAATGAACATCTTTCCAACGATCAAAAACTGCCATTGAAAGACGTAAAGAAAGATCAAATTTTCCCTCTAATTCAAGGTAAAGTATTCTAGCTCCCAGTTCCACCGGAATAAATAAAGATGATTTATCGCATATTTCAAGAATATTAGAAATATAAGTAAGGCAGGTCTCCATACCATCCTTATATTCCTGATCTTTAGTCTTTTCATAATAAAGATAATTATCAAAATAGGAATTAAAATACCCTTGGATATTCTGCATATTATTAATATATTCATCATCTTTAAAGAAATAATTCACAGGGGTATAGAGCTGTTTTTCTCTATATACAGATATTTCAGAAATGATATCAGAGAAAAGATCTAAATATACATCTCTTTCTACATAATCCTGATAATCCCCGCAGTCATCCTTAGTACAATGGATCTGAATAAACTCAATATAATCACTTCTAAATTTCTTAAGGATATGATCCTTATTATTGAAAAAATCAAAAGTTTCAGCGATCATCTGCCAGATTTCAAAAGGAAGAAAATTATTTCGCATCAAAAAAACCAGCATAGCTTCTGCCATAGAATCTACACTGTCAATATTCTTACAGATATCCGCATTAAGCCATTCTTTCCAGATAGAAGTATCTAATCTGGTGTTCATATCACAGTAGATAGCGTCTAACTTACTGATATGTTCCTTAATGGCCCTATCGATCTCGTCATTATCATTATATCTTACTGAATCTTCTTCACTATTTTCTTCTTCATCACCTTTTGCGGCATATTCTCTTGCAGCTTCAAAAGCTGCTCTAAGCTTCATAAATCCTTCCTGATCATCTTCAGGATTAACAGTGACTACCTTAGCTCTATAGGCATTTATAATAGCTTCTTCGTCTTTAGTCTTTTCAATTCCAAGAATTTCCCATATTTCTTCATTCATACTATTCACCACCTAATTATATTTTTAATTCAAAAGATCAAAAAAGATTTCCGGCTTAGGCGACATAATTATTTTATTGGAAACCTCCATATCAAAACCTTCTGTTTTTTCTGGAAATATCACCTCTCCTGCATGAAGCAGCTGAGATTTAACCCCATATTTTTTATATTTATTATTGATACGTGGATTTCCATACTTAATATCACCAATGATAGGATGTCCCAGATAAGCTAAATGAGCCCTTATCTGATGAGTCTTTCCTGTTACAAGATGTATCTTAAGTAATGTAAGCCCATCCCCATAACCCTCTGGACTATAGTCAGTTATTATCTCATCAAACTTTTCCTTTTCTCCGGAAGGAAGCAAAAGATACTCTGCCTTTGATATGACCTTTACTTTATTCAACTCTCTGTCCTTGGAAAGATAAGCCTTTCCCTTTACAGGATCAGTAACTATCCCCTGACAGACACAGTAATAATACTTTTTAATGCTTCTATCCTTTAAGATCTTAGATAGATACTGGGTTCCCTTAGCAGTCTTTCCAAATAAAATGATGCCACTGGTGTTACGGTCCAGTCTGTTAGCAACTGAAGGCTTAAACAGAAAAAGACTTTCCTTTGTGATCTCACCTTTAGCCAAAAGATAATCGATCAATGCTTCATTTATTGAATAATCATCTCTTTCAGCTTTCTGGGACAATATACCCTTTGGTTTATCGGCACAGATTATGTCCTGATCTTCATATAAGATATCTTTTTTTCTAATGACAAATCCAGTCTTCTTAACTTCTGTTTCCTTATTATTACTGTCAGTATCTTTCTTATCAAAATTCATACTGGAAAATGACATAAGGGTCTCATCAGAAAGAAATATTTTTATAACATCTCCTGTTTTTACTACTTCTTCCCCATCAGCCTTTTTGTCATTGATCTTTATATTCTTTTTTCTAAGCATCTTATAAGTAAATGAAGCCGGAGCCTTATCCAGTATATTAAAGAGTATCTTCTTTAATTTCTTTCCTTCTTCATTTCTTCGGATTATTATTTCTTTCATATTTTATAAGCCAAGAGTAAGAAGCTTCTTTGCAATAAGAAGATCCTGTTTTCTCTGAGCATCTTTCGGTGGATTAAGTCTTTCGATTTCTTTCTCAAATTTTTCAAAACTATCCACAACTGCAACTCTTGGTTTAAGTCCTTCCTGGTAACATTTTTTAAGATAATCTGTATACTTCTTTTCCTTACTGGAAAGATCATTAACGTAAGCTATGACATTATTGTTATACACTGTAAGGCAAGGATAAAACAACAGTCCCTCGCTGTCAGTTACTGAAATGTCATAAGCCATGATAAATCCATGTTTCTCACTAAGTTCATCCGCTATCTTATGTTCTTTATCATTTAAAGGCTTTGCTTTAATGATAAGAAGATAATTAACAAAATTTCTGGCGAAAGGAATACTTAAAACACAGGCAATGATAATAAGCCAGGTCTTTCTAGTATTAAAATATAAAATACTTACTAAAACATCACTAAGGATAAATAGAAATAATAAAAACATAAATAATATCTGTCTATTCTTATAACGTTTTGCGTATCCAAATTCGCCTTTATCAAGATTGAACAATTTCATAATCACATCATTCTCCATCCAGGAAGATATTTATTTTTAAGGGTATTATTCTTCAGCTTACCAAATCCAAGAGGATATGAATCTATGCATACAAGAACCCATCCGTCATTTACCTGGTCTTCCTTAGTAATTTCAAGAGTCTCACCCTTAAGATATTTCACAACTCTTTCGTCATCTACTTTAAGTTTAAGACTATTATCAAATGAAGCCCCATCAAGTGTCATGGCAAGAGCCTGAGAAGGTTCAAATCTGTTCTTCTTTTGCTCTCCCATAAGAAGTCCGCATCTAAGGGTGCGAAGCCCTGATACATCCGGAAATCCTTTATCCATATAAAAAAGCTTATCATTCTTTAAGACAAAACGTGATCTGTCATATTTATTACTGATATGAGCTAAAAACTCTTCTATCTCAAGAGAAAGCTTAGGAGTCCTTACCATCATATCTGAAACAAGAGCTGAAGTGTTATGAACTGTTTCACATTCTTCTAAAGTCTTCTTTTTGATCAGTGCCGCATAATGCCCTTCACCTTTTATCTTGTGAGGATAAAGATGAACTGTTTTTCCAAGATCAGGATTATCTGTATTCCCCCAATCAGGTCGTCCCTTTACAAAGCCCTCAAAATAAGGACAATCCACAATTTCAAGTGCAGGGTCAAGAGAAAGAAGATATTCAACACTCTGCTCATCCTCAAGAGGCGAAAAAGTACAGGTAGAATAAAGGATCATTCCACCTGGCCTTATCATCTTAACAACTTCATTTAATATTGAGATCTGAATATTCTTAAATAACTCATTGCCATTCTGCTCCCAGGCATTGATCATAGACTGAGATTTTCTAAACATGCCTTCTCCGGAGCAAGGAGCATCAATGATTATCTTATCAAAATAACATCCAAAATGCTTAGAGAGATTTTCAGGACTCTCACAGGTAATAAGTGAATTAGTAGAACCAAAAACCTCCAGATTTTTAAGAAGTGCTTTAGCTCTAGATGCACTGATATCATTTGATACCAAAAGCCCTTCACCCTTTAAACGGCACATTATCTCAGTTGATTTACCCCCCGGAGCCGCACATATATCCAGCACCCTGTCCCCCGGAACAATAGGAAGTGTTGCCGCAGGAAATGTTGCAGATGGTTCCTGAAGATAGTATAAACCCGCATAATAATAAGGATGTTTTGAAGGCTGATAAATCTTATCATCATAATAAAAGCCATTTGGACACCAGGGAATCGGACTAAGTTCAAATGGAGATATAGCTAAAAAATCCTCAACGGATATTTTCTTTGTATTAACACGAAGAGCGTGCTGCATTGGTTCGGCTAAAGCTTCTTCATAGGATTTAAAATCTTCTTCTCCCCAAAGCTTAGTCATATTATCAATAAATAACTGTGGTAATCTCATATATAGTTCCAATCTGTTTTTTAATCAAAATAATCTGCATCAGATGATGTATGAACGAACTGGGTATCAGGTTTTACCCTTGATAAAAGAATATTATATTCCTTTAAAAACTCTTTGTTATCCGGATACTGGTTATGAAGTTCAGATATTTTCGCAAAAGCTGTTTCATAATCTTTTTCTTTTTCATAACAAACAGCTTCATTAAACCTTAAAAGATCCACATAAAGATTATCTCGACATGAAAGTCCCGTCTCTATACATTTTCTGGCAGAATCAATATCATCTTTCTCAAGATAATAGGATGAAAGAAGGTATGATGTATATGTAGTCGGCTTCTCTTTTTCAATATAAGCTTCTACAGCCTCTTTCATTTTATCCAGATCATTATTCTTTTCATAAATTGAAGCAAGATAAAGATACATCTTAGTATTTCCAGACTCAGCAAATTTCTGAAGTTTGTCTACATCTGCGTCAGTATATCCAAATCTCTCATCTGTTGTATCCATAAGAGTCTTAGAAAGATCTAAAAGTCCATTAAGGGCATCTTTGTTAAGATATTTATTATCGTTTTTCTCCAGTTCCTGGTATATGGCATAGGCATCACTATATCTGTTAAGTCTCATATATGATGCTGCTTTATAGTATTTTGAATCTAAGTTAAGCTTTTCAGCAAACCACTGCTTTTCTGATAAAGCTTTATCAAAATTCTTAATGGCTTCCTCATATTTTCCTGCCTTAAAAGCCTCTACTCCAGCATTTCTATATTTTTTCTTATCAGAAGTTGAAAAAATGATAAAAATACAAATGATGGTCAATATGACCAAAGTGAATACTGTATAAAAAAATAATAATTTTCTCTGTCTATATCTTCTGTCAGTCATCATAAAAATCACCTTATAATTATATATTTAGCAACGTATTAATGTTATCACAGTAAGCCAAAATAAAAAAGGACAATATTAAAAAATCAATACTGTCCTTAGAGAAATTATATGAATTTAAATGAATTATGCATTTTTCTGTTCTTCATTATAGGCCTGAGCAAATCTCCAGGAATCCTTACACATTCTCTCAAGATCATACTCAGCTTCCCAGCCAAGTTCTTCCTTAGCCTTAGCAGGATTTGCATAACACATAGCGATATCGCCAGGTCTTCTAGGCTTGATAGAATATGGAATTGTAAGGTCATTAGCCTTCTCAAATGCATGAACAATATCAAGTACGCTATATCCGATACCAGTACCAAGATTGTAGATATTTACACCTGTAGTACTTGTTGCTTTATCAACAGCATTAACATGCCCCTTAGCCAGGTCAACAACGTGGATATAATCTCTTACACCTGTTCCATCTGGTGTATCATAATCATCACCAAATACCCCCAGCTCTGGAAGATTTCCAACAGCAACCTGCATGATGTAAGGCATAAGATTATTAGGGATTCCATTTGGAGCCTCACCAAGAAGTCCGCTCTCATGAGCACCAATTGGATTAAAGTATCTAAGAAGTACAACACTCCATTCCTTATCAGCAACAGTTAAGTCTGAGAGAACTCTCTCCAGCATAAGCTTTGTTGAACCATAAGGATTTGTTGTTGAAAGTGGAAAATCCTCTGTAATAGGAACTGTCTTTGGTGAACCATAAACAGTCGCTGATGAAGAGAAAACGATTCTCTTGCATCCATATTCATTCATTAATTTGCAAAGGTTAATAGTTCCAGAGATATTGTTCTCATAATAAAGAAGTGGCTTAGCAACAGATTCTCCAACAGCCTTAAGCCCTGCAAAATGAATAACACAATCGAACTTATTCTCTTCAAAAACCTTACGCATTGATTCTACATCCAGCATATCTGCCTTGTAGAATTTAAGATCCTTACCAGTAATCTTCTTAATTCTATCAATAGCATCTTCTTTAGAATTATAAAGATTATCAAAAACTACTACTTCATGACCTGCATTAAGAAGTTCAACACAAGCATGAGAGCCGATATATCCTGTACCACCTGTTACAAGAATTTTCATAAATAAATACCTCCGTCAATAAAAGACTACAAAATTATAAGATTATTCTCTTTGGACCATCACCAATCTCAACTACATAGAAATCAGCTGCATATCCAATCTTCTTCTCATATGCTTCGCCTACATTCTTGATAAATGCATCAACTGCTTCGTCTTTAACGATACTAACTGTACATCCACCAAAACCAGCACCTGTCATACGAGATCCTATAACGCCATCCTGTTTCCATGCTTCTTCTACAAGAGTATCAAGTTCAATGCCTGTAACTTCATAATCCTTTGAAAGAGATTCATGGCTCTGGTTCATAAGACGGCCAAACTCAATTATATCATTTTCTTTTAAAGCCGCAACTGCTTTAACTGTTCTCTGATTTTCATATACTGCATGTTTTGCTCTCTTAACCCTGATTGGATCAGAAATCTGAGACTTTAGTTCCTCAAATTCTTCCTCTGTAAGCTCACCAAGAGAATTAAGATTCGACTTTTTTTTCTGTAATTCACTAAGAGCCGCCTCACATTCAGATCTTCTTTCATTGTATTTAGAATCTGCAAGTCCTCTCTTTTTATTAGAACATGCAATGACTAACTTCATTCCATCAAGCTTAACAGGAGCATATTCAAACTTAAGAGTTGCAGTATCAAGGAAGATAGCATTATCTTTCTTTCCCATAGCAATAGCGAACTGGTCCATAATACCACAGTTTACGCCATTGAATCTATTTTCTGAGAACTGACCGATAATAGCAAGTTCCTCATTTGTAATAGCATCAAATACTTTGTTTTCTTTATAAAAATCTCTAAGGATAAATCCTGTAAGTACTTCAACTGAAGCTGATGATGAAAGACCTGAACCATTTGGAATATTACCAAAAAGTAAAAGATCAAAACCATATGGAATAGTATAATTTCTTTCATTGAAAGCCCAGATGATCCCCTTTGGATAATTAGTCCAATCAGCATCCTTCTCTGGCTTAAGATTGATAATTGAAGATTCGATCACTCCCTTATCTTCAAAATTAAGAGAATAGAAACGAAGCTTACTATCATTTCTCTTTCTTGCTACACCATACGTACCAATAGTAAGTGCACATGGGAATACATGCCCGCCATTATAGTCAGTATGTTCACCGATAAGATTTACACGTCCTGGAGCAAAATAAACACCTGGCTCCTCACCTTCACGGCCAAAAACTTCATAAAACTTCTCAAGTAACTTATCTTTCATATTATTCCTCCTGGAAAATGATACTAATCCGAGTTTTAAACTCTCTTTATAAACTCTCTATAAATCTCTGGAAAGCTGCTTTTCCTTCAACTGTTCTCTTAAATACACCTGCATCTTCCAGAACTCCAACGAATACTTTACCGATCTCATCCTTAAGGATCTTATCGATATTGTCTTCGTTAATATCTTCATAAGACTTAATAAACTCTTCGGCCCAGTCAGCATGTGACTTAAGAGTCTCTGTACTTCTTAAATCCTTACCTGTAAGAAGGGCTTCACGTAATTCAACAAATATCTCCTGCTTTAATCTTGCAGGAAGAACAGCAAGTCCCATAACTTCAATAAGACCAATGTTCTCTTTCTTTATGTGATGATACTGTGCATGTGGGTGATAAACTCCCAGAGGGCACTCCTCTGTTGTTATATTATTTCTAAGTGCAAGATCCAGCTCGAATTTATCGCCTCTCTTTCTTGCAATTGGAGTGATAGTATTATGTGGTACACCTTCTGTTTCAGCAAATATAAATGCCTCCTCATCAGTATATCCTCTCCACTTATCAAGTATATATGCAGCAAGATCAATAAGTCTTTCAGGATCTGCAGAGCTGATACGGATAACTGAAAGTGGCCAGTTAACGATACCACAGTCTACATCTTCATAGCCTTTGATCTTAAATACATTTTCAACTGCTGCCTTAGCCATAGCAAATTCATAATGTCCACCCTGATAATGATCATGGGAAAGGATTGATCCCCCAACAATAGGAAGATCCGCATTAGAACCAAGGAAATAATGAGGGAAGAGCTGAACGAAATCAAAAAGCTTCTTAAATGTTGCTCTCTCAATCTTCATTGGTATATGCTGCTGGTTAAAAACGATGCAATGCTCGTTATAATAAACATATGGTGAATACTGGAAACCCCAATCAGAATCATTTACTCTGATAGGAATTATCCTATGGTTAGTTCTGCCTGGATGATTTGCTCTTCCGGCATATCCAACATTTTCAACGCAAAGCTGACATTTTGGATAAGAACTATTCTTCATATTTCTGGCAGCGGCAATAGCCTTAGGATCCTTTTCAGGCTTGGAAAGGTTGATTGAAATATCAATGTTTCCATAATCAGATGGCACATCCCATCTCATATCCTTTACTATTCTGTCTACTCTGATATAGTTTGTATTTTTACTAAAATCATAAAAATATTCAGTTGCTTTTTCTGGTGATTCTTTGTAAAGATCATTAAATTTTGAAATAACCTGAGATGGTCTAGGTTCGATACAGTTCATGATACGAGCATCAAAAAGATCTCTGTAAACAACACTGTCTTCCACGAGTCCCTTTTCTACAGCAATATCAAGAAGAATCTGAAGGGTGTCAGCAAGGTTTACTTCTTTATCACAAACTTCACTTTGTTCTACGTAATCATCTTCCTTAAAAAGATCTAATAATAGATTTCTTGAATAGATAACCTCATCTTTGTCGATCAGGCCCTTGTTAAGTCCATAAGAAATCAGATCATCAATTGCTCTATATAGCTTCTCCATCAGATAACCTCCATAGTTATACTTTTTTATTTTATACAAATTTATGATAGCATTTGTGCAACCGATTGTCCACCCTATATTAGTTAAGTTTATGTGAAATAAATTTATCTAAATTTTCACATTATTTGTTCATTTTTTAATTTTGGCAAAGTTGGTTTTTGGTTTTGGCAAAATTGGTTTTGATTTTGGCAAAGTTGGTTTTTTTGAAACTAAAAACAGATGGCAAATCTATAATTAGATTGTAGCCATCTGCACTAGATTTTAGTATTCAGTTTATATCTGAAAAAGTTCATTTTCAATCATCAAAGCATTTAAAAGAAAAACAGTTTCCAATGCTTTAATAAGTTCTTTTCCAGTTAGAAAGCTTGTCTTCATACTCTTTTATGATATTCATATATCTTCCAAAGTCCTTATCTTCAAGCTTGTCTTTCCTTCTATAGTTTTCTACAGTTTTAGACAATTTTTTTAAATTGACTTTTGCATTATCTTTATAATTATTAGCAACATCCTGTACAATAAGGAGTATGATATCTTCAATTTCTCTACTTATCTTTTTCTTTTCAAAAAAACCAACTTTTGCCATAAACCTTTGACACTCCTTCTCAACTATGATAATATTGATATCGTTCCGCCGGCATGTCGGAATGGCAGACGATGCAGACTCAAAATCTGTTGTGGGTAACCACGTGTGGGTTCAAGTCCCACTGCCGGCATTTCTATTTGATCTTCTTAGCGACTATAACGAATCTATTTCCCTCATGAGATCCATAAGAATCACAAGTTGATAGAGTTATTATCTCGTCCCCGTATTGCGCCTTGGAATCAAATTGATATTCAGAAAAATTTTCGCAATTTTCGATATATTGCTTAAATTCCTCTTCGCCGAGTACCCCGGAGTGATTGTAATAATCAAAACCATCATTATTTACATTTATTTTAAATGCCGCAACCACTTCATATCTACCCTCATAATATATAGTGCCAAAATCTATATATTTATGAGTTTTATAAAAACTTTCATCTTTATAAGAAAGAATATCTGAAAACATTGTACCATTCTTCATATTATGACCATAGATGATCATATTATTTCCTGGTATTTCAGGCACCGACTTTGCTGATAAAAACAATGTTCCAGCAATAAGATAATTCTTTTCGAAGTCAAGTCTTAAGTATTCCTGCTCATCTCCCGGAGTATAAACCACGGGATAATTAACAGCAGTTCCATCGATCTTTAACCAACCAATAAAATCATGATTTAATTCATAAATATCCTTATATTTTTTAAGGATCCTCTTGCCATCCGAGGTGGTCATGTAAAGATCTGCATCCGACTGACTCGCTTTATTATCACTCTCCTCTATCTCATTTTTTGTTATAAGTTTATGTAGATTGTCTACACTTTTTTCGTTCTTATATGACTTATAATAATAATTGAACAGATAAGCTGCAGAAAAAGCAAAAATAATAAGAAATATAACAAGCAAAACGTTTAGTATCTTATCTTTTCCACTGCTTTTCTTTTTTTTATTTACTTTATCTTTCATATGACTTACCGATTTAAAATATTTTTACCGTCCCATAGATTTGCTTTCTTAAGGGCTAAATATTCACTATAGGCCAGTTCTAGAATGTGCCTTTCATTAGGAAATTTAAGTAAATGAAAAGCTTCATGGTATTTATAATAACCTGAGTCACAGAAAAATTCCTCTTTTTGAGGCTTACTATAATAACTGTCAGAAGACATCAGGTACCAATGCACCTCTTTATTTATAACATCTTTTGATGTAGTAAATGTATAGTTAGTCTTACCGACATATTTAATTATCTGAGCCTTTACACCGGTCTCTTCTTTTACTTCTCTTAAAGCGGTCTCGTTGTATTCTTCATTCTTTTCAACTGTTCCTTTAGGAAGGACCCAGCCATCGCTCCTGTTCCTGTAGTTCTTATAAAGCAGAAGAATCTTACCTCTGAAGATTACCACACCACCGCAGCTAGTTGCTTCGATCATTGCAATCCCTCCTGCATATTTGGGTGTGTCTTATTTATCAGTCACAACTCATCATGTGATTTATTAATTAACATCTGTATAAAAGTATATCAACTCTTATACATATAATCAAATAAAAGAAAAACGAATTTATTCATTTAATGGAAAATGTCGAAAAAACTATTTTATGTAGGTGTCAAAAACTCTGCCTGCTACTTCTACTCCAGTTAAACCATTAGAACCCGAATCCTCAACAATGCAGCAGACAACTATGTCATTTTCTGTATCAAAGCCAGAAAACCAGGAATTACAATGGCCTTCGCTGTCATATTCTGCAGTTCCTGTTTTACCAACTATTGATGTACCACTAAATTTCCAGGAGGCTGTTCCATATTCTGTTACTCCTGACATGAGATTTCTTAATTCTTCAGCTTCTGACACTGTCATAAGAGTATCACAAACTTCAGGTTTATATTTTTTAACTAAAGCACCATCAGCATTTTCTACTCTATCGATCATCATAGGTTTCATCATAACTCCGCCATTAGCGATGGAAGCCATGATAAGGGAGTTGTGAAGTGGTGTTACTAAAGTGTTTCCCTGGCCGATTGCAGTCTGAGGCACCTCAGATTTATCACTTATACCTGTTAATACAAAGGAAGATTTAGAAACATTATCAAAAGGAATTGCTTTGTTAAAATATAAAGAATCACAAGTACTTCTGAACTTCTGAATATTTAACTGTGAACCGATATTAGCAAAGCTTGTATTACAGGAATATGCCAGAGAATCCTTAAGATTCACCTCACCATGAACCGAATTATCATGACAGCTTATCTCAACCCCTGTAAAATAATCAGTATTTTGGCAGGTATAGGTATAGTTATTATAATCATTAGGATTTTCTCTTATATATTCAAGAGAAGTGATAACTTTAAATGTGGATCCAGGTGCATATAATCCCTGAGTTACTCTGTTAAGAAGGACTGTACTGTCTTTTCCTTCATCAGAATGAACATAATTCCATACATCATCTATTTCATTTGGATCAAATGAAGGATTTGAATACATGCAAAGAATCTTACCTGTGGAAGGTTCAATAGCAACAACTGCTCCTTTACAGTCTGAAAGCGCATCTCTTGCTGCAGTCTGAAGATCATAATTTAAGGTGGTTATCACATTATCTCCAGGATTTTTATCTCCTGCCAGGTCATTTTTAACTCTCTCAACAATATTTACATTTGTTGTAAGAAGATTAAAATTCTGGCTTAATTCCACACCTGCTTTATCATAATCATTATATCCAACTGCATGGCAAAAAAGTGAACCATAAGGATAATATCTTTCTTCTTCACCCTCATCATCAGTACGTGTTTCGGCAATAACTATTCCATCAGAAGTTCTTATCTCTCCTCTGGTGACATATTTTGACATATTATCCAGTCTCACATTGCTGGAATTACCTACTATGTCTTTAGCCTTTAAAACCTGAAAATAAATAAGGTACCCAAACATACTAAGAAAGACAAGCACCATAACATAAGTAATAAATACTATAGGCTTATTCTTTCTCCTGTTATTTTCATTTCTTCTTTCTATCTTCTTATCAAACTCCAGCAGTTCCTGATTCAATGTCCCCGACTGGTTCTGCTGCTCTTTTAACGATATCTTCTCTTTCTTTTTCAATTTCTTCTGCCTCTCTACTAACAAGTATATATGTATATTGAACCATATTCATTAATATCAATGTACTGAAAACACTACTTACACCATAACTTATAAGAGGAAGTGTAACACCTGTGGAAGGTATGAATTTAATTACACCACCAATATTAAGGAAGGTCTGAATGATATAAGTTATAGCGATTCCAAAGGTAACATATTTATTAAATGGTTTCTTACACTTCATAGCTATATTAACTATCGCAATAAACTGAGATACATAAATAAGTATAAGGGCAAGGCCAAAAATGAGACCTAATTCTTCGCATATTGCAGAATAGATGAAATCACTTTCCGCAACAGGTATCGTGGTAGGCATACCATTTCCAAGACCTGAACCAACAAAACCTCCTGTACCTATAGCAAAAAGAGACTGGCAGACCTGATATCCGCCTGTTTCATAGAATTTAAACGGATTCTTCCAGGCTTCTACTCTTACCATGATATGTTCGAACAGACTATTCTTAAACAATACATATCCTAATATAACTGCAATTATGGCAAGGGAAAATCCACCAAACATAAATATCGAACGTCCAGTGGCAAGATAAACCATTAAAACATAGGTTACAAAGAATATTGCTATAGCACCAAAGTCCTTTTCAATAGCAAGTACTCCCATAAATAAAACTGCGATTCCTGCATTTATCATTATATCCTTCATAGTTTCAGCCTTAACCAAAGCACTGGCAACGAAAAGGATAAATATGATCTTTACAAATTCCATAGGCTGTAAAGTAAGACTTCCTATATGGATCCAGTTTCTGGAACCCCAGGCCTCATATCCAAGTCCCGGGACAAATACTGTAATAAGAAGCACTAATCCTACAATGGCATATTGCTTATCCCACTTATACATTTCTTTTAGTTTTCCCATTATAAATGGAATAAAGCTGCAGATAAAAAGTGCTGCAGTTGCAAGAATAAACTGCTTTACAGCAAGTTTTGTATTAAGTCTTGTAAGCATCGTATAACCCACAAGCATCAAAAAGACAACATTATTAGTTATCAGTCTTGAGGCATGTTTATAGGCAAAATGAAACAGTACAATATAAAATATGGCAATGGATATTTCTATCAGATAATAATAGATTATATATGTCTTCTCTGTATTTATATAAAGACAGACATGACAAAGAAAATGCATTGCAAATATATAAAATATCTGTTTATTCAAATTGCTGTTTCTCTTCTTTTTATTCTTCGCAGTAAAATAGGAAAAACATTTTAAAGTATAAAGAATCACAAAAAGAAGATTTAAATACTTTGCTACTGTAACAATAATATGATTCATTTTAAACCTCTAATTCATGTTATAAAACTGCTCTGTTATAATGTCCTGTAGTTATGCTTTCTTTAGTTAGAACATCTTCATCATTTTTAAGGTTATCTAAAATATTCTTCATATCCACAACTGATTCCGTTGTAAATATCATTCCTTTATCAGGAATATCCTCTCTAAACCTGTTAAGACAAAGAGGTGCTTTATTAAATAAAACATTATAGCCAAGGCGATTGTTACCAGTAAATACAAACTGATTACTTAGTTCGTCTGTAAGATCCATTTTGTCATAGGTAAGCATCTGTGCTGTAACCATAACCGGGATCCTGCCATAAAATGTCATATAACTCTTTGTACCTGAAGGCAGTGAAAGCTTATCTGTCTCATCCCTGGAGAGTTCATATGAAAGCTCATATATTATCTCATTTGAGTATTCCCTTATAAGATCATAATATTCTTTAAATGCCTCATCATTATAGCAATATAAAGAAGAAGCAAGGATTACATCTTTTCTTATGTCATTTTCTCTTGCATAAGACCTATATAAAGCAAAGGAATCTATATTCCTAATATATACACCATCAGCTTTATCTATAATTTTAAGTATCTTCTTTATATAAAGATCATCCATTCCATCCCTTAAGATATAAGGCATTGCAACAAAAGATCTTATTTTTTTTTCTCTTAAAGAAGAGATAAAATCTAATATAAATCCTTCCTCAATATCATCGCTGCATAAAGTGTCATCTATTATCACCCTTACATGATGATCTGTATCAGAAAGATCATAGTCAACAAGTAAAGACATCTGATCTTTAGTACTGATTGTAATATATAATTCTTTATTATTAATTAAAGGAGGATTATAACTTTCTAACTCTTCTTCTTTTAAGCAACTGTCTTTAGACTTATCATAGGATCTTTTCTTTAAATCTATGATATTTCTCTCAAGCATTGTGGCCAAATCTCTTCTCAGCTGATTTAAAGAAGACATTCTTACAAAGCAGGAAGAATCATTTTCAATCTCAAAGGAAACAGCGTTAAATGGAGTATCCCCTAGTTTAGAAAGCTTTGATATTATATCCTCATCACTTACAGCTCTCGCCTCAGCCTTATCAAGAATATCTCCTGATACTTCAGCGCTTATATCCTCTCCAAAAACATTAGCTTTAGCCATGATATAAAGAGGTTTTCCTGCTTCTAATCTAACTTTATATGAAATATCGATTTTTTTATTTACATTTATAATATTTTCATAAATGTCACTAAGAATCTTCTCACTTCTTACTCTGTATCCTATATTTCCAGCTCTAAGCCTTTTAGTTCCCGGACAGTTAAGGATTGCCTCCTGCCCCTTTCTTATAAAGGATCCGGTAGTAAGCTTAACCGGCTCCTCATAATCATCATCTAAAAATGCAATGTCATCATGAGCATTTATATCAGTCAATGCAGTAATACGTATCTTTCCCTTTAAAACATCTTTTATCTTAAGAGCTTTAACGCCCCTTCTGCCTGAGATATTTTCATCTATCATATCTTTACCATGATGTTTAAAGAAATATCCTGTAGAAAAACCGCCGCGATTAAAAATATCCGCTAAGAGATTCTTATATTCTTCAGCTTTTTCTTTTTTATAACAGCCATTTATAATGTCATCCACTATCTCTTTATAACATCTTACGGCTGAGGCCACATAGTATTCATTCTTCATTCTTCCTTCAATCTTAAGAGAATCCATTCCCTTTTCAACTAAGGAAGGAAGATCCGTTATGGCACACATATCTTTCATGGAAATTTTATAGGACCCATCATACATTTTTCTACATGGCTGGGCACATCTTCCCCTGTTTCCACTTCTGTCTCCTGCCATTGAAGAAAGCAGACATCTGCCACTATAAGAAAAACACATGGCACCATGAACAAAAGTCTCCACCTCAAGGCCAGACTTTTGCTTCATCAATGTAAGCTCATCAAGAGAGTTTTCCCTTGCAGCTACAACTCTTTCAAATTTAAGTTCTTTAGCAAGGCAAGCTCCATAATGAGACGTAATATTCATCTGTGTACTAGAATGTATAGGAAGATCCGGAAATAATTCCTGCACAACACGAACTATTCCAAAATCCTGAACAAGCACGGCATCTAACCCTGCTTTATAGAGAGGTAATAAAAAATTAAAAATATGCTTTATCTCATTATTTTTAATAAGGGTATTAATAGTAAGATAAACTTTAACGCCATACAGATGTGCAATCTCTATGGCGTGTACAAGTTCTTCATTATTAAAATTTCCGGCATAAGCCCTTGCACCAAAGGCATTTCCCGCAAGATAAACAGCATCTGCACCAGCATTTATAGCCGCGTAAAGACAGGCTGCATTTCCACATGGGGCAAGGATTTCAGGTCTTTTAATATTATTCATTGTTTCTTTCTTTTTCAGCTTCTAACTGAACTATCTTTCTCTGAAGTGCGCTGATCTGTTCTTTATATTCTTCAACAAGCTTAAGAGCGGCCTCATGTTTGATCTGAGATTCAATAACTTCATGTCTTAAGTCGTAAAGCTGCTGTTCTTTTTCTGTATCATCAAGCGCAGCCTTATTAGCAAGATTTCTTGCTTTGAAGTAATCATCAGCAATATTTAAAGCAAGAAGAATACCCTGATATTCTGTATTCATTCTTCTATATTCTTCCGAAGTTTTACATTCAGCAATCTTTGAATTAATATAGCTGGCTACATTCTGGAGATAATCCTCTCCTTCATATCCACTAAGAGTATAAACTTTTCCATTAATAACGACTGGAATATCGATCTTTTGTGCCATTTTCCATATCTCCTTTTAACTCTCAATTAATTCATCAAGACCGAAATGCCTATAGCATTTCTCTGTAACTACTCTTCCCCTAGGCGTTCTGTTTATAAAGCCATTTTTGATAAGATATGGCTCATAGACATCTTCAATAGTTCCAGAATCTTCACCAATTGCAGCGGCAAGGGTATCAAGCCCCACCGGACCACCACTGAATTGATGAATAATAGTCGTTATGATATTCCGATCAGTCTGATCAAGGCCTGCAGAGTCCACGTCAAGCTGATCAAGTGCATTTCTTGCTATATTATAATCAATTTTTCCCTGATGTTCAACCTCTGCAAAATCTCTGACACGCTTTAAAAGTCTATTGGCAAGACGTGGGGTTCCTCTTGATCTTTTAGCTAGTTCAAGAGCGCCTTCCTCATCAATATCAACCCCTAATACTTTTGAAGATCTCATAATGATAAGCATAAGATCTGTCACATCATAAAGTTCCAATTTATCTACAACACCAAATCTATCTCTTAATGGTGCTGATAACATACCTGCCCTGGTGGTGGCTCCGACCAAAGTAAAATGAGGCAGATCCAGTCTTATGGATCTGGCACTTTCACCTTTTCCAATAACTATATCAATAGCAAAATCTTCCATTGCAGGATAAAGAACTTCTTCTACCTGTTTATTTAATCTGTGGATCTCATCAATAAAAAGCACATCATTTTCAGAAAGATTATTAAGTATCGCAGCAATCTCCCCTGGCTTTTCAATAGCAGGTCCGGAAGTTACCTTTAACTGAACTCCCATCTCCTCTGCGATAATTCCTGCAAGAGTGGTTTTACCCAGCCCTGGAGGACCATAAAGCAAAACATGGTCAAGACATTCTTTTCTCTTTTTTGCAGCTTTGATAAAAACAGAAAGATTTTTCTTTACCTTATCCTGTCCGATATACTCCTTAAGACTCTTTGGTCTAAGGCCTGCTTCAAGGCCTTCATCTTCAGTTGTAACACTAGTGGTGATTATACGTTTTTCCATATTTTTTCCAATTAAATATTTTTAAGAGCAGCTTTAAGCAGCTGTTCTACTGTCATATTTTCTTTATCTTTTACTTTCTGTATAGCTCTAAGGGCAGCAGTATTAGAATAGCCTAAAGAAGTAAGCGCCTCTGCTGCTTCATCACATATATGATCATCATTTGAAAATGAAGATATATCTGAAAAGTCAGCATCTTCTTTAGCCATTTTATCCTTCAGCTCAATGATTATCTTTTGAGCTGTTTTTACTCCTATTCCATTGGCTTTTGAGATTGCTTTTGAATCATTTAAAAGAACAGCTGAATAAAGTTCATCCGGAGGAAGTGTATTAAGAATAGAAAGCCCTCCCTTTGGCCCAACACCATTAACGGTTATAAGCATTTTAAAAATATTCAGCTCTTTTTTAGTATTAAAACCATATAAAGCTCTATCATCTTCTCTTACATGAAAATAAGTATAAAGCTTTACTTCTTTACCTTCCATGGAATAACACTCTTTAATGGTTCTTTCTGTAGTTCTAACAAGAAAGCCCAGACCATTCAAATCAATTATAAGACCTTCACCAGACACTTCGTCAAGTATACCTCTAATAAAGCTAATCAAAATGATTCCTCCACACTCTTAAAAAAGAGTGCCACAGGTGCAGCACTCTTAATGATTCAATAATTATTTTCGGTTTATAAGAATTCGAAGTCGTCTCCTGATCTATCTTCTCCATCACCGATCATAGCCTTTGCTGGCTTTCTGTTATCTTCAATCTCACCAACAAATACTTCATCATCATCCATAGCAACTGTTTCCTTTGCTTCTGCCTGCTGGAAGAATTTAGATGTAGCTGATTTCTCCTCTGCTTTAGGAGCCTCTGGCTGTGGCTTTGGTGCCTCTGGCTGTGGCTGTGGCTTTACAGTTTCAGGCTGTGGCTTTGGTGCTTCTGTATGCATCTTTGGTGCCTCTGGCTGTGGCTTCACTGTCTCAGCTTTCTTTGTATCAGCAGTTGACTTATATGTAGAAACATTTTCAAGTCTCTGAACCTTATTTTCAAGATCAAATAACTTAACTCTGTTTTCTTCTATAACTTTATTTAATCTTTCTACTTCATCTTTAAGTCTTCTGTTTTCATTATAAGCTTCATCGTAAGCTCTGTAAGCTGTTTCAACGTATGTATCTACATCTGTAGTCTTATAACCAAAAAGTCCTTTTTTAAAGCTTTGTGTTCTTAAATCCATTGGTTCAATCATGACGTACGACCTCCATTTAACATTATTGTCTAATAAAAATTATATCATATAAAACCAAACTTTCAACACTAAAAAGTCGTGAAAATTTATACAATTAAGTTTTTTATACAAAAATTATATGATATTATTGTGTATAATATATGACTAAATTTAAGAAAATGGCACTTTTATAAAAAAACATTCAATTTCCGCGGAGCTTTTTATGAAGATAATAGATGAAATTTTAAATGAAAAAGATTTAAAACCTCTTTTCGTCATGGAGGATTATTACGATAAGAATGAAATAATAATGTTTGATATCGAAACCACTGGACTTTCATCCAGAAATTCATTTATTTATCTTATCGGATTAAATTATTATAAAGATGGCAAATATTATATCACCCAGTTATTTAATGATGATGGCAGATCAGAAAAAGAAATAATAGATACATTTCTAAAGATGATCCATGGTTATAAATATCTTATGGAGTTCAATGGGGATATGTTCGATATACCATTTATTAAGGGACGAATGGATTATATCAGAAATAAGACCGGACATAATTTTTCAGACGAACTAGATAATATCACTTCCATCGATCTTTATAAAATGATAAGACCTTATAAGATGATACTGGGTCTTCCTAACGCAAAGCAAAAGACCATCGAAAAATATTTAGGGATCTTTCGAGAAGATAAATATAATGGAGGCCAGCTGATCGAGGTTTACTTTGATTATCTTACCACCAAAGACGAAACCTCTAAATCATTAGTATTAAGACATAATAGAGATGATATGGAAGGAATGTATTTTCTCACTTCCATCCTTTCCTATGATGCTATTAAACAAGGATTCTTTCATTTTCAAAACATCAGCATGGAAGAAAAAAATAATTGCCTTTATCTAAATATTTATCTTAAATCTAAGACTTCTCTTCCTAGAACCTTAGATGCATCATTTCAGGGCATATTATTATCCAGTGATAAGGATATACTAACATTAAGGATTCCCGTTTTTACAGGAAGTCTTAGATATTATTATCCTGATTCCAGGGAATTCGAAACAAATGAAGGTTATTATATCTACTCAGCTGATTTTGACAGAATGCCTGTCTTTAAAGAGGAATATAAATCTAAAACTAATTATATCGAGATAAATGACACCTTCCTTAGTAATAAGGAATTCATTGAAGAATACAGTAAAAAGATAACTAAACTTATCATGTCTAAAAAAAGATAAAAACAAGGACTTATGGCCAGCCATAAGTCCTTTATTTTCTTTATTACCTTTATTATCTTTATAGATCAATTATTTTGAAGCTTCGTTATCGTATTCTTTCTGGATCATTTCAGCCTTGCCGTCTGTAAGACCATAGACTACATCTTTAAGCTCAGCGAACTTTTCAGCTGAACAATGAGTATGTATAGCCTTTATAACTCCCTGTCTTGCAAGCCAGTTAGCATTTTCATCTTTAATAACATCTACAAAAACATTATAAATCTCATCTTCGCTAAAATATGTTGCTTTCTCTCTCCATTCAGGATAGCTTGTCTCTGATTTATTATTAAGGACAAGAATTGATGACCACTCTGGATTATCATTATCTCTTGGAGTTTTGGACCAATAATTGATTGTTTCTCTATATGCTCTTTCACTTGTATTCTTATGGAATGGATAATCATACCATAAAGTTGCAAGTCCGTTGATACATTTACCTTTAAGATCAGCTTTCTCGTTAGGATCATTTAAGATTTCAACTAATCTGTCAATTACCTTCTCGTCATTAAGCTTACCAGCTTCATAACAAGCCATCTTTCTTACATCCTGATTTTCATCGTCCATCATTTCGATGATTCTGTCTACAGTACCATCCACTCCGATTGACCAAGAATTACCAATTGCCATTGCAGCTTTGTATCTGATCTTTGGATTTTCATGTTTTGACATCTTGAAAATGAATTCTGCAACAAAAGGATCTTTTGCCATTTCATTTGAAAGAGCATCTACAGCTGCTTTAAGAACATAATCATTTGTCTCTGTTTCAAGATTTTCTTTTGCAAGAGCAACACTCTTATCTTTAACACCAAAGAAAGAGAACATGCTCTGATATGCATAACCTCTTACCTGTGGAGCTTCATCCTTAATGATCTTTTCAATTATGGTATCAACAGATGGAAGTCCCTTTTTTACCTTAGAAATTGCCTTCTTTGTAATATTATTGTCGATATATAAAGAATCAATTCTGTCATCATCAACAATAGGAACAAATTTAAGAGTCTGAACCAGCGCAAGATACTGCTCTTCAGTTACATTTTCAAGATCAGTAATACCAAGGGCTTCAAGTAGTTCGTCCTCAGTCATTGAATCATACTTTTCCTGTGTGATGCCTGACTCTTCTTCTGTTGTGTTTTCCTCTTCTGATTTAGCTTCTGTAGATGTAGCTTCTGTTACAGTTTTTACAGTTGCCTCTTCTTTGCTCTTAGAATCGCCCGTTTTGCCACAAGCATAAAGTCCTGTCATAGCAAGCGAAACGCAAAGTATTCCAAGCTTTTTTCTTAAATTCTTATTAAACATATTTTCTTCCTCCTCACAACTAAGTTTAATTAACTAAGCTTTTAACATTCTAACAGGATTAAAAAAAAACAAATCACCCAAACGGGTGATTTGTATATTTAATATCTTCATTATTTTAAAACTAATCTGGAATAACAATTCCCCTTATCCTTGCTTCTATAGCCAGTTCAGTTCTATTATTAAAGCCTGTCTTATCCAACATATGCTGAATATGAGTTTTAACAGTATTAGCAGATATATGAAGCCTGTTTCCTATCTGCGCATTTGAAGAACCATTTGTAAGTTCCCTTAAGACCTCTAACTCACTTTGAGTAAGTTCGCTGGAAATAATATCTCCTAATTGTAATGCAGGAGTAGTGTCAGGATAGATTGATTCACCATTAAAGACTCCATTTATTATCTCTAATAATTTATCTCTTCCTGACTCCTTATACCAAAAGCCTTCCACCCCTATCATTCTTGCTCTATTAAGGAAATTTGCTTCAGGCATTGCAGTAGAAAGTATAATCTTAACTTTAGGATAATTTTTCTTTATATATTCAGCTGCATTAAGACCACTGCTACCGTCCACCATAACTATATCCAGTATTACCAGGTCCACAGAAAGCCTTGCCATATAAACGTCTATAAGACTTGCTGAAGATATAGATTTAACTAATTCCAGAGAATCATCAGTGGCAATTATCCCTTCCACAAACTCTCTGGCCATATTCTGATCATCAACAATCAGTATTTTACGTTTCATATTTCCCCCTTAATAATATATACATATTGTAAGTAAAAAAACTACATCAGTAGAAATATCCATACTGGCACCTGCCATCTCAACAATAGATCTAAGGTTAGCAAGTCCACCACTTTCTTTTATCTTCCCCAGTGGAGGATATCCATTATTTGTAATCTTTATTATGAATTTATCATCATTTTCGAAATGAGTCTCAACATATACTTTATCTCCCTTGGCATGTCTTATAGTATTAGTAAGACACTCATGTATTGCCATGGAACATATCTGTTTAGCAGGCTGCTTATCCGGAAGTTCACCATTTATTACAATATCAACTCCCACATCCTTCGCCGCCGAAAATAGATTCTGATACTCATCCTTCTTTTTATTTTCGGATACAGACTTCATGAAGTCAAGTCTATCAAGCCATAAAGTAAACAACTTGTTTTTATTTATCTCCGGCTCATTTTGTTTTAAATAATTTCTAGTGATAGTCAATGCTTCCCCAAGATCATCATGAACCTTAGATTTGATATTGATAAGCTCTGTTTCAACTGATAAGTCATTTATCCTTCGGTTTAAAGCTCTCAGTCTTTCATTAAGCTTTTTGATTATCTCATTATCTTTATGGATCTTTTCATTAATTTCATGGACATCCTTGATATCATAAAATAAAAGCTCTATATATTCAGTATCATCTATCCTCAGTTTATTTTCAGTCAGCATATAAAGATGATCATCCATATGAAGAAGTTCTTCTTTACAGCCTTTTATATACTCATGGTATTCCTGATTAAACTTAAGTCCATTTATAAGTGTGTTACCAAATAGTCTCATAGAAACCTTATCAGCAATGGCATTTACCAATATCGGCATTCCATTTAAAGAAGAATAAACCGCTATTCCAACAGGAAGACTATCCAAACCTTCTTCTATGGAAAAGTCAGAGATATGTTCCTTATTCCATTTGTTCTCACCGATCACCTGGACTATGAATACTAAAAGTATAATAAACATCATTAGTTTTAAGCACATACTGCCGGCTGAGGATAAAAGCCTTATATCGCCTACATTCTTTACATACTGAAATGTTACAAATAAAATGACACAAATTCCGATAGACAATACAGCTTTATTCTTTTTTTGTCTTTCCTTAATGATCCTATAGCAAAGATAACCTTCGCCCCAGAATATAAGAAGACAAAGGAGCATTAAAAAATGCTCTATAAATTTAAGCATAACTGCCTCCCTCTAAAACTAACTTTGATCCCTTATCATCTCTAAGGAGACTCACACTAATTTTTGAGTCCCCCTCTAAAAGGCCCTCTAACTTTTTCTCAAAATCTTTATAGATCTCAAGTAATTCATCGAACTTTATTAAGTAAGGATCTTCAAAACCAGATATTTCATAACTAATATCATAAAAATCCAGCTGATCTAAAGATTCCTTAATGGCATAATATAGTTCCTGAATAGAAACTGTATCGAAGCCCTTATTCTTTAAGTCTTCTGCAATGATCTTAAGATTCGACCATCTCTTGATATAGGTACCTTTAAGAGCAATATACTTAATACTTTCCCTATCCAAATCTTTATTATGTAAGATATTTAATATATCATCTCTCTCTTTAGATAAAGAAAGATATATCTTATCATAGATATAATTCTTAGTTTCATTTCTGGCCTTGATCTCTTTAACTTCATTTTCAGATCTAAGGATTTCCTCTTCTTTTTTTAATTCCACTTTAATCTTTTCTAATTCTTTTTTTGCCTCCACCAGGCTTGAAACATCCTCCAGCCAGACTATCTGACCAGCCTTCAGATAATTTTTTCTAATGATCTTTGTTTCATTTACATACTCCCCTGATCTTAATCTGATCAGTTCTTCATCTAAACCATTGTCGGTAAATATAATAGAACCTTTTTTATCAATGATGGTAAAATCAAGCCCTGTTACTTCAAGATAATCCTTATGTTTCTTATTTGTCCTTATTATGCCAAGCTTAATGCAGGCTTCCCAGAAAAGTATCAGGGTTAAAAGCATGGCTTGCTGAAAATGTATTTTTATAGGGAGCTCATCAAACATAATATGATATTTGTTGTAGAACACCATGTAGATAAAATAAAGAACTATTGGCATAAAAGGCAAGATAAAGCTGGTCTTTTTTATCTTTATAGGACATTTAAAAATAATCATTATAAATGTAGCAAAAATAAAGAAAAAAGCCCAAATAAGGATAATATAATAAAAAAGCTTATGATCATAGTTATTAAAATCCAAAAGACCATTTTTAAAATAAAAAACCTTTTGATGAAAGTCGTTTGTTAGAACGATCAAAATGAATATTGCACTTGGAATCCATAAGAGATGACTCTTCTTATTTTTTCCTTCTTCTGGTTCCCCTATTGAACATACGATCCTAAAACATGTAATGGGTACAGAAACAATAGGCAGATAATAGGTATACCAAAGATACCTGCAATACACAGGTTTACGGCAAAAGTTATATTTTATCATCTGGACTAACATGAGGATAACCATGAAAAGAGTAAGCTGAAAGAAAAGCCTTTTAGTCTTTTTTCCAACCAGCCTCATATTTAAACTTGCACTCCATAAAAAAAGCAGCAAAATATAAAATATCTGAGGCATTCCCCAGGATCTATACTTAGTTAATTCTATACCCGGATACAGGTGAGCCGCCAGAAGTACCAAAGTCCAAATGATAAGTTTCATCTTCTCATTTTTTGTAAGTGACACTGTTTTATTCCCTTTTATTTAATTATGCCCATGGATTAGAACTTTCAGGCTGTCTTATATCCGATAATATGAACTGTTCCCAAAGATACCATTTTCCATCTTTTGCAAGACGAAGCTGGACATACCTTGGAGAATCAGCCCCACTGGAATTAACATATAATTTGGCATAGCCCTGGTCTGTGTATGAATATGGGTTTTCAAAAAGAGTAATACTATAAGGTTGTGATGGCTTATAGTCATTAGCTGGTGAAGTTCCATTAAAATAAGAACGTGGAACATAGTCTTTATCCATAAAACGATCTCTTATAAACTGCTTATCATATTCGCTTAAAGTTCTTGGACCTCTCAGATAATTAAGCATTTCTAAAGCAAAATCCTTATTTGATGGATAATAGCAAAATGCCATGATAGTAAGTGCCGCTGTTTTAAATGGATCACTTAAATCCACCTGTGGCAAAGCCATAAAATCGGCCATTGATTCTGGCATTTTGTCAAATGTGATAGTTACAGTCTTATACTGACTGCCTGATGAATTTGAAACCCCGATATTATCAAAAATCCCCATAATTTCTTCTCCTTAAAAATAAGATATGTATATTTTATCTTATAGTACTCTCGCTGTCAAAAAAACATCTATTACATATTTTAACAGCGCCGATCACGATACTACTCTTAGTAATGTAGCAGCAGGAAGAAGAAATTGGTATAATTAAAATAAAGAGCAAAGGAATATTTCCTCTGCTCTTTATTTTCTGCTATAAAACCTAAAATCTTAAAATGTTTCTTTTACTGATATTAGATTCCAGCGTTTTGTACACCTTTATGGACAGGTGTTCGTCAAAACACATTTTAGTGGAGCTGGCGGGAATCGAACCCGCGTCCAAAGACTCTTTAATTCAGGTGTCTCCTATCACAGTCTATTATTTAAAATTCCCTACGTAGTACGCCAAAAGACAGGCTTACTGTTTCAGTAGCTTCATATATTCTTTCCCGCCCTCAAAGCTTTGGGAAGAAAGTTCTCCGCTAGTTTGATGCCAGTTTCTAATGCCGCGGATTACAAAAGAACTGACAGCTGCCTAATTAGGCAGCGAGTGCTAAATTATCTTCAGCGTTTATTTTTTTCCAAGTTTTAACGTGGTCTCGGGTCCACGGATAGCTGCCGGAATCTCTAAATCCCTGTCGAAACCTGTACAACCCCTGACTTATGCTTCATTACTGAGCATCAGTTGCTGTAGCATCAGTTGTGCTTGAAGTGTTAGCATCCTCTGTTGCTACCTCTGCAGAAGTAGCTGAAGCTGTAGAAGGAAGCTTTTCATTCCAATAACTATTGAACCAGTTGTTATAATCCATATCAGCTACTGTTTTATTTCTTTCAGCAGCATTCTTGGTATATTTATAGATACCTCTTCCAACAGGAATTCCAATAAGAGCTCCTACACAGAAAGCAGTTACTAAAATTGCTGTATATTTCTTGATCTTCTTTTTCTTTAAGATCTTTGCTCTATTCTTTTTATTCTCTTTATATCTATCAACCTTTTCCTGGCTCATTTTATAGCTTCTCCTTATAATTTGATTGTGCACCCTTATGCACTCAGCAAGATATATTTTAATAAATGCGCTACTTAAAATCAAGATAAAATCTAATTATCTTAAGCTGATTTTAAAATCTTTCTCAGCTTCACGCTGCTGATCTCTCTTTTTGATATCTTCACGCTTATCATAATTTTTCTTACCACGGGCAAGGCCAATCTGAATCTTCACTCTGCCATTTTTAAAATAAACTTTCAATGGCATTAAAGTATAGCCTTTTTCCTTAATCTGATGAGACAATTTCAATATCTCATTTTTATGCATAAGCAGTTTTCTGGTCCTAAGAGGATCCTTATTGAATATATTTCCTCTTTCATAAGGATTTATATGCATATGATATACATATATCTCTCCATCCTCGATACCTACATATGCCTCCTTTATAGAACACTGTCCCATTCTAAGAGATTTAACTTCTGTACCTGCAAGAGAAAGCCCTGCTTCATAGGTCTCATCAATAAAAAAGTCATGATAAGCCTTTTTATTATTTGCTATAAGCCTCTCTGAATTATCTTTAGCCATCTAACTAGTCCTCTTCATCTGCAAATTCAAAATCTATAACCCTGTCTATCTTATCACAGTTTACAACTTTTATCTTTACTTTATCCCCAAGAACATAAGTTTTCTTAGTTCTTTCTCCCACCATCATATATTTATCTTCGAAATAATTGTAGAAATCATCACGGATAGAAGCAAGGCTGATGCATCCTTCTACTGTATTATCGAGTTCAACGAAGATATTCATATTAGTAAAGCCGGAAATGCTTCCTGTAAATACTTCACCTATATGTTCTGACATATATTCGATCTCTTTTAATTTAGTAACATCTCTTTCAGCATCATCCGCTCTTCTTTCCTTTGCAGAATTATCAGCTGCTATATCCGGAAGGATTTTTGCATAATGCTTTCTTCTCTTATCATCAAGAGTACCATGAAGATTTTCCTTAATGATCCTGTGTATCATAAGATCCGGATATCTTCTGATAGGCGATGTAAAATGGCAATAATATTTACATGCAAGTCCAAAATGGCCTTCACATTCAGTTGAATATCTTGCCTGCTGCATGCTTCGAAGAGTCACCTTGGTTATCATATCAGCAAATGGAAGTCCTTCTATCTGCTTAAGCAATTTCTGGAATTCCTTTGGATGGATATTATCTTTTCCTGTTTTAAGGAAAATTCCAAGAGAACGAAGCATTACTTTTAACTTATCCACCTTTTCCATATCAGGTGATTCATGAATTCGATATTCAAAAGGAATATCTTCCCAGAAATAATCCTCGGCTATTGTCTCATTTGCCGCCAGCATAAAGTCTTCAATAAGCATTGTGGCAGTATTTCTTTCATGAGGCTTGATATCAATTGGATTATGGTTTTCATCACAGACAATGTCTGTTTCAGGCAGATCAAAATCTATAGCCCCTCTCTTCTTTCTTACATTTCTAAGCTTAAGAGAAAGTTCCTTCATAAGATCAAACATAGGAACAAAATCCTTATATCTTTCAAGAAGTCCTTCATCACTTCTTTCCAAGATCTTATAAACGTCAGAATAATTCATTCTCTCATTTACATTTATAAGGCCTTCGCAAACTTCATGACTAATTATCTTACCCTTATCGTCTATATCCATAACGCAAGAAAGTGTAAGTCTATCTGTATCATGATTAAGGGAGCAAATTCCATTTGAAAGCTTATGAGGTATCATAGGGATAACACTGTCAGCAAGATAACAGCTGGTTCCTCTCTTAAGCGCTTCCTTATCCAAAGGAGAATTTTCTGTTACATAATGAGAAACATCCGCAATATGAACTCCCAGATGATATATCCCATCTTCAAAAGAAAGGGAAATAGCATCATCTAAGTCCTTTGCATCTTCTCCATCTATTGTTACTGTTGGAAGATCTCTAAAATCTCTTCTTCCTTTTTTATCTTCTTCAGATACTGTATCAGGAATTTCATTTAACTGGTCTTCCACATCCTGAGGGAATTCTTCAGGAATATTTAAAGCACGGACTACCTGGATTATATCTGATGAAGGGTCATCAACATGGCCAAGGATCTCAGTAACCTTACCTGTTGGAGACTTCTTATCATTTCCATAGTCGCGTATCTCAACTATTACGATATTACCAGTAACAGCCCCCTTACTAGCCTTCTCAGGGACGAAAATATCATCTGCTATCTTTTTATTATTAGGAATAACAAATCCATAACCGTCACAGGCCTGGAAAATGCCTATAAGTTCAGTTATCTCACGTTTGATTATCCTTATTATCCTTGCTTCAGTTCTAGGGCCAGTCTTTCTCTTATCCAGCTGAACCAGCACAGTGTCCCCATGAAAAGCATTGAGAGAATTCTTATCATGGATAAAAAGATCCTCTTCTCTACCTTCAACCTTAACGAAACCAAAACTTCTCTTATTTCCAATATATGTGCCCACCATAACATTTTCTGGCATAGGCATATATCTGTTGTTCTTTGTTTTTACTATACGAGCTTCATCTTCAAGCTCGTTAAGACAAACAAGTAATTCATCTCTATCTTCTTCGCTTACATTAAAAATGTAACAAAGTTCTTTAAATCTTGCCGGCTTATAATTTGGAACCGACATGAATTCTAAGATCATATTTTTTCTTTCTGATCTTTTTTTATCTTCTTCATTTTCTATATTATATGTATCTAACATGTTAACCTCCTGATCAATTGCCCCGTGGTATGTAACTTCTCTATAGATTATTATAAAATAAGGAAAGTCGTGACACAACTGAAAATACATCTCGCGAACCTTAGGCTTCGCACAAAAAAAGGTGCTGAAATGATCAGCACCTTAAATAATTCATATATCAGATTATCTAACCCACTTTGAAGAAAGAATAGCTGCAACAACGAAGAAAAGGATTCCAAGAACCAGAGTTACCTTCTTTGTGATCTCTTCCTTTGAGTGCTTCTTATTCTTCTCCCAGTAAGATGAACTAACTGAACCAACAAATGTATCTGCAGCGTTGCCTTCTACACCCTTCTGCATAAGAACAACGATTGAAAGTGCTATACCAATAACAATAAGTAATATTGTAAGTGCGAGTTTCACAACAAATTCCTCCTGATCAAATTAAAATCATACTGTGTTATAGTATCATATGAAAAATAATAATGCAACCATATATTTTATAATTTAGCTACATTTTAGCTTATTATTAATTTATGGCATCCAGAGGTTTTACTTTTACTGCCGCTCTCGAAGGTATGATACCAGCTATAACTGCTACAATAATGGTAACTACAACTGCACCTAATGCTATCTTCCAATTTATCCCTACAAGACGGCTTCCTTTTGAAAGCTCCATAAGCTTTGCCAACTTGGGATTAAGAAAAAGACTTAACAGATATGATAAAACAACACCTATCACTGCACCTATGGCTCCAAGAAATCCTGATTCAAATAAAAACATAAAGACAATATCATCCGAATCTGAACCTATCATTTTAAGGAGTCCTATCTCTTTAATCCTGTCATATACCGCTGTTACCATAGTATTAACTATACCAATAAATGCAACTATAGCCGCTACTGTGCCTATAACTGCAAGGATTATCTGCACTTTAGAGATCATATTTTCTGATTCTTCTATAATCTCAATATTACTATCCACCATAAATCCCATTTCATTTATAGCATTACTGACTCTTTTTGCATCTTCTATTGTATCAACACGTACCGTCAAAGAATCATAAACCCACATAGGATAAGGCTTATCATCCTTATCTTTAGGCTGATTTGGCACAGCACCATCAACCATCTGTCTTTTAAGGAACATTTTTAATGTGTCCATATCTGTATATATATTATAGTCATATTCATCAGCTGTAATACCGGATACACTTAATTTATACTGTGATTCATATGTAAATCTTTTCCCAACCTGAGGTTCTTTTCCAGAAGATGAATCCTTATATTTAACTGTTTTTGTCGAACTAAAGAGAGCCTGTTTAAATCCTCCCCCACATAAAAGTTCTGGTCTAGGACCATTTGAACAAGGAAATTCACCTTCTGAAAGTCCCAATTCCTCCATATATTCTCTGGTTATGCCGTAAACAGGACCATAATAGTAATATCCATTAAGTTCCATCGTTCCAGAACCATCCAACATAGGAAAGACCTGTTCTACATCTTCCATCTGACTGATCTTTTCTATAGTTTTATCAGTTATCACCCTGTCTTTTCTTCTGTTGTCCTGACTTGTCACATATAGATCCACACCTGGATTATTCTTTTTTAATTCAGCAAGGACCGCAGTTTTATACCCCTCCCCGATGGATATCATGATAACTAATGACATTACACCTATGACCAGCCCCGAGATCGTAAGACATGTTCTTAACTTTTTAATTTTTAAATGATTAAAACTTAACCTTAAAAACATTTTCATTATTCAAATTCCTTTGATATTCTGCGTTTATATTTAATCCTTCTTACAATGAAAAATAGAACAATACAAAGAACTACAATACCAAAAATAATACCATACCAAGTTCCTTCACCTTTTTTTTCAGGGCCTTCTTTAACTGTGATAATATCCGAATAATCCTGTTCCATTACATTGATCACACCAGAAACGCCAAGTCTATATTCATCTGTATATTTATTTCCATCTTTATCTTCATAATTAACATACAGCTTATTTATCCTGTCGCCTCTTCCCAATGCTATAGTCTTTGTTATGAGATCAATATTTGCACTTTTTCCAACCTCAATAGTTCCAATAAACTGATCAGTCTGTGTGATATTATCTCCTTTACATACAGCTTCAACATTATAAATATCAGAATTACCAATATTATTTACACTGGCAACAATTTCAATATTATCTCCGAGACGTATGTCTTCCTCTATGATATATGCACCATAAATCTTTGCTCTTGCTTCATAAGAAACCGGGATATAGATCTCATCCACATTTTCATAGCTGCCATTCCAGTTCTCATATTCAGTTTTTATTGTTATCTTATAAGCATTTTCCTTCAACCCCTTATCTGCTTTTAATGTAAATGACAGAGTCTCTTCTTCCTCTCCATAGATTTCATCAATATAGGCTGTTCCTGGGCTATTTACCGGAAGAAACTGACCATTATCCGATGAAATCTTACACTTTATATTAGAAACCCTGTTTAACGCATTATTTTTTAAAGTAAAAGTTATTTTAAATGTATCTCCCGGATAGATTTTTTCTTTATCAATAGAATAATCAGAAACCATAAGTCTTGGTGTATCAGCACTAACTTCTTTAATAGGTATTAAACCACATGTGCCAAGGATTAGTACTGATAAAGTCATTATTATACTTATTTTTTTCCTAAATTCTGCCTTCATCTTAACCTCCCCCATGATCAAATAGAATCACATGATAATTCTTTTGCTACATCAAGCCTCATATTCTTTACATATTTATAATTAGAATAAATATATGCTAAAGCTGATAAAACCAATCCTAAAACTATAGCCCATATAGCAATAGAAAATTTAATGTAAAATACATATTCAAGTATATTATTATAAAGCCAAAGCTGAACCAATATTCCTAAAGGAATTCCAATAAGTGAAGCTCTAAACCAAACTATAAAGCCCTCCAACATAACCGTTTTATATAAGCTTTTTTTAGTCATGCCAAGTGCTCTTAACTGAGCCATTTCATTTGTCCTGATACGCAGATTACTTCTTGTTATGATTATGGAGTTAATAACATTAATTAATATAAATATAAAAACAACACTTATAAAAGAAACTATTTTTAAAACATTATCTATAATCTCCGGAACCGTAGAAAAATAACCTGACATAAAAGAACTGAAATAGTACCTGTCAATCCCTTCACCATCACCTTCGTAATCTATATCTAACTTTGATAATCCCGAATTAAAGCAATTATCTACATGAACCATAAATCCAGAATAATCATTAGCATTACACTTAAACAGTTTAAAATAATTGTCTGTGGTTGTTAAAAACTTAGGTTCATCAGAAAAAATATTTGCGTCTTTCTCCACAATCCCTTCTATAACCAGTTTCTTTGTATATCCCTTTGCTCTTAATTCCTCAACCACATTTGATATAGACTGCGAGTAATCAGGATAACCAATTTCCTGATCCTCAACTTTTACTTCTTCTGCAATTCTGTTTCTTAGGATAACCGGATCAACTATTTCTATTTCATCCCCTACCTTATAATCAGTAAATGTGTAATTTTTCACTTCAGGAAGAAGTCCATCATAATAATAACTGTTATGATTTTCACACAATCCATAATTAACCAGGATCACTCCATTTTCTGATATATCCAAGGTTCCATCTATAAGGTATTCCTCATTTCTTTTAAAATCATTTTCATCATACGCATAAATCTGAAAATCTAAAAGATTATAAACTCTTTCATACCATTCTCCAGCGTCAGGATCATTAATCTTATCAAGGCTCCTAAGAATATCAAATTCGGAGCGGGTTTCATTTAAATATTCTTTATTTATATGTTTTAATAAATCTGATTTTTGTTTTAATAGAATATTATTATCATAAACATATTTCACTTCTCCAATACCATTTGTATTTTTGATCACTTCCATATTATCCTTTGATGGAAGATAAGATTTTATTTCTTCAAAACTTACGTAACTATAATATTTACTAGGAATTATATAATCCTGATAATATCCAAACTGTGAATTGACCAATTTCATGTATTTAAGAAACCCATTAACAAGGCCTCCTACAGTCACAATAACCACCAATCCAAACATTATGGATAATGTTGTTTTCAAAGTTCTTTTATTATTTCTCTTTAAATTCTTATATGCATAATCCCCCTCAATTCCAAATAATAACTTCCATATTCCACTATCTCTTTTTTTAAGTCTGCTCTGCTTTATCTTGATATTTGCACTTAATGCTTCCACTGGTGAAAGATTTATAATATATTTCATTCTTTCTCTTACGATAAAGAAAAGATCAAAATAGAACTCAGCAAATACAATTATAAATGGAAGAAAATTAAAACCAACTGGATATCCTCTTCTAAAACTGATCAGAGAACTGAAAACAAATGCTAAAACACATCCAATAGTAATTCCTATGGTTTCGATCATAAAAGCTTCATGTAATATGATCTGTTTTATCTCTTTTTTAGTAGCGCCTATACATCTTAAATTTCCATAATCTTTAATTCTTTCAATTGCCGATAATTGCATACTGTTTCTTATGTATCCGACTCCAATTATCGTTATGATATATGAGACTATTACAGCAAGTAATACGATGATATTACCTTCATGCGCGATATCCTGACCGTATGTCCATACAAGGTCTTCATTTACCTCTGCATTAACACCGTATTCTTTTGTAAGCTTATCTCTATAATAGTTGATAAGCAATTTATTCTTTACATTAATATGTAATGCATCCTCTAAAATTGGTTCTCTATCATCTTTAACTCCCGTAATTTCAGTACCTACATATCCAGATTCAACAAACTCTTGATCAATAATCTCTTTTGCTTTTTCCTTATCAACGTTAGTTATAAGGATTTCATAATCAGCAAATCCTCTTACATCTTTTCTATAATTTCTTACCCAGTTAAAAGTAATATTAAGTATTGAAAATATACAGATAACAACAAGTGCTGTACATACTATCGTAAAGATATTCCGTTTTTTATTCTGTCTGAAATATTTATTTCCAAGTTCTTTATAATGCTCCATATTTTTCCCCTACTCCTCAATCTCTCCATCCTTTATCCTGATTATCCTGTCAGCCTCTCTTGCCAGATCCATATTATGAGTTATGATAACAAGAGTCTGTCCCAGGTCATGTACAGATTTCATAAGAAGATCCATAACTTCTTTACCATTTTTAGAATCCAGAGCACCTGTAGGTTCATCTGCAAGAATTAAAGTAGGATTATTAGCCAGGGCCCTTGCAATGGCTGTTCTTTGTTGCTGTCCGCCGGATAATTCACCCGGAAGATGTTTTCTTCTATCAGAAAGTCCCAAAAGATTTATTACATGATCCAGATATTCCTTATCAGGTTTTCTATGATCAAGAAGCACTGGAAGATTGATATTTTCTTCAACTGTAAGTACGGGTATTAAATGATAAGCCTGAAATATAAAGCCAACTTTTCTTCTTCTGAATATACTTAATTCATCATCATTATATCTTGTGATCTCTTTACCATCTACAATAATGGTTCCATCAGATGGATAGTCAACTCCTCCAATTACATTAAGCAAAGTAGATTTACCACTACCCGAAGCACCAACAACCGCTACTACGCTGCCTCTTTCAATCTCAAGATTTACATTATGAAGAGCAAGTATCTTAGAATCTTTTTCCCCATAAATCTTAGATACATTTCTCATTTCAACGATATTATCCATTACTATACCTTTCCTTTCATTTTTCTATTATCAATTTATCACCCACGACTTACAATCAAGTGACAAAATAAAAAGGCAATCTTACAAATTTGAAAGATTGCCTTTTTATCTTATTTATTTAACTGGATGGTAAATACAGTGCCTTCATTAACCTTACTATTTACCGTGATACGACCGTCCTGCTTTTCAATTATGGATTTTGAAAGTGAAAGACCTATTCCAACACTGTTAGGATTTACTTCATTGCTGGCCCTGTAAAATCTTTCAAAAATATGAGAAAGAACTTCTTCAGTCATCCCTATTCCATAATCTTTTATATATATTCTCGTATATATATTATTTTGTTCAACTGAGACATCTATCTTATCTGACTTTTCATAAGAATAATCTGAAGCATTCTTTATAATATTTATCAATGCTTCTGTAATCCACTGCATATCTCCCTTAACTATAATTTTAGGGGGACTATCTATCACAACCTCCTGACCTCTTTCTTTAGTAAGATAAGCCACTGCACTTTTTGCCTCAGAAAGAGCATCATAAAGATTAAATTCCTCATTCAAAAATTCAACTGCACCAGCTTCAATACGAGCGAGTTTCAGCATGGCAAGGACCATCCATTCCATTCTGTTAACCTGATTTGCTGTTTCTTTTAAGATCAGATTTCTTTCATCCAGAGAATCTACTTTATTCTCAATTAAAAGATCAAGAAAAACATTCATTGAAGCAAGAGGCGTCTTTAACTGATGAGATATATCCTGCATAACATTCATAAGATACTCTTTTTCTTTCTTCTCTTTATTCTTAGCTTCTCTAAACATATTTACAAGTTTACCGAAATTATCATATAAAACTCCAATGGCTCCTTCTTCCAGAGCATTATCATTATTTTTGATAATTTCTGCTTCATTATCTCTTATGATTGCTTCCATCATATCCGAAGCTTTATCTACTGATGAATATGCTTTATATATCATTTTTCTTGAATATAGATATAAGACCAATAAGGAAATGATATTTATAGAAAAAAGTATCCAAAGCATTACAATTACAAATATATCTGAAACATAACTTAAGATGATCATGATGCCAAGATTTATCACCAGATATATTGCAACTATCACTATATTAAAAAATTTAAACTCTTTTTTCTCAAAATCACTTTTCATTATTCACCAAACCTATATCCTACACCTTTTACTGTCTTTATAAATCCAGCATCTTCCCCTAATTTATCTCTAAGCCTCTTAATATATACTGATAAAGTATTATCGTCGATAAACGAATTTTCAGTATCATAAAGCCTTTCCATAAGTAAATTCCTGGTAAGAACTATTCCCTTATTATTAAGGAATTCTCTTAATAATCTTAATTCAGCAGGAGTGCAGTCTATAAGCTCATCTCCAATATAAAGTCTTAAAGAAGATTCACTAAACTTATGTTCTCCAAAATAAATAAAATCCTCACTGGCTTTAGTGTTATTTCTTCCCCTTTCATGCCTTCTTATAACCGCAGCTATTCTGGCTAAAAGTTCTTTAACTCTGTACGGTTTCGTAATATAATCATCAGCCCCAAGATCAAGGCCTCTGACAATATTTGCTTCATCACTGACAGCAGTTGAAAAAATTACAGGAATATCTATATTCATCTGCATAAATTCCTCAAGAAAAGAAAAGCCATCTCCATCCGGAAGCATAACATCAAGTATTATAAGACTATAATTCTTTTCTTTAAGCAGAAACTCTCTGGCTTCTTTTAGATTTTTTGCATGATCAGTAAGATATCCATCTGCCTTTAAGGTATAATTAAGTCCCATTGCAAGGGCAAAGTCATCTTCTATAACTAATATCTTTCTATCCATTTCATACCCCTGTTTTATAAAGATTCATAAAAACGCCCAACTTCTCTCCAGGCCTCTTTTGATTCTTCCATTAATTTTCCACCTAACTGAAATACATGAAACATCCCCTGATATACAGTGAATCTTACCTGTACTCCCTGAGATTTTGCCTTTAAATATAATTCTTCTGAATCGGATAAAAGCATTTCATCAGATCCAGCCTGCACGAGCATAGGCGGAAATCCAGAAAAATCCCCGAACAAAGGAGATATTCTTATATCCTTTTTATCCGTCTCTCCCGGATATGGATTATTAAATATAAGTTCATCATTTCCACCGCCAAATACAGGATCAATCTCCTTATTATTTACATAGGATGGTCCTGAAGTGGTAAGATCTGCCCAAGGCGACATAACAACAATGCCAGCAGGAAGTTTCTTCCACTGAGAACGAAGCACATGAACTAACGAAAGAGCAAGTCCGCCTCCCGCTGAATCTCCAGATAAAATGATTCTTGAAGGATCTATATTAAGATCATATATAAGATAGTCGTAAGCCGCCATAGCATCATCAAGCGCTGCAGGAAATACATTTTCCGGAGCAACTCTATAATCCACAGCAAAAACCGTGCCTCCCCTGGAAACTTCATGATAATAGCCTGCAACTCTATTATAATTTCTCTTGAAAGCCTGGCAGTATCCTCCTCCATGAAACATTAATGTAACCCAGTCTGATCCACCTTCTTTTGAGGAAAGTCTAAGCATTTTAAAATTCCCCATATCGATCACCTCTGAATCTATATGATCAGGATATTTATATACCCTGTCTATCTCTGACTCAGAAAATCTGGATAATCTAAGGTCAGTAAACCTATCCATCTGGTTAATATCAGCCACTAAATTCTTTATTAATCTGGTACGTCTACTGAGTTCCATCAGTTTTCTCCTTTATCTTACTGATTATTTCTTCTGACATTTCTATACCATCTTTTAAAACCGCTGAATGCACATTGGTAAACTGCCTGCTAAACTCCTTTGTAGTCTCCATCACCTCATGATAAAACTCATTAGCAGATACCCTTGTTGCCCCAGATCCAAAGATGATCAGCTGTATAAGCCCGTCAGAAGTAGCAACTCTTATATCATAAGAATCTTTATTCTGATCCGTAAATTTAGCAATATACTGATCAGCTGTTTCAGCCTCTTTAGTATAGACCACATGGATATTATGATAATCCATTACATCAGTAAAATGCCCTTTTACTTTATATGCATCAAATACAACAATTATCTCTTCGTTTTTTATGGCCTGATAATTACATATCATATCAAGCAGTTTTGCTCTCGCGCCATCCATATTATCTTCTGTTAATTCTTTTAATTCTGGCCAGGCATGGATTATATTATATCCATCAATAAGAAGATATTTTGCAATCTTCTTTTTAACAGCAGTCCTCTTAAAACTAAGCATAGCGGACTGTCTTTTAAAATGATTCTTATTTTCAAATGGATCATTCTTTTTATTTCTGTTTATATTATTTAATATATCATCAATCTCATCTGTCCCAATAGCTTCTAGTCTTTCAGAAAGTGGAATGACTTTTGAACTTTCATGACCCATATCATCTTCATCACAAGGAATATCAAAATATTTCTCTAATCTAGGATAAATATGCATATATTCATCACTGATATACCATGGCACAAACATGGCAGCTCCATGATCAACAAATACAGATCCTGCAGAATCAAGCATATCGCTGTCCGGGTCATAGTTAAACTCTTCAACAACTTTATCCTGATCCTTACATATATCATATCCATCATATTTAAAGCTGATAAGTCCTGCCCCATGAGTATAAGTATTCAATTCCCCCTGATAATTACCTATCTTTGAAACCGGTGCTCTTCCTACAATAGTAACAATATCCTTGTCCTGATTTTCAATAACAGCAGTACCATTAAACAATTCTATATCAGTAAGAGCACGACCAGCTGCACTTTGAGGAAGATTTATAACAAAACTAAAAAATGGCTCTAAGATCACACTTTCAGTTTTCATAAGGCCCTGTCTTACAGCACGCAGAACAGCTTCTCTCATATCCTGTGATTCTGTATGTTTCTTATGAGAACGTCCTGCACATACAGTGATCTTAACATCTGTAAGTGGCGCATCTATAAGAACTCCCCTAAGACACGTATTTGAAAGATTTGATAATATATTTTTTTGATAATTAATAGATAATTCATCTGTAGTAACATCATTGGAAAGAACCACACCACTGCCTCTTTTTAAAGGTTCTATAAGCACATGAACTTCTGCATAATGTTTAAGAGGTTCATAATGCCCGCATCCATAAGTAGGATTTACGATAGTCTCTTTATAAAGAACTTTTCCATCGCCAAATGATACATCTATATTAAAACGCTCACTTATTACTGCTTTAAGAATCTGCAGTTGGATCTCACCCATAATGCAAACTTCAATAGTTTCATTTTCTTCATTCCAATATAAAGACAGTAAAGGTTCTTCCTCTTCTAGTTCTTTTAATTCAGGAAAGAAATCTCTTGCTTTGATCTCATTTGGAAGATTTAAAATATATTTTAAAACAGGCTTTATCTTAATCTCACTTTTATCGAGCATATAGCCAAAGCCCTGACCTGCGTAGGTTTTTGAAGGTCCGATAAGAGCAACTATATCACCGGCAACAGCTTCTTTTAAGATTTCAAATTTAGCCCCATCATATTTTCTTATCTCATTTATCTTTTCATCATCAGAAATTAAATCTTTTACAGCAATCTTTCCACCTGTAATTTTTACAAAGGTTAATCTTTTCTCCTTATCCCTTGATATCTTATAGGCCAGTGCGCCAAACTCTTCTGGATATTCTCTTTCTTTAATAAGTCCTGAAATAGAATCTAAAAATAAATCTATTCCCATTTCCTTTAATGCTGATCCAAAATATACCGGAAACATCTCTCTATTATGTATCAGTTCTTTAAGACAAGCCTCCGGGATTGCTCCTGTTTCAAGGAAATAATTTAAAGCTTCCTCTGAAAGAAGAGCTGCCTCGTCATAAATATCTTCATCCGAAGCAGTCATATCTATAAAACCCGCCGAAAGATTTTCATTTAATTCTTCTAAGATTTCTTCTTTGCTTCTTACTGCCATATCCATCTTATTAACAAAGATAAAACATGGAATATTATATTCCTGAAGAAGATTAAAAAGTGTTCTTGTATGGGCAGTTATACCATCAGATGAAGAGATCAAAAGGACGCAGTAATCCAGAACACTGAGAGCTCTTTCTGTTTCCGCAGTAAAGTCCACGTGTCCTGGTGTATCAATAACAGTAAATTCTATATCTTTATAATTAAAACCAGCAGGCTTGGAATATATGGTTATCCCACGTTTTTTTTCCATAGAATAGGTATCCAAAAAGGCAGTACCATTATCTACCCTTCCAAGATTCTTTATCTTACCTGTATGTTTTAAAATACTCTCTACAAGAGTTGTCTTTCCCGCATCAACGTGAGCAAGAAATCCTATAGTTATCTTTTTCATCCGTCTTTCTTTCATTAAGCTTTAACAATTTTTTTTTAACACATATGTCATATTTTAATATATGAAAAGAAGCATGTAAATATACATGCTTCTTTAAACATAAGTATTGATTTATTATCTTCAATCTTTAAGATCTGATGTACAATGAGGACATTTTGTCGCATTGATATCAATTTCTGACTGACAGTAAGGGCACTTCTTTGTTGTAGGCGCAGCCTCCTCTACTTTCTTCTTTCCAAGAGACATAAGCTTATTAGCAGCTTTAATGATACAGAAAAGAATAAGAGCCATAATAAGGAAATTAATTATAGCTGAGATAAACTGTCCCCAATATAAGGCAATTTCTTCGCTTCCTTCAGCAGCTTTTCTAAGAACAATCTTGCCACCGAATTCAGTTCCGCCAATAAGGTTAAGTAATGGTGTAATAAAACAATCTGTAAAAGCAGTTACAAGATCCTTAAATGCAGCACCAATGATAACACCGACAGCCATGCTGATTACATTACCCTGAAGTGCAAATTCTTTAAATTCCTTTAAAAATTTCTTCATAAAAACCAATCCCCTGTCCTTTAAGATATAAGAGCATTTTTTGCTCTAAAACCACTTTTAAAATGAGGCGTTAATTACTTATTGTAATTTACGATCTTACCGAAGTCAGGCTTAAGTGAAGCACCACCGATAAGTCCACCGTCGATATTTGGCTTGCTGAGAAGTTCAGCAGCATTTGAAGCATTCATAGATCCACCATACTGGATACGAACAGCTTCAGCTGTAGCTTCATCATAAAGCTTAGCAATAAGAGAACGGATGAAAGCACAAACTTCTTCAGCCTGGTCAGCTGTTGCTGTCTCACCTGTACCGATTGCCCAAATTGGCTCATAAGCGATAACAAGGTTCTTAACCTGATCAGCTGTTACGCCGCTAAGATCCCATGTGATCTGTCTTTCGATCCACTCTTTGTATGTGTCAGCCTTACGAAGTGCAAGTGACTCACCACAGCAAAGGATTGGTGTAAGGCCAGCAGCAAATGCCTTCTTAACCTTGGCATTGATAAGGATATCATTCTCACCGAAGATATCTCTTCTCTCTGAATGACCCATGATAACATATTTAACACCAGCATCTACAAGCATAGGAGCTGAGATTTCACCTGTGAAAGCACCCTTATCTTCGATATAGAAGTTTTCAGCACCAACTGAAACATTTGAACCCTTAACAGCTTCTACAACTGGAACGATATCGATAGCTGGAACGCAGTATACAACATCAACTTCATCATTATTTACAAGATCCTTAAGTGTATCAACAAGCTTAAGAGCCTCTGATGGAGTCATGTTCATTTTCCAGTTACCAGCAATAATCTTTCTTCTTGCCATTTTAATTATCTCCTTAAAAAAGTTTACTAACTTACATTAAGCAGGGGTTTTATCCCCTGCCGAATGTAATAGAATGTTTAATTCTTATTTATCGTTTGCTGCTGCAACACCTGGAAGTTCCTTACCTTCAAGGAATTCAAGTGAAGCTCCACCACCTGTTGAGATATGGCTCATCTTGTCGCCATAACCAAGCTGGTTAACAGCTGCTGCTGAATCACCACCACCGATGATTGTTGTAGCATCTGTCTCAGCAAGAGCTGCTGCAACTGACTTTGTACCCTTAGCAAGTACTGGGTTCTCGAATACACCCATAGGTCCGTTCCAAACAACTGTCTTAGCTGTCTTAACAGCCTCAGAATAAAGCTCGATTGTCTTAGGTCCGATATCTGCACCTTCTCTATCAGCAGGGATCTTATCTGTATCAACTACTTCTGTTGAGATTGATGGATCGTCAATTGGATCTGGGAAATTGTCAATAAGAACTGCATCAACTGGAAGAAGAAGCTTCTTACCAAGCTTTTCAGCCTTAGCCATCATTTCCTTACAATAATCAATCTTTGTCTCGTCAAGGAGTGACTTACCGATTTCATATCCCTTAGCCTTAAGGAATGTGTAAGCCATACCACCACCGATGATAAGTGTATCACACTTCTCAAGGAGGTTATCAATAACGTTAAGCTTATCAGCTACCTTAGCACCACCAAGGATTGCAACGAAAGGACGAACAGGATTTTCAACTGCATTACCAAGGAATGCAATTTCCTTCTCCATAAGGTAACCAACTACGCATGTATCAACATACTTTGTAACACCAACATTTGAGCAGTGAGCTCTGTGAGCTGTACCAAATGCATCATTAACGAATACATCAGCGATTGATGCAAGATCCTCTGAAAATGCATCTTCGTTCTTTGTCTCTTCTTTTCTGAAACGTGTGTTCTCAAGAAGGATAACGTCGCCGTCCTTCATTTCAGCAACTGCAGCCTTAACGTTTGCACCTACTACTTCAGGATCAACTACGAACTTAACTTCCTGACCAAGAAGCTCTGAAAGTCTAACTGCAACAGGAGCAAGAGTCTTTGTAAGCTTATCTTCTTCTGTCTTAACCTTTCCTAAGTGTGAGCAAAGGATTAACTTACCGCCATCAGCGATAAGCTTCTTAAGTGTAGGAAGAGCAGCTACAAGACGATTCTCGTCTGTGATCTGACCATTCTTAAGAGGTACATTGAAGTCGCATCTTACAAGGACACGCTGTCCCTTTACATTGATGTCATCTACTGTTTTCTTGTTAAGTGACATATAAAAATCCTCCAATTCATATTTTCCTGCATCTTTAATTAACAACACAGGTCTTCTCGTAAATGAGATAAAAAATAAGGGATCCGGTCCATACTTTAGACCGGACCCCTCTAATTTAGGTCTTTCTTAAAGCCTGATCAATTAAGCAAGCTCTGCGAAGTACTTGATTGTTCTAACCATCTGTGATGTGTAAGAATTCTCATTATCATACCATGAAACAACCTGTACAAGATATGTCTTCTCATCAACCTTTGATACCTTTGTCTGTGTAGCATCGAAGAGTGAACCGAATCTCATACCAACGATATCGCTTGAAACGATTTCTTCTGTTGTGTAACCAAAGCTTTCTGTAGCTTCAGACTTCATAGCAGCATTGATTGCATCTGGAGTAACTTCCTTATCTGTTACGATAACAGCATCAAGGATTGTTGTTGAACCTGTAGGAGTTGGAACACGCTGAGCTCCACCGATGAGCTTACCGTTAAGTTCTGGAATTACAAGTCCGATAGCCTTAGCAGCACCTGTTGAGTTAGGAACGATATTTACAGCACCTGCTCTTGCTCTTCTCTTATCACCCTTTCTCTGTGGTCCGTCAAGGATCATCTGATCACCTGTGTAAGCATGAATTGTTGTCATGATACCAGATGAGATAGGAGCGAAATCATTAAGAGCCTTAGCCATAGGAGCTAAGCAGTTTGTTGTGCATGATGCAGCTGAGATGATCTTGTCATCAGCTGTTAATGTCTCGTGGTTAACGTTGTAAACGATTGTAGGAAGATCATTTCCAGCAGGAGCTGAAATAACAACCTTCTTAGCACCAGCATTGATATGAGCCTGTGCCTTCTCCTTTGATGTATAGAAACCTGAGCACTCGAGAACTACATCTACACCAAGTTCTCCCCAAGGACAATTGTTAGCATCTGGCTCCTTGTAGATCTTAAGAGTCTTGCCCTTAACTGTGATTGTTCCAGCCTCATCATCAGCTGTAACCTGATCTTCTTCACCAACACCAACATATCTACCCTGTGATGAATCATACTTTAAAAGATGTGCAAGCATTGAAGGAGATGTAAGATCGTTGATTGCTACAACCTCATATCCTTCTGCGCCGAACATCTGTCTGAAAGCAAGACGTCCGATACGACCAAAACCATTAATCGCTACTTTAACTGCCATGTTAAAATTCCTCCTAGAAAATTTATTTTCTTTGATTGTTACTGTTGAAAAGTAACAATATAATCCGTGAATCATTTATTCACTCACACATAAACTATACAGTTTTAGGGCGTGAATTTCAAGTGTAAATTAGTCAGTTTCTCATAAAACCGGATAAACTAGGCATTTTGATAGTTTAAATCGATTCCGTAACTGATTTTTTGTTTAATATTTTCTTTGTTTTTTCACAAATTATGAAATATTGGCTTCATATTTTTAAATGTACAATAATATTTAAACCCTAACTTCTTCAGTCTCATGGATTCTTCGATAAAATTATAACCTAATGTATCCAGTTTATGACTGTCAGAACCGAAGGTTATTATTTCACCTCCCAATTCCTTATAAAGCTTCAGTAATTCATCATTTGGATGAGCAAAGTCAAGTCCTCTTGTAAGGCTTCCTGTGTTAACCTCTATACCCTTTCCTTTATTGATAAGGTTTTTAAAAATCTGCTCAAAAATGACCAGATATTCTTTTGGATCAAAATTCCTTGCCTTAGTAGGACCATATCTTAAGATATAATCCAAATGTCCATAAACATTAAAATCATTAAAATGTTCTGTATTATAAAGAATCGTTTCAAAATACTTTTCATATCCTTCTTTTTCACTGTATTTTTCAAAGAACTCCGGATAATAAGGATCCATTCCATCTACAAAATGAGAAGAACAGATTATAAAATCCAGATCTTTATATTTATCAGAAAATGAAGAGAGTTTTTCACAAGTAGAAGGCATAACCCCCTGCTCTACCCCGATCTTTATATCTATCTTATCTTTAAACTCTTCTCTTACTATCTTTAAATATGGAATATATCTTTCCATGTCTAAGTTAAAGTCAACTTCATCCGGCAACTCAGGAAAATCCAGATCATTATGATCTGTAATGCATATTTCTTTCATTTCAAGGCTTATAGCCTTATTAATAAGATCTTTTACTGCCGTCTCACAGTCTCCGGAAAATTCAGTATGTAAATGGTAATCTGGTATCATATTTTATCCTCTTACTACTATTTAATAATATTTTCTAAAATCATACAAATAGCAACTAACATACAAAATATAACAAAATCATAAAATACGATTCCGATATATCTTATCTTCTTATTTTTACTGGAAGTTATCTTAAACATACTCTGTACTCCCATATAATCATTTGAAAAAAAACAAATGGCCATTAGTGCTATGAACATACATAACCTATTAATAAATAAAACTCTACTATCATTTATATTTTCAGATTCATATGCAAATGCTACCTGAAAATTAAGTATGTATACTATAGAAGCAGTAATCATCTTTCCAATATAGCCTGTTCTAAAACCAGGAGGTAAAAATCTGAATACTTTTCCTCCATATAATCCTTTATAAGAATCATTCTTTTTATCTGATGCAGGTTTATTCTTTTCTTCTTTTTTATCTTTATTATTGTCTGCATTACTATGACCCGATATAAAAGATAATATTTCCTTAGAATTCTGAAATCTATTTTCCGGATCGATCTGCATACATTTTTTCACAAATCTATCAAGGCAATCCGATTGTATACCTATATAATTAATGATATATTCCACTGTAGCTCCAAGTCCATATATATCAGTTCTAGAATCAGTTTCTCCGAAACCAAACTGCTCGGGTGCTGCAAAATCAACAGTTCCCATTATAGTAGTATCTTTACTTTTTTTCCCCTTATTTTTCTTATTTCCAAATAGTCTGGATATATCAAAATCAATAATTATCGGACTTTCATCATAAGCAATTATTATATTATCAGGTTTTATATCTCTATGTATTATAGGTGGATTAGTAGAATGAATATCATTTAATATTAATGACATCTGGCTTATAAAACCAATAACCCATTTTTCATCTATGAGATCTTTATTATATTCAATATATTTTGTAAGTGAAGGCCCATGAACGAACTGCTGTACTATATAATATTTATTTTCATTAATCTTTATTATTTCTTTAATTTTAGGGACTCCATTAATCTTACTATTTAGTAGGATCTCATATATTACTTTATTATCTTTTGAAATTTCTTTGATAATACATTTATCTCCCATTTCAATACTGAAAGCACTATAAATATGTTTTCTATCAGAAATAGTTGATTCTATCTCATATTTAGATAAAACTTCTTCTGGTATATCCATAAATTCCTCTCTACAACAATAACTAATTAATCCAAGTCATTATATCATAAAATAAGGGCGTATGTAATTCATACACCCTTTATAACAAAAAACTTATTCGGCTGAAAACTTTATGGTATCTGAATCTGTTATTGTTTCATAAGTATCAGCATCATAGATATGAAATGTCAATTCTACATCATTTATAGATGTAATACCATTTTCTTCAAGTTGACTTTTTAATAAAGTGATATCATCATAATCCTTTTTTCCATCATATACTGTTGTTGAAAAAATTGGATTCATCATATATCCATTCACGGACATATTATCAACATTTATTCCGACATTCCTTCCTGAGTTATTTTCAACATATAGAAGTATTGCTGTTCCCCAAAAACTATTTTCATCAACAGCCTTTCCTACTATTTTAATTCCACCTTCATTATATAATTCTTTTCCTTGAATATCTGCAGTTGTATCCATATTATCATATTCAGAAGTTTTTATTGTAATACATTCTGAATCGAATAACTTGTCAAATCCTTCAGACTTGTATACATGGAAATAAATTTCTATCTTCCCAACTGTATCAATTCCAGCAGCATTTAGTTCACTAGTGTACAGATCTATTGTTTCATTAGACTTCTTACCAGCTGCAACATCTGAAGCAAATAAGTCATTAATCATATAGTCATTTACAATAAGCGCTGTACATCCAACGGTTATATTCTCCGATGTATTATTTTCTATAACTACCTTTATACCATCTCCCATGATTCCACCTGTTGTGAATTCCTTGGCCGTAATCTTTACCCCATCTTGATCGACCAAAACCTGTTCTTCTATTGTTACTTTAGAAGAAGTCTTTTTTGTATCAGATGAATCATTATCCGAAGTGTTACTACTGTCTACAATACTTTTTTTGTCATTATTCTTCTTTCCTTTGCTCCCTAATGCTGCAACTATAATAATAAATACTATAATTCCAATTATAAATTTTTTCTTTTTCATTGAATCAACCTCCATATAAAATTATGTTTTATAAAATGGTAACACAATAAAAAGAAAACTCTTCCCCCCGTTACGGGGAGAACTTTATTTTAATATTTATGATATAATTAAATAATATTTTTTATAAGGAGTTTAAAAATGCAAAAAAAGACTTCCGAATTAGAAAGCATCTTAAATAAAACAAAAATTTCTGATTTTGAAAAATATATAGAAGAAAATAAGAATTCAAATATAGAACCTAACAAT
>JAFOIV010000067.1 GCA_017420535.1 Eubacterium sp. | reverse complement strand
GCATCTATCATTGCTGTTTAATGATCTTCAAAACACCCACATAAAGCATTTATATTGGCAGGATTGTCACTTTTTTATTATTCATAATCCTCATAGTAAAATCTATATACTCCAAAAACCGTATGATCATCATCCCAGTTAAATAATGACAGTTTAATATATTTGTCATTATACTCAATTTTACAATTATCTTGATATTTTGGTCCTATACATATTTTTCCCTTAATAGTATATTCCTTATTATTCTTACAATTTTTGATCACTATTGTATAATCTGATTGTGATATAAATAAATCTGTATATTCCCAACCTTTTACAACATATTCTCCACCTTTAACCTCTTCAGTAAACCAATTTGGTTCAGATTTAAAATGCAAAAAACTGCACATTGTAAAGGACAAAGGAAATACCAATAAAATAATCAACGTAATCACTATTCTTTTGTATTTTTTTTTGCTCATTTTTTTCCTCATTTCGAACAAACCAACTATTAACGTTTTGGCTAACAGTTATTTTTTTTCAATATTATAATCAATTAAATATAATCTATATATCCCTTCTATTTCTTTCTTAATAATTATAAAAAGACAATTTTACATATTCTGAATTCGTTTCAATTTTATAATTTGAAGAATTAATTGCTTTTCCATTCGTATCTACATCAACAATGAAATCTGTTATAGGATGTCTTGGATCATCCTTGTAAAGCTTTATATTAATTTGAGTTTTTTTTATCGGAAATTGTTTTTCCTTATGTTTTTCACTTAACTCGATTATATACTGTTTAGAATTTACACTTATCGTTTCATCTATTTCAGTTTGTACTTGTTTGGAACAATAACAATAAAGTGAAATAAATGTATATGCAGAAGATAGTATAAGTAAAATCGATAGAATACTAATTTTTATAACTTCCTTTTTCATAATCTACCCTTTCATAAATAAAATCTACAAATGCATCTTGCAGCTTCGGATTGACTTTTAACATAATAGCATTTACCTTCTTCAAATAAAGGCCAATGAATTTTGCTTGTTATTAAATTGTATAATAAAAAAAGGGATTTTTCCCCGACCCACATTCAAGAAGAATATACACTATGTTTTAGAAAATGTAAATAGATAAAAACGGACGTCAAGGAATATCCTTGTAACAGAAAAAAAAGAGCATGGAATGCTCTTTTTTTAGAGTAGGACTGTAAGCCGGGTTATGTCGTGGATGATCATCTATCTAGACTCATGTGTTGCCACAGAGTTCAAGCGACCTACCTCAAGGCATGACGGGCAGCCATATAGCCTCAGATCTGGTCTTGCTTCGGATGGGGTTTACAATGCCCTGCCTGTTACCAGACAGGCGGTGAGCTCTTACCTCGCCTTTTCGCCCTTACCAGTCAAAAGACTGGCGGTATGTTTTCTGTTGCACTTTCCTGGGAGTCACCTCCACCGGACGTTATCCGGCATCCTGCCCTATGAAGCCCGGACTTTCCTCACCTGGAATAATTCCAGCCGCGACCATCTATCCTACTCGAATGTTTATAATATCACAATATATTTATAAGGTCAAAGACAGCTTTTTAGATTCCAAAACAGCCACCACCGATAAATTCTCTCATAAGAGAATTCTGTGGCACAAGGCTTACATCAATTCCAAGGAAATAATCCAGGAATTTTAAGAGACGTTTAGCCTCATAGTATTCATTACAGTCCTGTGGAACACAGAAAAGCAATGGTTCCACGTACTGTTTTATCGCTGATAATTCATAAAGAAGAGCCGAGTTAAACATAACGTCCGCCTCTTCCTGATAAGGGAAGATATTCTTTTCTTCACCAACTCTTACTGACTCCCACATAGCAATGGTATTTCTGGCATCATTTCCTCTTGTTCTTGCATCTCTTACGATACGCCTCAAGAGTCTTGTATCTGTGGTAGAAATCCTGTTATGTTCATCAATATTCAGCTGCTGCAATGCGCTTATATAAACCTTAAAAATCTTATCCTTCGGAAGGCTTTCTGAGGATACCGGATTGAGAGCATGTATTCCTTCTACAACGAGAACATCCCCCTCCTGCATCTTCATCATATTTCCCTTAAAGATTTTCTTTCCCTGAATGAAATCAAATTCCGGCATGTCCACTTCTTCGCCCTGGATAAGTCTTCTCATATCATCATTGAAAAGTCCCATATCCATAGCTCTTATGGATTCAAAATCATACTGACCGTTTTCATCTTTCGGTGTATCTACTCTTTCCTTAAAGAAATTATCCATTGAAATAGGATGTGGCTTAAGACCATGAGCCGCCAGCTGGACAGAAAGTCTCATAGAAAATGTAGTTTTTCCTGATGAGGATGGTCCTGCTATAAGTACCACTTTTCTTCCTTCATTCTTGATCTTTTCAGCAATGTCCGCTATCTTCTTTTCCATCAAAGCTTCCTGCACAAGGATTACCTGATTTGATTTTCCTTCTGTTATCAGATTATTCATCTGTCCTACACCACTGATACCCAAAGCTCTTCCCCAGTCTTCAGCTTCTCTTAAAGTCTGATAAAGTTTTGCTGGCGCATGATATGTAAAATTCATATCCATTGTAAGTCTCTTAGGTACCACCAGGACAAATCCATCCTCATATGAAAGGAGATCAAAGGCTTTAAGATAACCTGTAGAAGGAACCATATAGCCATAATAATAATCAAGATAATCATCAAGGGCATATAAATTAGCTTTAGATACACGTCTATATTTAAAAAGATCAGCTTTTTCAGTGAGACCTCTTTCTTTAAACTGCTTTATGGCATCCTGAGTTGAAATAACTAATTTACGGAAAGGAATATCTTCCTTTACCAATTCATTCATTCTCTCTTTAACTTTTAAGAGAATTTCCTCTGTAACTATAAAATCATCTTTAATTATCTTACAGAAAAATCCTCTGCCCAGAGAATACATTATTCTAGTTACATACTTCGGATCATCGATCATGATGTCATGTATTGCCTTCAGCATAAGAAGCTGCAGACTTCTTTTATAAAGGTCATTTCCAATAACAGAAGTTACTTCAACCAGCTCAATGTTTTCACAATCATTAACATCTGAATTTAATTCCTTTAGTTTACCATCTACAAATGCCGCAACATAATTTCTATCATTTGTTCCTACTGTGGCATCAACAATGCTCTTTAAATTGCAGCCTCTTTCAAGGACTACTTTCTTTTTCTTATCACCGTAGGTTACGGTGCATTCCATTATATTCTTCTCCAATTATAACCCACCTCCTAGAAAATGCGTCTTATAGCCGCTATCTCTCCATTTAATAAATCTATTCTCTTATCCATAGATCTTGTCTTTTCTTCAAAGCCTGGATCATCTTTTCTAAGGTTATCTTCTAAACGTTTATTTAATTCTTCAATAACTTTTACTCTTTTCTTAATCTCTAGATCAAGATATTCCAAAAGAACTTTATTCTTATTTTTAATAAGAACTGGTCCATATAAAGCTTCTTCGTCAGTAAGCTTTGCTGCTACATCTTTGCCCATATATCTTGCTATTATAGCTACGTAGTATTTACCTTCGTCAAAGCACATATCTTCATCTTCTATGACAAAACCAGAAGCAACAAGATAATTCCTTAATATATCCGGTTCCGTCTGTGGACTTAAAATGAGTTTATACCCCTCAGTAAATACAGCTTCGCCTTTTTCTATTATGGATGTTATGAGTCTTCCACCCATTCCTGAAATTATAGCTGTATCTGTTTCTCCTTTGTTTAGCTTTTCAAAGCCGTCAGATAGTCTTAATTCAATGATATCACTATAACCGGCTGATGCTACATTTTCTCTGGCTTTTTTCAAAGGTCCCTTTCTTAGATCCATGGCGATAATGGATTTAATCTCCCCTTTAGAAGCCAGATAAATGTCCGTATAAGCATGGTCACACCCAATGTCCGCAACGCGGGCACCGGGTGTGACTAAATCAGCTATCATTTTTAATCTGATCGATATTTCCTGCATTATTCAAGGAACTCCTTAAGCTTACGGCTGCGGCTAGGATGTCTTAATTTTCTTAATGCCTTAGCCTCAATCTGTCTGATACGTTCACGAGTTACAGAGAACTCTTTTCCTACTTCTTCAAGTGTTCTTGCTCTTCCATCATCAAGGCCAAATCTTAAACGAAGGACCTTCTGCTCACGATCTGTAAGAGTATAAAGTACATCATTTAACTGTTCCTTAAGAAGTGTAAATGCAGCTGCATCTGATGGTACTGGAACATTATCATCCTGGATGAAATCTCCTAAATGGCTGTCTTCCTCTTCACCGATAGGTGTTTCAAGAGATACAGGTTCCTGTGATATCTTTAAGATTTCACGAACTCTTTCTTCTGGAATCTCCATCTTCTTTGCGATCTCATCTGGAGCTGGCTCACGTCCCAGATCCTGTAGGAGCTGTCTTGACACTCTGATAAGTTTATTGATTGTTTCAACCATATGAACAGGTATTCTGATAGTTCTTGCCTGGTCGGCGATAGCTCTTGTGATAGCCTGTCTGATCCACCATGTTGCATATGTTGAGAACTTGTATCCTTTTCTATAATCAAATTTTTCTACAGCTTTGATAAGACCAAGGTTACCTTCCTGGATAAGGTCAAGGAAAAGCATTCCACGTCCAACATATCTCTTGGCAATACTTACTACAAGACGAAGGTTAGCCTCTGCAAGTCTCTGCTTGGCTGCTTCACCCCCGGCGATGATCCTCTTCATATCGCTCTTCTTCTTGCCAACAAATGTCTTATATTTATTCTCTTTTTCACTTTCATAAAGATCGATCTCTTCCTGAGATGCATTAGGAGCTAACTTATAAAACTCAGCAAGCACTTCCTCTGTGATAACACGATTTGGATCATCATCTATGAAGAAATCTTTCATAAGAGCTTCAGCAATATCCTTATTTTCCATAGCTGCAGCAAGTTTGATCTCATCGTCTGCAAGAAGAAGCTGAACTTTACCGATCTCCTTAAGGTACATACGAACAGGGTCCTCGATGTTTATACCATCTGGAACTGAAAGATCAAGCTTTTCTACATCAATATCATCATCATCATCAGTTTCAAAATCATCATCTTCATCATCAAGATCTGGAAGGTCCTCTTCCTCATCCGGCTTGATGGTAAGAACGTCAATCTTCTTTTCATCAAAGAAAGAAAGGATCTTACCCATTGTATCTGCATCAAGAAGATAATTATATTCTCCAAATGCATCAACTATATCTGAATCCATGATAACATTCTTATTCTTCTTAGCAGTTGAAACCAACTGGTTAATCTTCTCCATAAGGATTCTCTGCTTATCTTCATCTGTAAGATCTGATGCACTTGCTTCTGCCTTCTTTAATACATCTCCGATTTCATCTTCCTTAACTGTTGCTTTCTTTGTAGATTTAACAGTCTTCTTCGCATGAGCCTTTTCAACTACTTCTTCAGCAGTCTTTTTTGTTGTCTTCTTTGCTGCCGGCTTTTCCTCTTCTGCTTTAGAAGTCTTCTTTGCAGCAGTTTTCTTTACTTCTTTAGCCTCTTCTTTTTTCTGTTCCTTCTTATCTTCTTTCTTAGCTGCTGGCTTTTTTGTTGCCGACTTTTTAACCTCTTTATCCTTAACTTCAGCTACTTCTTCAGTTACTTTTTTCTTGGTTGCCATTTTCACATACCATCCTTATAACGTTATCTTTATTTTTTGTATGCCATTTTTCTCTCTTGCAAGTCCGATAAAATCTGCCCCTGGCATTTTAAGTCTGTAATCAATTGACGCTGTCTTAACTCTCTTTACTACATCTGTAAGAGCCTTACTTTCCTCCTCAGGACCTGACAGCTGATTAAATTCATTGCTCATGATGCTGGCAGCTACCGCCTGCTCATCTGCATCTGTAAAGCAATTTATGATCCTTGCAGGATTTACCTCTCTATCTGTTTCATATTGCTCAAATATCTTCTCAGCAATAAAATGAACCTTCTCATCCACAAAATCTTCAAGGCCAATGATTCCTTTTAGCTTTGTAAACAGCTGTGGTCTGTTAACATACCACGTAAGAAGTATTTCCTCTGAAGTCTGATTTGGATCTTTCTTCTTTTCTATTTTTCTTTCTTCTTTAACAACGGCCTTTTCAAGATTTTCCTCAGCCACTGATTTAGAAGAAATACCAGCCATTCCATAGCGGGTAACTACCTGTTTTAACAATTCCCTATCAAGCATATACTTTCTTGCTACTGCATCAAGATAATTACTTCTTTGGGATACATCCTCTATTCCCGCTAACAGCTTAGCTGTATTATTTACAAATGAAGTTTTTTCTTCCGGATCATTCATATTATAACGACCCGCAATCTGGTCTATCTCAAACATTCTGCCTGGAATAGCATTTTTTATTCTTTCCTCGTAGGCTTCAGCTCCCAGATTCTTAAGGAATTCATCCGGATCCTTATAAGGACTAAGATCTATGACTCTTTCCATAAGATTCATTTCTCTTAAAATTCCTATAGCCTTCATAGTGGCCGCTCTGCCTGCACCGTCGCTGTCATAAGCCAGATAAACTTCACTGGTATATCTCTTTATAAGGGACGCCTGGCCCATGGTAAATGCCGTTCCCAGGGATGCTATGGCATTGTCAAATCCCGCCTGATGCTGGGATATAACATCCATATATCCTTCACAAAGGATGACGCCTCTTCTTCTGCTTCGCCTTGCTATATTCATAGCAAATATATTATGACTCTTATCGAAAATGTCTGTTTCCTTTGTATTTAAGTATTTAGGTTTTGCATCCCCAAGTACTCTTCCACCGAAAGCAATTACTTTTCCGTTGATATCAAGTATAGGCACTATAACTCTGTTCCAGAATTTATCATGTACTCCTCTTTTTTCATCAATATCAACCAGCCCTGCATCACTGATCAACTTATCTGAGTAACCTTTTGACTTCAGATATTTATAAAGATCATCAGCATATATATCAGCATATCCGAGGCCAAAATTATTAATGGTCTCGTCTGTAAACTGTCTTGTTTCTTTATAATATTTTAAACCGATCTTTCCTCGTTCAGTCCTTGTCAATAGATAATGAAAATACGCTGCCGCAACTTTATTTACTTCTTTCAGCTGAGCCTTTCTTCCTGCTTCTCTTTTTTCCGCATCAGAAAGCTCCATTTCCGGAAGAGTTATCCCCGCTCTGTCAGCAAGATACTTAACTGCTTCTGGAAATGAGAAATTCTCGTATTGCATTACGAAAGTAAATACATTTCCTCCCGCACCACAACCAAAACAATGATACATCTGCTTTGAACGACTCACCATAAAAGACGGCGTCTTCTCGTGATGGAAAGGACAGCAACATTTGTATGAATTACCTGCTTTTTTCAGACTGACATACTGACCGATGACGTCTACAATATCATTTCTTGCACGAACGTCTTCAATAACTTCGTCTGAGTAATACAAAAAACTATCCCCCTACTATCTAAAACATACCCCAACCCTGAGGTATGAAATATTCGCTATATTTCATGACTGCATAATTATCAGTCATTCCGGAAATGTAATCGCACACTACCGTTTCTTTTGATTCTCCCTCACTTAACATGTCCTGGTATTCCTTAGTCATGTCCTGAGGGTTCTCATAATAATGCTTATACAGCATCTCTATAATATCACAGGCTTTTCCTTCCTCACCCTTTGCCCTCTGATTGGTATATAATTCTTCGAACATATACTGTCTTAAGTTAAAGAGAGCCGAAGATACCGCTTCACTCATGGTGACTTTTGGAGTGTCCTGTGAGTTTTCAACTATATTAAGAATTATGTTATTAAGTCTGTCTCTGGTGCAATGTCCTAAAACATTTGTCAATTCCTGAGGCAGATCCTTTTCCTGTAAGATACCTGCTCTTATACCATCATCAATATCATGATTGATATAAGCAATCTTATCAGACATTCTAACAATATCCCCTTCTAATGTGGCCGGTTCAAGGGATGTCTTATGACATAAAATGCCATTTCTTACTTCCCAGGTAAGATTAAGACCTTTGCCATTATTCTCAAGTTTTTCAACCACACGAACGCTCTGTTCGTTATGTCTGAAAGGCCTGCCGCTTACTTTTGTCAGGGCTCTCTCCCCTGCGTGTCCAAATGGCGTATGCCCCAGATCATGGCCTAATGCAATGGCCTCTGTAAGGTCCTCGTTCGCTCTGATGGCTTTTGCTATTGAGCGAGCTATCTGTGAAACTTCCAGCGTATGTGTAAGTCTTGTTCTATAATGGTCCCCATACGGAGCAAGAAAGACCTGGGTTTTATGTTTAAGTCTTCTAAAGGACTTACTATGTATTATCCTGTCTCTATCCCTCTGAAACATAGTTCTCATAGGGCTTTCTTCTTCAGGATACTGTCTTCCTTTTGATTCATCAGCAAATGAAGCATATTTCGAAAGGAATTCGTGTTCTTCTTTTTCAAATCTTTCTCTAATATTAATATTCAACGTAATGCCTCCTAGGAATAAGCAAATTGTCAAATTGTTCAATTAGTCGCCACAATTTATTATACTTCCTAAATTAAAAAAGTACTTTTTTATTTTTAATTTTTTTACAATAGCCGTCCCATGGCTGGATTTAAGCACTTATCCAGCTTATTCATCTTAAAATAAGAAAAGGCTGCATATAAAATGCAGCCTCTGTCCTTTTCGGACTAAATATAACTTTATGGGAGTAAAGTTACATACAACTTTAATTTGACATATCATCCTTGCTGGATTCTTCAACAATTTTATTGTATGACGCGATTGACCCATGTTTTTTTATATCAAGTCTCTCTTTTTCCTTTTTCTTTTCTTCTTTTTCTGTTTCAACTTGTTCTTTAACATCGCTTACTCTGTTAAACACTTTAACAATGGTCAAAGAATTAAGATAAGCGATCATTCCAATAAGGAAAACAAGCCATACCCACCAAGTACATATAAAGATCATCGGATACCTGATTGAGAAAAAAATAGGTGCAAACCAGGAAAGAAAAATCTTAATAAAACTCCATAAGTCTGTAATTGAAATCAAAATAGCATTCTTAAATGTGTTATATAAAGAATTCTCAAATCTAGCAATTAATGGAAAAAGATATGCCATCTCGAAACTGGCAAATACCATTTCAACTACAATAAAAACCTTATAAAAATTTGCGACAGCACCTGTTTTCAAATTTATAAGAAGTATCTGTCCAAATATAGCTACCCCGATAAATATCATGATAAGCCAAGCGATCGTCGCCTGTTTAAAGTTTTTCTTAAATGCAGCTTTATAGCCTGCCCATATAGTTTCTTCTTCTCCTTTCTGCAACTTTATAGCCATTGTATAAAGAGCTGAAAGTGAAGCACCAATAGTAAAAATTGGAATACTGGTAAATATAAAGCAGAGATTAAGTCCAAAGAAAATCCCCAGCTTATCCATAGCTCTTTTAAGCCAAAACTCTCTTTCTGAGCTATTCTGAGTATCTCTACTCTCTTCTCTTGCTTCTTCTGTCATTAGGCCAGTCCTCCAATCTGTATTTTCCCAGTAAATGTAAGATGAAAACTATTATAGTATAACCCGTTTCATCTTTTACAGCAAATCAAGGTGTACATTTATCTACAATGCATCCCCACATCACCGATGTACACCTTGATATTTAATTTAAATATTTAGAATATTTCTGATAATCATTCCTTTACACCACCAAGTGCAACACCGGCGATGATATATTTTGAAAGGAAGAAATAAACAACCAGAAGAGGAAGTACTGTTACGAAAAGACCGCAATAGATAAGTCCCCAGTCTCTATCCTTGTCGTTTGCCTTAAGGGCTGCAACGTACATAGGCATTGTCATCTTCTTTCTTTCTGAACCGAGAATGATTGAAGGTGTGTAAAGGTTATTCCATGTTGCAACGAATCCGAAGATTGCCTGTGTTGCCATGGCTGGTTTAAGGAGTGGAAGAACAATAGTATTAAATGTTCTAAATTCTCCTGAACCGTCAATTCTTGCTGCTTCAACAATTTCAAGTGAAAGACCAGTCTCCATGTACTGTTTCATGAAATATACTGTTGTTGGTGCAGCAATCGCAGGAATGATAAGTGGAAGGAATGTTCCATAAAGCTTTGTGATTGTACAAATCTTTACAAATCCTACGATTGAAACCTGTGTTGGGATCATCATGATAGCATAGATGAATGCCCATACTGTGTCTCTACCTTTGAATTTATACGCTGTAACTGCATATGCAGTAAGTGATCCAAAGTAAATCTGAAATGCTGTTGCAGGAACTGTAACGATAAGTGAATTCAGCATAGCCTGAAGTACATTTACGCCACTAGTCTTAGCACCAGCTTTAAGAAGATTCTTAAAATTTTCTGCCAGGTGTGATCCTGGAATAAGTTTAATACCATCTACAATATCTGAAGATTGAAGTGTTGAATTAATAATCAGAATGTAGAATGGGAATATTGATACAAAGCAGAGGATGATGCAAACGATCACTCTTACAAGCTTTGTACTTGAAAAGCCTTTTACCTCATTATCCATTCAATTACACCTACTTTCTTCCATTATCTTTCTTTTCAGCTGTTGCCTTATAGAAGACCAAACTAATAATAAGAGTTACAACGAAAAGAACTACTGAGTACGCAGCGGCACGTCCCATGTTCTGTGCAGGGCCAGTTGAAACATATTTCTTGATAAGCATCATTACAGTAGTTGTAGATGATACTTCCTGACCAGCAAACTTAACAATAGGGCCACCATCGTTAAAGAGCTGTGGAATATCGAACATCTGAAGACCACCGATAGCTGATGTAACGAGTGTATACTGTAAAATAGGTTTAAGAAGTGGAAGTGTAATCTTAAAGAACTGTTCCTTTGATGTAGCACCATCAACTGAAGCAGCCTCGTAAAGTGATGGATTGATACCAAGGATACCAGCGCAAAGAACAATCATAGTATTTCCATACCACATCCAGAACTGAATGAAGGCAACTATGAAAAGTGACGCCCATCCTTTATATAAGTATCCATCTTTTCCTACCCAGCCTAAATGTCGGGCAATTTGTGTGATTGGTCCACTTACAGAGAATAAACTGTAGAAAAGAACCGCGATTGTAGCAGCTGT
>JAFOIV010000010.1 GCA_017420535.1 Eubacterium sp. | reverse complement strand
CATTAGAGCCCGGTTGTCGTAACTTCTGGCATATTCATCATGCAAAATCCGGTGGAGGGCAAATGCTTATATGTATAGGTGGCAGAGGCTGGTATCAGGAGGAAGGAAAAGAAGCAGTGGAACTTACTCCGGGTAAAGTTGTGAATATTCCGGTAGGCGTAAAACATTGGCATGGAGCCGCTTCCGATTCCTGGATGAGTCATCTTGCTTTTGAGATTCCCGGTGAGGATGGAACAACGGAATGGTGTGAACCGGTTTCTGACAAGTTGTATGGTGAATTAAAATGATGTCAAAAAGATTTATAGTAACACTGGTGATCTTATTTTTGTTGTTAACCGGGTGTAAAGCGACAAATCCCGGTAATTTTCAAGAAGATGATGTATCGCAGACACAGTCCGGTGTTGAAACAAATACAAATGAATCAAAGGAGCAGGCCAAGATGAAAAAGACGGATGAAAGCACACTGGCTGATAATCAGATTCGTGTAACAGTAGGAAGTAGTTCATTTATTGTGAATCTGGAAGACAATGAAACTGCTAAAGCTTTGAGAGAAATGATTACAGATGAGGATTTGACTATTTCAGCATCAAACTACGGAGGTTTTGAGAAAGTCTGTCAGTTGGGAAAAACTCTACCACGTAACGACGAGCAGATTACAACTGAGGCTGGTGATGTAATGTTATACAGTGGAAATAAGATTGTATTCTTTTATGGCGCTAATTCATGGTCATATACGAAAATAGGTAAAGTGGAAGCGTCGAGTATCGAAGAACTTGAAAGTGTGTTAAGTGGATCAGAGACAGAAGTCATATTAAGCATAAAATAAGGAGATGGATAATTTGAAAAAGATAGTAATTCTTTCAACAAGCCCTCGATGGTTATTATTCCACTGGAAAAGTTGCATCCATTCCGAAACCATCCATTTAAGGTCAGGGATGATGCTGATATGAATAATGTGATGAGGTCTATTCAAGAAGTTGGTGTTTTGCAACCGGCTATTGTACGACCAGATAATAATGGGGAATTTGAAATATTGTCCGGACATAGACGACATTATGCATGTAAAAAGCTTGGATTTGAATCACTTTCTTGTATTATCAGGGATATGGATGATGATTCAGCCACAATTTTAATGGGAAGAAGTCGAGAGAGCTAATAGCTGAGGAGGTTGGTGAAAATGCTAGAAACATTCAACGTTACATTCGGCTTACATTTTTGAATCTGGAACTTCTTCAATTAGTTTTAGGAGAGTTAACGCTGGAAGATATGTATGAGATTTTATCAGAAGAGAAGAAGCAGGATGTCGATCGTGTTGTTTTGAAGCATGACATATTAAAGAAGTACTTTCCGAAGTCTTATACGCCTAGACAGATGGAGGAGACAATTATTAAATTATTAGAGGAGTGGAAAAAAAAGAGGATAATAAAAAGATGGCGAGATTATTGCTCGCCATCTTCAGTAAGATCAAATTTCTGTGGCTGGAATTCTCACTCGTTGACTTCCTTTAAGTTGAAAATCATTATTCTATGCGCTTCCGTTTGCAACGTGAATGCAATGCAAAAAAATACGTTGCATTTGCGTTGCGTTTATCATATGATAAAGATGAAATGAAGCGCAGGAGGAATTGTGTAATGAAGGAAACAAGAACGTTAGAATACAAATCGGAAGTGACCAATTCTTTTTTAAAAACAGTGAGTGCATTTTCTAATTTTGGAACTGGAAAAATACTGTTTGGAGTTGCTGATGATGGTACAGTTCTTGGCCTTAATGATCCTGATCAGAAATGTCTAGACATTGAAAACAAGATTAATGATTCCATTTCACCTAAACCTGATTATTCGCTTTCAATTAATAGATTAAATAATGTTATAACATTAGATATAAATGAAGGAAAATATAAACCATATCTTTATAAAGGGAAGGCTTATCGTAGGAGTGATACTGCATCGGTTGAAGTTGATCAAATTGAATTAAAACGTCTTACACTTGAGGGTAATAACTTATACTTTGAATCATTAGCCAATGAGGATAAGGATATGTCTTTTAATGAATTGGAGAAAAGTCTTATTGATAAGTTGGGAATAACAGAGCTTAACGACGATACACTCCGTACCTTGGGACTTTATACAAAAGAAGGACAGCTGAATAATGCAGCTTCATTATTATCTGACGCAAATGGTTTTTCTGGAATTGATGTAGCACGTTTTGGTAATTCTATTGATGAAATATTGGATCGAGAGAGTTTTATTCATATGTCTGTAATTGCACAGTATGATAAGGCTATTACGATGTATAGAAGATATTATCAGTACGAGCAGATAAAAGGTGTAGATAGAGTTTTGATAGAAAAGGTCCCTGAAAAAGCATTTCGTGAAGCGGTTGCGAATGCATTGGTGCATAGAACATGGGATGTTAATGCAAATATTAGAATTTCGATGTATGACGATAAGATTGAGATTTCTTCACCTGGCGGGCTACCAAGCGGAATAAGTGAAGACGAGTATTTGCATGGAAATATTTCGACATTAAGAAATCCAGTATTGGGAAATATATTCTTCAGATTACATTATATTGAAATGTTTGGTACAGGAATCAAACGAATTGTTGACGCTTATAAAGACTGTCAAGTAAAACCGAGATTTGAAATAAAGGATAATTCGATTACAGTCACATTACCTGCATTATCTGCAACAGTGTCTGTTACTTCAGACGAAAATAAACTCTTAGATTTGTTAACTGGAGAAATGCGTTATAGTAGCAGTGAAATAGCTGAAAAGCTAAATTGGAGCAAGGACAAAACTATTAGAAAGTTGAATGCGTTGGTTAAGGTAGGATATGTTGTTAAATATGGAACTGGTAGGGGTACGAAGTATTCAAAAAGATAAAGGTTAAAAAAGTGTCGTTACTTGACGCACCAGCACTGGCAACTATCGCTGACGAGCAGTAAATAATCCGAGCTATTTTTGGGGAACTTTTGAAATCTCCAAAGATTTCATGAGACAAAGTATGAGGATTTATCATCCGGAAAATACTTTCCATTACCCAGAAAAGCTTGTGAACCTTTGATTATTCCGGACATTGCACCACAAGCAGTGGGAGATAAAACGGTTATCGTGGTCGAAATCAGCGCAGGAAGGCAAAGACCTTATTATCTTAAATCTCTTGGAATGGATAAGGGTACTTTTATCTGTACAGCTGGTTCTACACGGCTTGCTGACAGACCATTTATCCAGGAAATGTACTATGAGGATGAGAACAGATCCTTTGATAATGTTGTGAATAAAGACATTGAAGTAACAGATGCAGATATTAAAAGCTTCTGTGAGGACATGAAAAAAGAGGCACAGCGTAATTGTATGGACGAGAAAGAAGCAAAAAAGGTTAAGACGCCTACTAAGAATAACCTGATAACTTGGGGAATTCTTAAGGAAGAAAATGGAGTTGTTCGTACAACGTATGCATATTATTATCTGAGAGGCCTTAATGGTGTTATGTCTCAGATACAGTGTGCAGTTTTTAAAGGAAATACACGTGGTATTTTTGTAGATAAACGAGAGTACGGAGGTAATCTCTGGGATCAGGTAGAGCAGGCGTATCATTTTGTTCTTCGTAATATTCATCTTGGAGCAAGGATCAAGGGTATTCACAGACAGGATGTTTATGAACTGCCACCGGAGAGTATACGAGAGCTTATTATTAATGCTGTTGTTAATTGCAGTTACCTGCAGGGGAGTCTTGTACAGGTTGCAATATATGATAATAGACTTGAAATCTCGTCTCCTGGCGGATTGATGCCGGGAGTTACGATTGAGAAGATGAAAGAAGGTTTTTCAAAGGTTAGAAATTATGGTATCGCGAATGCTTTTGTTTATATGAATCTTATCGAACAATGGGGGGAGTGGTATTCCAAAGATATTAACACAGACTAAAGAGTTTAGAAATGCTATAGACTTTCTGCAGGAGTATGTTTTACACAAAACGTGTGATTTGTTATAATGATAAAAGCATTTTTGTGCTGTTTTTTGGCGTGAAAAGGCGCATGGAGGCATACGTATGTCACCATCTTATAACAAACTTTAGAAACTGTTAGAGAAGAGTATATTTTTGCCCTTGGCAAAATACATCAAGAGAAAGATCAAAGAGACCAGCTATGGCAAATATAGAAAAGATCACACAAAATATGACCTCAGGAGACAGTATGAAACAGATCATACTGTTCTTTTTGCCCTTATTATTGGGAAATCTTTTCCAACAACTATATAGTCTTGTGGATAGCGTTATAGTTGGCAAAGGAATCTCGGATCAGGCGCTGGCTGCTGTTGGGGCAACCGGGACACTTAACTTCCTTATACTTGGATTTGTTGTGGGGATGACCAGAGGATTTGGCATAACCTTTGCCCAGAGCTTTGGAAAAAACGATATGGCTATGCTG
>JAFOIV010000066.1 GCA_017420535.1 Eubacterium sp. | reverse complement strand
TTGTGGATAATGAAATGCCTTATGGAAGGGTTCCGCAGGGGCATCCGGTAATCGTGGATTATTTTTATCATGAAGAAATCCGCGGATCCGATAATACAGGAAAAAGAAAGCGCAAATAGTGCGTATAAACAAAGTGAAATGTTTTTGAGAAGAATCGGGAGACCGGTTCTTTTCTTTTACCAAAAATCAGGAAGGAGGGACATGAATGGCTGGACGGATCCAGGGTATCACCGCCCCGATAGGCGATACCACCAAACTACAGACAGCTCTTAAGGGCGTAAATACAGAGATCAGAAATACTCAGAGTCAGCTGCGTGATGCCGATAAGCTCCTTAAACTTGATCCGGGAAACACGGAACTGCTTGCACAGAAGCACAGGCTCCTGTGGGATGCCGTCAAGGAAACAAAGGAAAAGCTGGAGACCTTAAAGACGGCAGCGGAGCAGGCTGAACAGGCACTGAAAGATGACGGGGTAGCCGGGAAGGCAGAGAGCAACAGCATTACATGCCATCTTTTTCCTGACGTGCAGGAGGAAATATCAGAGAGGTTGGATCAAGAAAGAAAAATATAAAGTGTAAACATTTTGCAGGTGTTATTGACTCACAACTAACTCTCGCTCAAATGGTAGTAGGGAGTTGATTGTGAGTTCAATAACAATGAAAGAAGAGAAGAGGTGAATGATGAAGCTATTGACATAGATGCTATATGAGTATATAATTTCGTATATACGGTGCAGAAACGGTAAAGCGAAATGGAGCGAGGACAGAAAATGACAATTAGTGAACGCATTTTTAAACTGATGGAAGAACGTGAGCTTACACAGATGGACTTTTCAAAATCCACTGGAATAGCACAGAGCACTATTAGTGATTGGAAACGAAAGAAAACGAACCCGTCTGCAGATAAAATAATGATTATTTGTAAGGTGTTAAATGTAACGCCATATGAATTGTTGCAGGATACGGTTCAATCTGTAGAGGAGTTGGAATATCGAGTGGTTACAAAAGGCACAAAGGAGTATGATCTTTTGATTGAAATGGAAAGTCTTAAGAAATCGCAAAAAGAAAGATTGTTGGGGTATATAGAGGCTTTAAAACAATAGGTCTGATGGCGGTGCTTTATTCATTAAGCATCGCTTAAGCATATGTTTGAAAACGTATATACGGTAAGATGACGTAAAGACGACGGAGGAGACAATATGACAAGAGGAAGAGTCTATTTAAAGCCGAAGAAAGGCGAATGGATTGAAAGTACACAATTATTATACGACATGGGCTTTGAGTTTTCTTATGGTAATGGATTAAAACTTATATCAGGATTCCTTAGAAAGCAACTTGAGAGTAAGAAAAAACTGGATATATGGTTGAAATCATTATTTCAAGTTTGGGATAAAGATAGCTATATAGTCGGAAAAGATGACCAAGTATCTTTTTTACTAGGCTTCGATAATGTACCTCAAATAGATGGGGTAGGAGATGACTATTCTTATATTATGAATTGCTCATCTGATAGGGATAAAATATACGTTGTTGGGGAAGAATTTATTATCGAAAAAAATGAAATGATTGTATTGTCCTTTTCTAGAGTGGTGATGAGAATTCGTAGACAGACAGGAAAAACAAATCTCCTTTTTAATGAAGATGAAGTGACAATTTGTACCGAAGCTTTAGATTTTTATAGCAGAATTTTTATAGGACAATATGATAATATTGTTTCAAGGTTGAGCTTGAATGATTCTACACTTTTATTCGACAAAAGATATGTTTGCGAGCACATTCTTTTAGCAATAAGAGGAATTATCATGAGGGATACGGATCTAGATAGATATGGGTTCAGTGCTAGCCTGGGGATTTGGAGTGACCATACAGATATTCGTGCAATTAACTCTTACGATATACAGCAGGTTATGCGTTATAATTTGGCATATGCCAAACATCCGGAAGGAGGATATACAGTAGATTTTAAAAAACCGCTTATAAATGGTAATTTACCAGTGATTAAATGTAGCTGTGAAAATGCGAAAGAGGCCTTCGTGGAGACGGTTACATGTACATCAAATCATTTGCAAATTTTGGATGATGCATTAATGATTTTTTATCATTTGCATAGCGTGAATATCAGAGAATTGTTTGAGTATTATACAGACGATGAACTGGCATTGGAACTGGCTGGATTAATTGAAAAATTATTATCAGGAATTAAGCCGGATAGACAGTTTGTGGAAGAAATCAAAAAAATTCGGAAAAAAGTAATATGCGCGGGAGGTATTTTTAGTGAAGAAAAGTGAGATTATACTATTTGAAACGAAAGACAAGGAAGTAACGTTATCAGTACCAATGGATGGAGATACCGTATGGCTTTCGCAAGCACAGATGACAGAATTATTTAATGTGGATAGAACAGTAATTACGAGGCATGTAAATAATATTTTTAAGGAGAAAGAATTGATTCGAGAAAGCAATGTGCAAAAAATACACATTGCAAATGCGGATCGACCAGTCCAGTTTTATTCATTAGATGTCATTATATCTGTAGGTTATCGAGTTAAATCAAAACGAGGTATCGAATTTCGTCAGTGGGCAAGTAAAATCTTAAAGCAGTATATGATTGATGGCTATGCAATAAATGAGAAACGTTTACATGCATTGCAAAAGACAGTTGATATCCAAACACGAATGTTAGCAGGTGCATTAAATGTTGAAGAAAAGGATATCCTAAGAGCTGTAAATCTGTATACGGACGCATTGACGTTGCTGGATCAGTATGATCATCAATCAATCATAAAACCTGACGGAAAGCAACCGATATATAGGATTACTTATGATGACTGTATGACGATGGTTTCTCATATGA
>JAFOIV010000065.1 GCA_017420535.1 Eubacterium sp. | reverse complement strand
ATGGTCGTTTATTTTATTCGCCCACTTACGGTAAAAAAGTCAAGAATAATCTATTGGTGTGTATCTGAAGCGCTAGTTCTTTTTACGGTTTTCTTTTGGGGAATAATTATTGTGGGGCCTATATGGTTTAAATAATAATTTTAAATGTGCCTTGGCTAACTCAGTATTAAAATAGGGGAGATAAATGGAACACATAGATTCATTTCAAAAAACAGGGAGAGAGTTGCTTCCTCCTAACATAGTGGAATACTTTCAGGAATTTAGATCGGTTGATTATCTTAATGTTTTAAGAAAAAGATTATCGGAATATACTTTTGCGGAGTGGATGGTTTGTCTACGGGAAAGAGTTTTATTGGAGCAGTGCGTACCATTTTTTATTGAAATACTGGATAAAAATCCTCTTTATCCTGGATATTTTGAGAAGGGATATGTGTTATGCGCAGTGACGCTGATCGATAAGATTTTTTGGGAGGCTCATAAGGATTGGTACTTGCATGTGAAGAGTATTGTGGATGGAGTGCTTGATTCAAGTGAGAATAAAGCAGATTCAGTTCCTGATTCGAGTGAGAATAAAGCAGATTCGGGAGTGATAAGAGGCGAGTATATTGAGGCATATAGAAGGTTTTAAAACAACGTGATGATATGGCGAGACTGTGATGATATTGCGCGGTGGAGTTGATATAGCGCAGTAATGCTGGGAGGGCGTGGTAGCGCTGTTTTAGCGAGAAAGGAAGCATATGGGAAATACATTAAAAAATTATTCAAAGGAAGGTCAGAAGCTGCCTATGTTTGGGATAGGGCCTTATCTTATATATGGGGTAGCATTTCTTAATGCAGTGGTTATTGTCCTTACCTCGTATGTTTTTAAAGTCGGGATTTTGGAGGATATCTGGGTATGGATTTTTCGTATTGTTGGAGGAATCGTTATTATACTTGGTATCGTCATTTGGTTTATTGGAGCGATGCGCTCAGGGATGGATGAAAATATTACAGAAAACAAGCTTAAGACGGACGGGATTTATTCATGGGTAAGAAATCCTATGTATACAGGCTGCTGGTTTATCATGATAGGGATCAGCTTTATGTGGCATAACTACTGGATGCTTCCTATGATTTTAATTGACTGGGTAATATTTTCAATTGTACTTAAGAATACAGAGGAAAAATGGCTGCTTGATGTATATGGCCAGGATTACGAGGATTACAAAAAACGAGTTAATAGATGTATTCCGTGGATACCTAAAGAATAATACTGGATACCGAAACGATAAGAAAGGACATTTGTTATGTATTACGGAAAAGTAAGAGGACAAAAGAGAAAACTTAAGATGTTACTTAAGAATATTGAAAAGATAGAACCTTATCAGAAATTAGATAAAGCTTATGAAGATAGATTTGATCACTTTCATGTTCCAAGTAATCCATGGATAGAAATGCCAAGGACTTCTTCGAAAATAAAAACAACGTTTTGTGAAGCATGGATAAGAAAAACAGAAGAGATACTTAGAGCAAAACCAAAGGATTTAAAATTTTGTAAAGTTGTTTGTTGTTTGTCTATTCCTCATTTATGGGATTCACAAATCATTATATTTTATGATCAGGAGTATTATGATCTATTTTGGAAACGACGTGGTGATTATCAGGAATGGACAAGAATAAAAAACGGCAGGTCACTGATCAAAGAAAGAAATATTGATACGGATTTAAAAGAAGTATGTGTCGATGAGACAATCACAGATGAGGGGAAGAAATTTATTTCATATATATGGTTTTATGGAGAAGTGAGAGAAGAATAAGGGAATGAATCAATGGTATTGATAGAGGCTTAGGCTTGTGACTAGTGAGACAAGGAATGTAAAACAATTAATTGAAAATATAGTTCGGAAATATATTCGGAAGGAAATCGATGACAAATTGACATCCTTCCGAATGATGTTTATACTGTAGGAAATGATAGATATAAAGGGGGTATGTTCATATGAAATCCTGCAAGCAAATGGCTGTGATTTGGGGAGTATCAGAGCGCAGAGTAACGGAATTTTGCAAGGAGGGTATGATTTCCGGAGCTGTTAAGATAGGGAAGAAATGGCGGATACCGGATGATGCAAAGCGTCCTGCAGATAAACGTATAGTTTCAGGACGATATATCAAGACGGGAGCAGAGAAGGAGAAAAAACCTCTTCCGGTAGGAATATCGGATTATATCCGTGCACAGTCGGAATACTATTATGTGGACAAGACACTTATGATCAAAGAATTTCTTGATCGTAAAGCTTTTGTCTCATTATTTACAAGACCAAGACGTTTTGGAAAGACCTTGAATATGGATATGCTTCGTGTTTTCTTTGAAATATCTGATGAAGATACAAGCAGGTATTTTAAGGACAAAGCAATCTGGAAGTGCGGGGATGAGTACAGAAAGCATCAGGGAAAGTACCCCGTTATATTTCTGACATTTAAGGATGTCAAATATGATTCCTGGGAATCGACGTTTGCCAAAATCGCTGAGCTGTTGCAGGAGGAGTTTGGAAGGCATTCTGAACTTAAAAACAGCGATAAACTCGAAAAGTATGAGAAAGAATATTTTGAGAAAGTATTAAGCGGACAAGCGAATGAAGTAGAGCTTTCGTCTTCTCTTCAAAAGCTTTCCAAAATGCTTACAGCTCATTACAAAAAAGCCCCGATCATCATCATTGATGAGTACGATACTCCGATTCAGGAAGGGTATTCGAAAGAGTTTTATGATGAGATAATCGGATTCATGAGGAATTTTTTTTCCGGAGCATTCAAGGATAACAGTAATCTGTCATATGGATTCCTGACTGGAATCTTGCGGATAGCACATGAGAGCATTTTCAGTGGTCTGAACAATCTTACAGTTAATTCGGTAATGGACAAGGAGTACGACAGTTTCTTTGGTTTCACTGTATCCGAAGTGGGTGAAATGCTTGCTTATTATGGAGCATCTGATAAGGAGGAGGAACTCAGGAACTGGTATGATGGATATTTCTTCGGGGATAAGGAAATTTATAACCCGTGGTCAGTAATCAATTATCTGTCGAGGGGATGCCTGCCGCAGGCATATTGGGTGAACACTGGAAAGAATGAAGTATTGGAAGATGTACTGAAGGCTGCAACGGACGATATCACCGGGAAACTGTATTCCCTTCTTCAGGGCGAACGTGTTATTGCCAGGATCGATCAGAATGTGGTGTACAGATCGCTTGTGGAAGATCCAGCCAATATCTACAGCCTGCTTCTGGTGGCCGGATATCTGAAAACTCCGAAGAAAGAATTACAAGGTGATGGAGCGTGGCTGTGTGAGGTTTCGATACCAAACCGCGAGATAGCCGCAGTATATAAGAGCGAAATCCTCTCGCATCTGATGCAGATCGGCGCAATGGGAAGAGCTACAGCCAATAAAATTGCTGAGAGTCTTTATGCGCAGGATACAAAGAAGCTACAGGACGGAATAGGAGAATACTTAAAGAAGAGCATCAGCTTCTACGATGCCGGAGCGGAAGGGTTTTATCATGGTCTGGTTCTGGGGCTTATCGCTTTGATGGATAACCAGTATCGGATCAGATCCAACAGAGAGTCCGGCGACGGACGATATGATATCAGCATGTTTCCGAGGGATGATAAATATCCGGGGATGATCATGGAACTGAAGTGGGATAAGAATCTGAATGATGAGGAACTGGATGCCTTATCCGCAGAAGCTCTCGATCAGATAGATGAAAAAGGCTACGAAACTGAAATGTGTGAGGAGGGTGTAACTCAGATCATAAAATTTGGGATAGCCTTCTCCGGGAAAAAGGTAAAGATAAGAATGTAGCTTAAATCGGGAAAGGCTGACGGAGAAAATGAGCCATGGTCCCGGGGAGTAGGGATCATTTTCGGGAAGATTTCATTTGAAGCATGGTTTAAAGGAGTAGGGCCGTGGGAAAGAATAAATGGAAGGGAAAAAGTAAAAGAAAGAATGGGGAATCTGGCGAAAATAAGCTTCCAATAGGTGTGACATTGTTGCTTATACTGCTTGGCAGCGTTGCATTTGTCATGTTTTGTGTGGGTACCGGGTTTATGATTGATGCGATCGTAGCTTTTAGTACCGGCGACGTTGAGTCTGGCAAAGTGGCAAAATATATGTGGAGAATAGTGCCGGTAGGGATAATACATATTTTCTTTTTTATTGCATTTTGCCTGGATGGAATACCTGGTTTGAAAAAATCAAAGGAGGAATCCTATAGGGAAGATATTTGGGGGATATTCCTTATTGTAATGGCTTTTTCGGCAGTCGTATTGATGGCGCTGGCAGGGAGAAACGGCAGGGAGATGGATGGTATAATAGGTTTTTTGACCCTGCCTGCTATAGGTGTTTTAGTCACGCCTAAGATGGTTAAAAGTGCGTTGAATAAGATGAAGAAATGGGAAAGTTCATCGGTCGGGCTATCATTTGCAAAAGATGAGAAAAATATTTATAAGGTGAAAGAACCTGTTTCATTTGAAAGAAGGCTTTTCTGGGAAGTGTTTAAGTATCAGATGAAGATGGCGTTGGGAGCAATTTTAATTATTACCGTTCTGATCATTATAGCAATACATAGAATAACTCATAAACCTCATTGGATAGGAAGGCATGCATATAGAGGTCCATTTTATTCATTTTCTTTAATTGTAGGGGTATGTATATTTGCAATTCCGGCAGTTATAGTTTTTTTGACAAAGACAATTTACAAATTGAGTATCGTGAAGAGACAAAAATATAAAGCCTATCATGTTACGGCAAAAAGGGTGAATGATAAGGCTGTTATAGTTGAGTTCGGTAATAGAGTTAAAAGTTTTAAGTATCCTGTTTGCGTAGGTATAAGGAAAAAGAAGATCAATGATACAAAAGCAACTTTGATTCTGCTGCCGGATCTGGTAATGATCTTTCCGGATTAAAATTGATTTGGACCATGGTCCCAGGGAGTGTGGTCCGCTTTCGGTTAACATAAAAATGAGCCATGGTCCCGGGGGCAATGGTCCACTTTTATGTTAACCTAGAGCTCGGGGGAGTGGCTCATTTGATAGTGGTACATTTTTTTACTGAAGTATTTAATGAAAGAGTGATTTATGAAAAAGATAATTGTTATCGGCTGTCCGGGAGCAGGGAAAAGCTGCTTTTCAAGGCGGTTGAGAGATAAATACAATCTTCCACTTTACTATCTGGACATGATGTGGCATTTGCCGGACCGGACAAATGTTACCAGAGAGGAATTTGCTAAAAAGCTTGAAGAAATATTAAAAAAAGACAGTTGGATCATTGATGGGAATTATATAAGTACCATGGAAATGAGACTTAAATATTGCGATACAGTTTTTCTGCTGGATTATCCGTTGGACGTATGTTTAGATGGTGCGAGAAGAAGGATTGGAACTAAAAGAGAAGATATGCCTTGGATGGAAGAGACATTTGATGAGGAATTTAAGCAGTGGATCTTGGATTTTCCAGAGAAGCAGCTGCCGAGGGTGTATCATTTGCTTCAGCAATATAAAGAAGGAAAAGAGATTCATATATTTAAGACAAGAGAAGAAGCGGATAAATATTTAGATGAGTGAGGGGGATTAAAATGATTCAATTTGGAATGCCAACGCTTATTGAGAATAAAACTTTAGAGGAAAATATAGCACTTTGCCATAGTCTGGGGCTTAAATTCATAGAACTTAATATGAATTTTCCGGAGTATCAGATGGAGAGTCTTGAACAGACTGATAAACTGATAGAGGCGGCAGAGAAAGCAGGAATATATTATACGATACATTTGGATGAAAATCTTAATATTGCAGATTTTAACCAGCTGGTTACCGGAGCATATCTGGAAACGGTTCGCCGAACGATAGAAGTTGCAAAGAAACTTATGGTTTTAAGGGATAGCTACGGAGACAGAAGCCAGCCCCTTACTCTAAATATGCATATGAACCATGGTATATTTATCACTTTGCCTGACAGGAAGGTGCAGATGTATGATCGCGATTTTGACAGCTATATAAGGGCTTTCGCAGATTTTCGAGCTAAATGTGAGGAATGGATCGGCAGCAGTGACATTAAGATTGTTATTGAAAATACCGACGGGTTCAGGGATTATGAAAAAAGGGTGATAGATTATCTGCTTCAAAGTGCAGTGTTTGGATTAACCTGGGATATAGGACATTCTAAGGCTATTGGAGAGAAGGATGTTTCATTTATTTGGGAACATGAAGATAAATTGATCCATTTTCATATCCATGACGGGACTGAAAAACCACCGAAGAATCACCTGGCTCTTGGAGATGGGGAGATTGATATTTGGGAGAGATTGAGGCTTGCTGAAAGCAGAAATGCCAGATGTGTTCTGGAAACAAAGACAATAGAAGCACTCAAGAAGTCAGTTGAGTGGCTGGGTTAACATAAAAGTGGACCTATGCCCCCGGGACTGTGGTCCACTTTTATGTCAACTCAATGGAAAATGGACCGTAGTGCCGGGGGCTGTGGCTCATCGGATAAGGAATTATTATGAAATATAAAAATATAACTAAAGCCATTTTTATAAAAAGACCGAACCGATTTATTGCGGAAGTTGAGGTAGATGGCAAGAAAGAAACAGTGCATGTAAAGAATACAGGCAGGTGCAGGGAGCTGCTGATCCCCGGATGTGAAGTCTGGCTTACGGCACCGGGGACGCCTGACAGGAAAACAAAATATGACCTGGTGGCGGTAAGAAAAAATACAGGTGTCATTTTTAATATTGACAGTCAGGCGCCCAATGCAGTTGTAAAGGAGTGGCTGGCGAAGCAGGATTTTAGCAAGGTTCTTCCGGAATATAGATATGGGGAATCAAGGATTGATTTTTATATGGAGAAGGAAGCTGAGCATATAAATGAACCTGAAAATAACGGGCAGGATTTCGGCCAAAATGATGATAAAATCTGCCGTTATCTTATGGAAGTTAAGGGATGTACTCAGGAGATCGATGGAGTTGGATACTTTCCTGACGCTCCTACAGAACGGGGAGTTAAGCATATAAGGGAACTGATCAAGGCTAAAAATGAAGGCTATAAGGCGATTCTTACCTTTGTGATCCAGATGGATGGAGTAGAAGAAGTAAGGGCAAATGTTGCGACTCATCCGGAATTTGGTGAAGCTATGGAGGATGCCCGTAAAGCCGGGGTAGAGATACTATTCCTTCAGTGCCATGTTACTGAGGACGAAATATATATAAAATGACGTTGGGGTAAAATAATGTAGTTAACATAAAAATGGACCATAGTCCCGGGGGCTGTGGCTCATTTTAATATAAAGAAGAGGATTAATATGTTAGTAAGTATTGCACTAATTATGATAGTAGGGCTCATTTTAGGATGGCTATGTAAAAAAGTTAAATTGCCAAGCCTGATAGGAATGCTGATAACGGGCATTGTTTTGGGACCTTACATCTTAAATGTTATTGATAAATCAATTCTTGAGATTTCGGCAGATATCAGGAAAATGGCTCTGATCATCATTTTAACGAGGGCGGGCTTAAGTCTTGATATTGCGGGACTAAAGAAAGTTGGAAGACCGGCTATTTTAATGTGCTTTGTTCCGGCGAGTTTTGAACTTATCGGAATGATCTGTTTTGCGCCAAAACTTCTGGGAATCACGGTACTTGAGGCTGCTATTATGGGAGCTGTTCTTGCGGCCGTTTCTCCTGCTGTAGTTGTGCCTAGAATGGTAAAACTTATGGAAGAAGGCTATGGAAAGAGTAAGCAGATTCCACAGCTTATTCTTGCCGGGGCGTCAGTGGACGATGTCTATGTGATAGTTTTATTTACCACATTCCTTGGAATGATCCAGGGAGGGGAAGTTTCGGTTGTAAGATTTGTAAATATTCCAGTTTCGATCATTCTTGGAATTATCATAGGAGTCCTTGTAGGATGGGCACTTTCTTTTTTATTTAAAATGATACATATGCGGGATACAGTGAAGATAATGATAATACTTTCGGTATCATTTTTACTTGTATTCCTGGAGGACAGCTTAAAAACAGCAGTGACATTTTCAGCACTGATATCTATCATGTTTATTGGGGTTGCGATGCAGAAATACCGCAAGGCAGTGGCTTTAAGACTTCAGTCGAAGTTTAACAAGCTGTGGGTCATCGCGGAAATATTCCTGTTTGTTTTAGTGGGAGCGACTGTTGATATAAGCTACCTTAAGAATGTGGGAATTAAAGCGATTTTAGTTATCATTGGGGCACTGATCTTTAGAATGCTTGGAGTGTTTATCTGTTTGCTTGGCACAAAGCTAAGTAGTAAAGAAAGGCTGTTTACCATGATGGCTTATACGCCAAAGGCGACGGTGCAGGCCGCTATTGGTGGAATCCCATTAAGTCTGGGACTTGGCTGTGGAAATATAGTCCTTACAGTGGCAATACTTGCCATCGTGATCACAGCACCATTGGGAGCATTTGCCATTGATAGCACATATAAACGATTCTTAGAACAAAAGTAGTTAACATAAAAGTGGACCACACTCCCCGGGACTATGGTCCATTCCCCAGGACTATGGTCCATTCTATGGTCCATTCCTGGGAATATGGCTCATTAGGTCCTAAGTTTTACATTAGGTCCTAAGTTTTACTTTTTGTTGAAAAAAAAGACCTGTGGAAGTATACTGAAAACCAGGTAGAAGCTTTTAAAAGCCTAATAATAAACGCAGAGAACTAGTGTAAAATGAAGCACAATAAAAGCCAAAATACCAGTGAGAAAAGAAACATTTCGGGGATTGCTTTCAATGGAAATATTGATAAATTTAAAAACACTTGGGAAAAAGAGCAGAAGGATAAGACCTGTTTCTTTTATCTATGAAAAAAAGCCTGAGACTTTGAGAGAGTTTATTGATCAGACGGTACTGATTATGGTCAGGGCTTTTAAGGAAAGGCAGAAAAAATCAAAAGAAGGATTTTTGCCAGAAGCTTTATCAGAACAAGCTATTAATGACATGGCGGAACTGGGTAAGGTGGCCTTTGGTTATATCTATAACGAAAATGAAGTCAGCGAAGAAAAGGCTATAAAGACTGCAGAAGATGCAGTAATAGACGGCCTGGTTAAAATTTTTATAAATGGCTCTGATATAACCGATATGGCTCTTGATTTAAGAAACGTAGAGATTGATGAGATAGAAGCCTTTTATGCTTCTCATTTAGAGAAAAAAATTGAAATAAATGAGGGTGACCAGGTTACATTTGTGAAGCTTGCAATGCTTGCAGGAAGAAGATGGTAGTGTGAAGCCGATTCTGATGATAGAACCGGCTTTTTTTGTAAGATTCTAGGGAGGGTTTATGGAGATTTCAGAAATTAAAGAACTTGGAAAGAAAGTGGAACGTGAATATATAGAAGGGGATAAAAATAAGATTAAGGAATTCGGGACAGAAGTATCTAACTTATTGGAAAAATTAGATAATAATTGTAGTTTTTATTCTAATTCCTGTGTTGAGAACTGTCTTGGGAAGGAATTCAGGTTAGCCTTAAAAAATAATGTAAAACCTTCAGATTTTTTTAAGTCCAATATTAATAGAATGCAGGGCTTTATAAGTGATGAGCTTCTGCCTTATTTTTATATATCGCTGGACAGTGTGAATCTCTGGCAGATTGACAGAGGACATAGCTATAGGCAGTCATACAGGGCAAAGTCTGACTATCTTGCTTATATCGATGATGTAAGAGAAATAATAAGAGAATATAGAGCACTCACCAACTATGGAGTAGATCTTTATGATCTTTTAACTGAAAATGTTTCCGAGGAATTAAAGGCTTACTTTGAGACATGGTCTTATAAGTATCCTAGACTTGAGTATTATCTTGCTGCAAGACTGGATCAAAAGGATGAAAAGTTAGAGGAAATCCTTACAGATATCTTCTTTGGACAGACAGGGGAAATAAAAGATAGCTATATCCGTGCCATTTGCATGAGTCATAATGAAAAAATGTATGAAGTTCTGGGAAAGACTCTGCTGGCAGCCAGACTTTCTGAGGGTTTAAGACAGTCTATTGTTGAAAATGCAGATTATGGAACAATAGAGGCATTTAAGTATCTCTTAAAGGTAATTAAAGATAATAATCTTATAAGATATTCATCAATACAAAGAGCTATCTGTACTTATTTAGGACTTATCGCTAATTATGACAAGCCTATAGACAGGATTACAAATAAAGAATTGAATCTTATGGTAGATGCTTTGGAAGATGAAAATGAGAGACAGGCTATGCTTGAGTCTAAAGATGCCGTAAAGTGCTATGTAGGACTTTGGGCAGGTGCCCTTATTGATGTGGGCACGGCTTATAAGGATGTGGTGTCATTAGTAAATCAGGATGATCCTTTTAGAAGAAAAGTTGCCTGCTATTTCCTGATAAATGGCTCTTTTCCTTATTCAAGAGAAAGTATCTGTAAGGGTATTGTGAGAAATTATTATGATGATCTGGAACTTATGGCCATAATAATGAAGGATTTTATGTCTGGTGCTTCATCATGTATGCGTAAAGAGTTATATCCGGATAATGACAGGTTTAATAGGAAGTTTTATGAAAGAAAGCATGTCTATGCAGATTACAGCTATTATTTTGATAGCCTTGAAGAGACAAAAGAATTCCTTGATATCTTTTATAAAATACTTGAAATTATGCCAAAGAAGGGAGTGACATTTTCTCCTTCAGTTTTTCCATGGAATGATGAAAGCCTGACAAGAAGTGATTTATGGGAAAGAATAGGATTTTTAGTGTCTGCTCTTAAGGATGAAGAAGGAATACTTAATGTTGCAAGAAATTTAAAAGAGTTAACTGGAGAGTGGGGTGGAAGTAGAGAAGATATGATAGATCTCTTGCTTAGAGAACCTGAATCAAAAGAGCTTATGGAAATCCTTACTCTTGAAATAGCTGATGCAGGAGAAACCTCTAGAAAGCTGGCCTATAATCTCTTGGTGCAGGAATTAATATGTGACAGATCAGAGCATGTATGTAAGGAACTTGTAGCTCCAAAGGGACAGCTTCCTGAATGCTCATATATGATATTAGAAGATCTTCTCAGACTGAAGAAAGCAGATGTGAGAAGCAACATTTTAAAGTTACTAAAAACAAGACCTTATGATAAGCAGATAGAAATGCTTAAGAGACTCTTAAAAGATAAGAAAGAAGAAAAAGTTACTGCTGGGCTTGATATTATAATGCAGCTTAAGAAAAATAACAGTCCTTACTTTGAGGAAGCAAAGAAATGCATGAATCTCCTTTCTGACACAACAACAAAAGAACAGATACTCATTGATGAAATTTTAGAAAAAAGTGCAGAGGAAAAGGTTGAGATGGAAAGCCTGTTTGATAAGACGGCTGATTATGATCCACAGATCGATGAAGAATATGTGGCTGATGCCATTGATACATTCCTTGAAACATTTAAGGAAAGTTCTATAGGGGAAGACTGTTATCAGGCTTTGGGTTTAAAAAACAGAAATAAGAAGTTTAAATTGATTGACAGTATAAGGATGAACAAGGCTGCAAAGGAAGATATAGAACTCCTTTTTGATATAGATAATCTTGTCAGAGAAAATGAAAATCTTGAATATGACAGCTATTCTGAACCAGTGCTTATTTCAAGAAGTTTAAACTATCTTTATGAAAATGGAAAGTGTACGTACAGACTTCCATATGAGGAAATCTGGGATAAATTTTATGAAGAGAGAAATATCAAAGAGGCCAGTCTTGTAAGACTTAAGCATTATATGTATTATGTTCGACAATATAATACCAGCCTATTCTTTTCTGATTTTCGTCCTGTATTTGAAAAGATTTACGGTCCTATCATTCGCATGGAACAGGTAAATAAACTTAAATATAGAAGTCAGGTTCTTTGTCTTTTAGAGTATTTCCTTAAAAAAACAGATTATAATAAGAATAGGGAAAAATATTCTATAGCCATTGGATATTATCTTTTAAATTGTAATGAAGAAATAAGAGTAAAGTACAAGGAAAAAGAGATAAAGCAAAATTATTATCAGCCAAGACAAAGAAAACATGATCCGGATCAGATCTTTATCAAGAGCATTTTTGAAATGCAATTTATCAGAAATGATATTTTCACAGAACACACTGATGATAGATTTTTTCCACTATATTTCCTCATTGATAAGGAGATAGAAGAGGTAAATAAGTTAAATGCCTCTTTTAATGGCGATTATTATTATATCCAAAGCAAACTAGAGACGATTGATTATCTTTCAGCTTTTATAAACGGATATATTACAGAGGACTTTATGTATCGTATGCTTCTTTCTAAAGCACATATCGAAAATACATTTGAGGTCATTTCAGATCTTTATGTGAAAGTAAGGGAGAGAGATAAGAGGAAAGAAACAAGAGAAAAAACCTATTATTTCAGAAAAGCTAGCAGACTTGAAAAGTTCTTAAAGATAGAAACAGATAAAAATGATAATTTAAGCAGTGATAAATTTGAATGCCTTGATGAAATACAAAAGAAAAAAGTAGATCTTATATGCAAGGTTTATGAAAAAATCTTCTCGGCTGTTCTTAGAACGGAACTTTATAGAGGTGAGACAGAAACTGAATATTCAAGTTATATATCTAAGATAAAGAGGATATATGGAGTAAAAAATTTCGTACAGATTCTTTCAGCATTAGGACAGGATACAATAGATAGATCTGGAATTAGTTATTACAGAAATAGTATTGTAACAAAGAGGAGCAGTCTCTCTTATCTGCTGGGAATATGTGTTCCGGATTCAAAAGATGGAGACATTCCGGCTCAGGCAAAGCTTCTTAAAGAGCTGATAAGTGGCAGGGATATAAAGGAAAGCAGGCTGATAGAGGCCGGGCTTTTTAGTCTGGAATGGCTGCCTGTTATAGAAAAATATCTGGATTGGCCATATTTTACATCAGGGGCTTATTATTTTATTGCGCACATGAATGATAACTTTAGCGATGCAAAGAAGGCTATGATAGCTAAATATACTCCTCTCACAGCGGATGAGCTTAATATTGGAGCGTTTGATGTCAACTGGTTTAAGGAAGTATATGCAGGTCTTGGCAAGAAGAGGTTTGATCTTATCTACAAGGCGGCAAAATATATCTCTGATGGAACAAAACATACAAGAGCAAGAAAGTTTGCTGATGCAGCCAGCGGTATTTTGGAAATTACCAGTACTGAAGCAGAAATTGAGGCGAAGAGAAATAAAGATCTTCTTATGGCCTATGCTCTTATACCAACTGATAAGAAAGACGAAAGTGTCAGAAAGTATAATTTTATACAGAGATATGTAAAGGAATCAAAGAAGTTTGGAGCTCAGAGAAGAGCCAGCGAAAAAGCTGCCGGAGAGATGGCCATAAAGAATATGGCTAGAACTGAAGGTTATGATGAGACCAGGTTCATAATGATGATGGAAAGAAACATTTCCCAAAAAATGTCAGTTTATTTTGTGGAAAAACCTTTGCAGGATTACAAGGTCTTTCTTTCGGTTGAAGAGGACGGAAAAGTTAATCTGTCAGTAAAGAAAGATGATAAGGTATTAAAGTCAATTCCTGCGGCCATTAAAAAGGATGAATATATACTGGAATTATCTGATGCTAAGAAGACTTTTACGGATCAGTATAAGAGAACCAGGCATATGCTAGAAGAAGCTATGGAAGATGAAACTGAGTTTTTCCTTTCAGAGATTCTTAGTATTTCCAAGGATCCTGTGTTAGGTCAGATTGTAAATAAACTGGTGTTTAAACATGATGATTTCTTGGGATTTGTTGAAGACTTTAAAGATAAGGGATTTAAGGATGATGATAAATTTGTGATCGCTCATCCATATCATCTTTTTAAGCTGGGCAGATGGCATGAGTTCCAGAAGATCTGTTTTGAAAAAACTATAAAGCAGCCATTTAAACAGGTGTTCAGAGAATTATATGTAAAAGATGAAGACGAGTTAAAGTCAGATAAATCCGTAAGATATGCAGGAAATCAGATAAGACCAAAGATGGCTATGGCTCTTCTTAAGTCAAGACGCTGGATTCCGGATTTATATGAAGGAATTCAGAAGGTCTATTATAAAGAAAATATAATAGCCACAATCTGGGCGTTAGCTGACTGGTTTTCTCCTAGTGATGTGGAAGAACCAAATCTGGAGGCGGTTATATTTTTTGACAGAAAGACATTTGAAAAAAAGGCGATAAGTGAAATTCCTGATATCATCTTCTCAGAAGTAATGAGGGATGTGGATCTTGTTGTAAGTTGTGCTCATGCGGGTGATATCGATCCTGAGATGACTCATTCTACAATAGAGATGAGAAGGGCAATAGCAGAATTCCTTATACCTATGTTCAAGTTAAAGAATGTGGAACTTAAGGAAAGTCATGCTATTATAAAGGGGCAGCTGGCAACTTATAATCTTCATCTTGGCAGCGGAGTCATCCATCAGCAGGCAGGACCTATGATAAATGTTCTTCCTGTTCATTCACAAAAGAGAGGACGTATTTTCCTGCCGTTTGTGGATGATGATCCAAAGACTTCAGAGATAATGTCAAAACTTATCATGCTTTCTGAGGATAAGAAGATTAAGGATCCAGCGATCCTTGCACAGATAATAAAAGAGTAGTTAACATAAAAGTGGACCACACTCCCCGGGACTATGGTCCACTTTTATGTTAACCAAATTTAGTGAGAGAAAGTATTGACAAACGATGGTTAGGCGTGTATAACTAATGTTGTTAGCACAGACTAACTATTTTTTATAGGTGTAGGTTAGTTAAGGCTAATCCCATTAAATATATGGCTTAGAAGAATCTAAGCATATTTTTTTAAACGATAGTTAGTTGTGACTTATTTAAATTAGGAGGATGAATCGTGATGCCACTTATTTATGCAACTCCAGGAGAAGAGAACATTATTAAAAAAGTGGGAGGCAGTCCAGATGTGAAGAGACATTTGGAAAATCTTGGATTCACACCTGGTGGTATGGTAACACTTGTTAATGTATTAGGCGGAAATGTCATAGTAAAAGTTAAGGAATCTCGTATAGCCTTAAACGAAGATATGGCAAAAAAAGTTATGATCTAAAAAGTGTTAAAAAATGGAGGTAGAATGGATGAACACGTTGAAAAATGCACAGGTTGGCAGCACGGTGAGTGTTGTGAAACTGCATGGTGAAGGAGCAATCAAAAGAAGAATTATGGACATGGGAATTACAAGAGGTACATCTGTATATGTTCGTAAGGTTGCGCCTTTAGGAGATCCTATTGAGGTAACAGTAAGAGGCTATGAACTTTCCCTTAGAAAAGCGGATGCTGATCTAATCGAGATCGAATAAAAATAACCTGAAATGAAGAAATGTAAAGATAAAAAAGTGCAAAACTTGAAGATAAATGATCGAGAGTAGATAAGGTTGATCAAAGATTCAGCATAAGGTGGAAGGAGACTTAAAAAATGAGTTTGAAAATAGCACTTGCAGGAAATCCAAATAGCGGAAAGACAACGCTTTTTAATGAACTTACTGGTTCAAATCAGTTCGTAGGTAACTGGCCTGGAGTTACAGTTGAAAAAAAGGAAGGTAAATTAAAGAAGCATGATGATGTAGAAATTGTTGACCTTCCAGGTATTTATTCACTTTCTCCATATACATTAGAAGAAGTAGTTGCCAGAAATTATCTTATAGAGGAAAAACCGGATGCAATTCTTAATATTGTTGATGGAACAAATCTTGAAAGAAATCTTTATCTTACAACACAGCTTATAGAGCTTGGAATTCCAGTAGTTATAGCCATTAACATGATGGATGTGGTTAGAAAAAATGGAGATTCACTTAATACAAATGAATTAGCTAAAAGGCTTGGATGTGAGATTGTTGAAATATCAGCATTAAAAGGGGAGAACACCCTTAAGGCGGCAGAGCTTGCAATAAAAATAGCGAAGGAACAAAAAAATGTACCAATGCATACATTTTCTGGTCCTGTAGAACATGCTCTTGCTCATATAGAAGAAGTAGTTGTTCATGATATGCCTGAAGAGTCTCAGCGCTGGTATGCAATTAAGGTGTTTGAAAGAGATGAGAAAGTATTAGAAAAGCTTAAAATATCTGATGATATTAAAGCTCATGTTGAAAATGACATCAAGGCAGCTGAAAAAGAGATGGATGATGACTCAGAGAGTATCATCACAAATGAAAGATACATTTATATAGCAGAAGTACTTAAAGGTATTTTTAAGAAGAAGGATGCTAATAAATTAAGTACTTCGGATAAGATTGATAAGATAGTTACAAATAGATGGTTAGGTCTTCCAATCTTTGCAGCGGTAATGTTTATCATTTACTGGGTTGCAATGGTTGGTGTGGGGGCACCGGCTACAGATTGGACAAATGATTGCCTTTTTGGAGATGGTTATCACCTCTTTGGTATCGGTAGTGCTGCAGCAGATGAAGCTACAGAGAATTATACAGCGGCCGTGCAGGCGGTTGATGCATATTTAGGTTTCGATGAAGATACATCGATCGAAGATATGGAGTCTTATGTTCCGGAAGAATCAATGGTTTCATATACTGTTGAAGATGAAGAAACATTAGAGCAGGGGGAGATTAGCGTTTATTATGATAAGATTCCGGATGGTGTGGACCCGGAGGAAGTAAATGCTATGACATATCTTGAAGCTGTGGACTATTTTAGGGAAAATGGTACCGAAGAGGTTGATCCTTCCAACTATGGCGTTTGGGTTCCGGGCATTCCTGCACTTGTTGAAAAAGGGCTTGATAAGATCAAGTGTGCTGGATGGGTTAAGAGCCTTGTATTAGATGGAATTGTAGCTGGTGTTGGTGCTGTTCTTGGTTTCGTACCGCAGATGCTTGTGCTTTTCTTTATGCTGGCATTTGTTGAAGCCAGCGGATATATGGCGAGAGTTGCTTTCGTATTAGATAGAGTATTCCGTCGTTTCGGCTTATCAGGAAAGAGTTTCATTCCTATCCTTATTGGTACAGGCTGTGGAATCCCGGGTATCATGGCATCTCGAACCATAGAAAATGAAAGAGACCGCAGAATGACCATAATGACAACTACATTTATTCCTTGCGGCGCCAAGGTTCCATTTATAGCTATGATCGCAGGTGCGATTTTTGGTGGAAGTGCATGGATCTCAACAGGAGCATATTTTATTGGAATAACAGCAATCATTACATCAGGAATCATTTTAAAGAAGACAAAGGCTTTTGCCGGAGAACCAGCACCATTTGTAATGGAGCTTCCAGCATATCACTGGCCAACACTTAAAAACGTCCTTCGTTCTATGTGGGAGAGGGGTTCAAGCTTTATTAAGAAGGCTGGAACAATCATCCTTCTTTCAACAGTTATTATCTGGTTCCTTTCTAGATTTGGATGGGTTAATGGAAACTTCGGAATGCTTGAAGAAGATGCAATCGGAAGCAGTATTCTTGCAGTTGTTGGTAAGGGAATTGCATTTATATTTAAGCCACTTGGATGGGGGAACTGGCAGGCTGCCGTTGCTTCAATCACAGGTCTTGTAGCTAAGGAAAATATTGTTGGTACTATGGGTGTTCTCTATGGCACAGAGGGCTCAGCATGGGCAGCTCTTGCGGCAGCATTTACAACTGCATCAGGACTCAGCTTCCTTATATTCAACCTTCTTTGTGCACCTTGCTTTGCGGCGATCGGTGCCATAAAGAGAGAGATGAATAATGCAAAATGGACCTGGTTTGCAATTGCTTATGAATGTGGTTTTGCATATGTGGTATCATTTGTAGTATATCAGTTTGGTAACATTTTATTAGGAAATACTAATATAATTGGTGCTATAATTGCTTTAATAGTAACATTAGGATTTATATATTTATTATTCAGACCATATAAAGAAGCAGTAACACTTAAAAATAAGGTGGTGGTTAGTTGAGTTTTTTAGTCGATAATTTAGGAAATATTGTTGTTATAGCAGTTCTTATTTTAATTACAGTGCTGATAATAAGAAAGCTGGTAAGAGATAAGAAAAGCGGAAAGTCCTCCTGCGGATGTAATTGCGGCCATTGCGCCATGAGTGGCAGCTGCCATAAAAATTCCGCTTCATAATAAGCCAATTCTATTTCCATAATATATGCCCGGTGCAGTTAGATTTAGCTGCATCGGGCGTTTTTATTTTGCTTTAGGCTTGATCATAGAATTGCTCAGGACTCAAAATGAGTTTACATAAAAATGAGCCATAGCCTCCGGGACCTAGGTCCACTTTTATGTCAACTTGCATTTTTTTTGTCAGGAGTGTATAAAGAATAGGTTCAAGAAAAATGGACCATAGCCCCCTGGACTGTGGCTCATAAGGAGTGAGAAAATGACAGAGAAAATGAAAAATCCAGAAGTTAAGCAAGTAAATCCAGCATCGCAGCATACAGATAAAGAACGAATCTATCTTTTTGATAATATTAAATTTATCCTTATAATCCTTGTAGTGGTGGGGCATTTTGCAAATGTATTCTGTGACAGATATCCATCATTTAAATCGGTATATTTATTCATTTATATTTTTCACATGCCGCTGTTTATCTTTATTTCAGGCATGTTCCATAGAAACAATAATATAAAAGAAAAAGTCCTTATGTTCTTTTTCCTTGGTTATTCGGAGAAGCTGCTGAGGTTCCTTGTGAGCATCATAGGAAATAAGAAGAATCCCAATATGGATGTATTCGAGGATAACGGACTGCCTTGGTTTATGTTCTGCATGGCAGCATTTATCCTAATTACATATCTTGCCAGAGGCATAAACAAGAAATATCTCCTTTGTTTTTCCATAGTCCTTATGCTGGCAGCGGGCTATGATAAAGAGATTGGCGATTTCCTTTATCTTTCAAGGATCTTTGTTTTTTATCCATATTACATTTTAGGAACCATGACCAGCCCTGAAATGATAATGAAGATTAATAAAAATAAGATTTTTAAATTCGGATCCATCATAGTATTTATTCTTGCTGCGGTAGCCTGCTTTAGATTGCTGGATACTTCCTATGCTTTAAGACAGTTTTATACAGGATGTCATCCATACCCAAAGAATCATTATTTAACTGGACCACTTATCAGAATCTTTTGCTATATCACATCTTTTCTTATGTTTATTCCATTTTTTGCCTTCGTGCCGGCAAAGAAGATTCCAGTGGTAAGTGAATTTGGAAAGAGAACATTGCAGGTTTATTACTGGTCTGATCTAGTGAGACTGCCACTTATAAATCTTTATAAGAGCCAACTGCTTATATTTACGGCTACATTTTTAGGCAAGGCTGTGTACCTTATCTTAAGCGCTGTTCTGGCCCTGATCTTACTTACCAAGCCCTTTGGAATTATAGTAAATCAGATAAGAAATATGGAGAATATTAAGATAAAAAAGGATTAGATTTACCATTAAAAATTTATTAAAATGTTACCTGTATGGGGCTGCTGTATAGTACGACATAAATAAAACAACTTATTGGTACTTATATTTCTAATACACTGATAAAGAATCCTTTATAATGTACTTCGGTTGTAGCAACTCCTGCAAATGGATATGAATTTGATCATTTTGAAGTCGATGGTAAGACTGTTGAAGGAAGTTCTTATCTAGATGGATTTGGTGCAAATATACTGTTAAAGAGTGTTTCTGGATTTGTCCAGATATAGATACTCCGACAGCAACTTTAAGCCTTATCATTATAATACTTTCAGTTTTTGGAATTGTTATGTGCCTTATGGGCAAGAAGAAAAAATCTAAAGAATAAAACACTGAAGAAAAAATAGATGAATAAAGAAAATGGCGGTTATGAGAGAAATCTTATAGCCGTCATTTTCTTATTTTTTTTGTGAATGATTAAAAATACCGTTATTTTGACGGAAACGCTGTCAGTATGAATGCTTTTGTTGGATAAAATATATAATGCTGTTATGATGGTGTTAAGACTTTGATAACCCCCCTAGCCCCTTATTAAGGCAAGTATTTGGTCCAGTTATTTAAGTGACGTTAGACTAGGGCGGGAGTTAATAATTTGCCATAAAAATAAGCATGTAAATTTAATCCTGAAGGAAAGTGCGGGAGTTAAAGTATAAGCAGTATGAACTTCCGATATTTGTGCCGGGTTCAGCGGAATTTATGATGATGCAGGATGCATTAAAGCTTATAAAGCAGGACAATCCATTTCCAATGATCTGCGGTGCTGTTTGTAACAGAAGGTGCGAGGATGCATGTACAAGAGGAACAATTGATGAGCCACTGGCTATTGATGAGATAAAGAAATATATTGCTTCTTTGGATTTAAGTAAGGCAAAAAGATATATTCCATTATGCGAAAAGCATGATGGCGGCATGTGGTCTGATGATTATAAAATGGCTATAATAGGAGCCGGACCAGCAGGCCTTGCAGCGGCTTATTTCTTAAGAAGAGATGGCTATCCGGTTACCATTTTCGAAAAGGAAAAAAAGCCAGGCGGAATGCTTATGAATGGCATTCCAAGTTACCGTCTTGAAAAGGATATAATAGAGGCGGAAATTGATGTTATAAAAGAGATGGGTGTCGAGATAAGGTGCAACGTGGAAGTAGGGAGAGATGTTACATTTGAATCCCTTAGAAATGAAGGCTATAAGGCTTTCTTTATCGCCGTGGGATGTCAGGGCGGAAGAAAAACAGGAGTTCCTGGGGAAGATTCTGAGGGCGTTATGACAGGCGTTGATTTCCTCAGGATGATCAATGCTGATAACAAAAAAAAGATCAGTGGAGAAACAGTTGTTGTAGGCGGAGGAAATGTTGCTATAGACGTGGCTAGAACTGCTGTAAGGGCGGGGGCTGCAAAAGTTAAAATGCTCTGTCTTGAAAGTTTAGAGGAAATGCCTGCCGCAAAGGATGAGATCGCTGAGGCAAGAGAAGAGGGAATTGAGATAATCAACAGTTACGGACCTAAGGAGATACTTACTGAAAATGGACGGGTTAAAGGTATCATTTTTAAGAAGTGCTTATCAGTAAAGGATGCTGACGGAAGGCTTAATCCTTCTTATGATGAAAATGATACTTTGACCATTGAGTGTGAAAATGTGCTTCTTTCAATCGGTCAGTCTATCATTTGGAATGATCTTCTTAAGGGAACTAAGGTGAAATTAAGATCAAATGGTGGTATAATCGCAGACGAGCTTACGCTGCAGACTGACGAGCCGGATATATTTGCCGGGGGAGATGTTTTTACAGGTCCTAGATTTGCGATTGACGCCATAGCAGGCGGCAGGGAAGCGGCGGTGTCTATGAACCGCTTCGTGCATCCTGGTAACAGGCTTGATCTGGCGAGAGATAGAAGGAAGTTCATCGAGTTTGATAAAAATGATATTCAGAGTGAAAGTTTTGATATTGCGCCAAGACAGATTCCTGGAAGAAAACAGGGAATTGCCAGCGAAACATTTGAAGATCTAAGGCTTACATTTACCGAGAAACAGGTTAAGAAGGAAGCCACGAGATGCCTTGGATGCGGCGCCACAACAGTGGATGAGCATCGCTGCATAGGTTGCGGACTTTGCACAACAAAGTGCGAATTCGATGCGATCCATCTGACCCGCGACATTCCTGAGGCTAGCACTATGGTAAGAGCAGAAGATAAATTTAGCAAGGTAGGCCCATACGCCGCAAAGCGCGCCGTAAAGATAGTAGTTAACAAAATAAAAGGTGAGTAGTTAACATAAAAGTGGACCATGGTCCCGGAGAGTGTGGTCCACTTTTATGTAAACTGAAAATGAGACACAGTCATGGGGAGTATGGCTCATTTGAAAAAATATCATTTTTATTATACTATTAGTTAGAGTTTTAAAACGGAGGATATAATAAAATGGAACATTTTAGCATGCCATTAAAGGGCGTTTGTTCAGTTAAAGTTGATTTTGATATGGAGGACGGATTACTTCACAACGTGAAATTCACAGGAGGTTGCGATGGTAATTTAAAAGCCATCGGAAGACTTGTTGAGGGAAAGAAAGCAACAGAGATTGCTGACATTTTAAGGGGCAATAAATGTGGCTTTAAGTCAACATCCTGCGCAGACCAGCTGGCACAGGCTATAGATAAGATCCAGTAAATTGATTTACATAAATAATGTGCTTTGGGGATAGTCCCCAACGTTTTCAACTTAAGCCTTAAAGCCGATATTTTTGGTTTTATAGGCTTTTTTATAGCCTATACCATTTCTTGTACAGAGATCTTTGTCTTGTCATTTTTAACTTTATAACATTTGCCGAATGGACGGTTCGCTTTTGGGGGTAGAAAAATACATAATCAGTTATAAAAGAATAATAATCAATTTATTTTCGGATAGTTATTGTTGTAATAATTTTAATATGCTATCATGCACTTGCATATTTAATGGAAACGTTTTCAGAACACTTTCCATATATGTAATAAATAAAGAATTTATGGGGAAACAAAAATGAAAAAATGTAGGTTGGTTGCAGTCACTTTAGTAGTGACATTTTTTGTGTGCTTAAAGGTTTCGATAAAATCAAGATTAGAAGCCGCAACAGTTCTAATAATTAATTCCAATAAGAAAAAATGAAATAAATAAGTGGTTGAATGGTGATATAAAGACATTAGATATTAATCTTTGGGGATATGTGATACTTATGATTATTTCAGCCATAGCTGT
>JAFOIV010000064.1 GCA_017420535.1 Eubacterium sp. | reverse complement strand
TGAGTTGATGATAGGGTCTTTATATTTCTCTAATAAACCTGCGAAATCTATGAAAATTTCATAAGATGATTTTTGGTAGACAGTTATTAATTCATCGAGTTCAGTACGCGCAGCAATCGGATTGCCGCCATTGCTGTGAGTTGAATAACACATACTGTTTCTTAAGGTAGCGGAAATCCTTAAGGTAAGGATCAATACGAAAAAGCCAATTCTCATAATCGTAAGTGTTCATTAGAACGTGAAAGTGTTTGTCTATACGAGGATCTGAGTGATAGCGGATGTTTGATTGATTTGATAGAATAAGCCATCGGTATTTCTGAAGGATATATACTTCATCAGAGATAGGCAGCTGAACAGGATGCATAGGATCAGTGGTCAACTGCTCCTGGCGTTCCCTGTCACGTTGCCTATATTTCTTTAGTAGCTGTCGCATGTAGTTATCGATTGAGTGGGTAATCCATTGAAGTACATGGAAAGAATCAACAACTGAAACAGCATTTGGAAAGTACTTATCTACATAAGAAATGTAAGGATTATACATATCAGATATAAGGTATTTTACAGAATTACGTTCCTCAGGTGGAATTGATGCAAAGTATGGTTCAGTTACATTTAATCGTCTGCTTCGTAAAAGATCAATGGGATTACCGGTATGGAAATCCTGAATGACTAAAGCATACTTGCAGTTGTCATCCATATCCAGAAACACTTCATCAACAGAAATGGCATCTGTAAGAGGAAGTCTATCAAGTTTTACATACCGGTCAAAAACATCATGCGCATAAGTATCCGATACATGGAATCTTTTGCTTATGGATGTTGTCGATTCGTCTAGGTTTCGATATGCATCAACAATAAGCATATCTGTTGCGTTTGTTGTTCTTCTGTTTTTACTTACAAACTTGAATGAATCACTGATGTCGTAAAGACAATCAGGATTGGTGCAACGCCATCGACGTTGTTTCAGGATTATAACAAGCTTGTAGTTATCCTGGAGTATTGGATGATTGATTTTTCTATTCTTGGTTCCTCTGGAATGCATTCTGAAACCGCAACAAGGACAAAAGTGTGCTTCCGGAGTTGATTCAAGATAGATTGTTTTTGTTTGACCTTCAATGTCAATAGAGCTGATAGAAATATTAACATCTTCAAGGTCAAGCAAATCTGTGATACTATTCATATAGCCTCCTTTTGTATAAAATATTTCCGCAAAAATATCATAAGAGAAGAAGACTAGAAGTGCCAATAGCACTAAAAAAAACAGGATTAATCGGCAAATAACTGATTAATCCTGTTTTTTATTATAATCATAATGTTTAGCCCCTCACGAAGAACCCTCAAACCAGCCCCTCATGAAAGCCCCTCACGACAAACCCTCAAGCTGTACCCTCACGAAGACTGCCCCTCAACAACTTTGAATACCCTTAATTTTTTAAATACAGTACATAGGGTAATTATCTTAATAAATAAAAAAAGACTCCTCAATGATTTGAGGAGTCTTTTTAAGTATAACTAATAATTAAGCTCTACCTGTATATTCACCAGTTCTTGTATCGATTGTAATCATATCACCTGTATTTACGAAGAGTGGAATATTAAGTGTTGCGCCTGTTTCTACTGTACATGGCTTTGTAGCATTAGTAGCAGTGTTACCCTTAACACCTGGTTCACAATCTGTAACCTGGAGAGTTACGCTGATAGGAGGTTCAACTGAGAATACTTCACCCTTATATGAAGAAAGCTTGCAGTTTTCATTCTCCTTAACGAATTTCATATCATCAGCGATAAGAGATTCAGCAACAGGGATCATCTCAAATGATTCTGGATCCATGAAGTAGAATAAATCACCATCTTTATATGAATACGTCATTTCTCTCTTTTCGATATGTGCTGTATCAAACTTTTCTGTTGGACGGAATGTACGTTCAACAACACCACCATTGATGATATCCTTTAATTTTGTTCTAACGAATGCAGCACCTTTACCTGGTTTAACATGCATGAATTCAATGATCTGATAAACTTTTCCTTCGATTTCAACGGTCATACCGTTTCTAAATTCACCTGCTGATAACATTTATAATTTCCTCCTTTAATTAGCACGCATAACTGTTAACATTTTAATATAAAAATCCTTATTAAGCAACAGTTTTTGCATCTTTTTTCTTGTTTCTCTTTGTAAGATATGATGTAAATATTAATAAAGCTATTGTACAGAAGGTTACAATAAAACCTCCGTACATTCCTCTTGGAGTGTAAACAAGTGATATCTTATGATCACCGTTTGTTACAGGTATTCCTATACCACCAAGGAATGTGGAATGATCAACTCTCTTTCCATCAACATAGGTTTCAAAACTTCCTAAATTTGGAAGGGAGATATATATTGTTCCTTCAGCCGGAGTGGTAATAGTTCCATCGATGGAATTCCAGTCAGAAGATATATTCTGCAGTGTATATCTGCTTAAATCCTGATGCAATGCTTTAAGATTTTCTTTATTTGCAATACCAAAGGACATTTCTGATAATTCAGAAGGAGATGGTATAGTTATCTCTAATATTTCATCCGAATCGGAATCTTTTCTGCCGCCGTAGAAGATGAAGTCCCCATAACCTATGTAGATATCCCCTTTTATATCTGCTGACAAATGCATTGCTACATTATAGTTAATGGTTCCATATACTTCGTTAGTAGTGGTTGTTGTATCACTTTTTGTTATTTGATAGAAATTATCTTTAGCTGTATAAGTTTTATCTTTATCATATTCCTCAAGAGAGATGATATTATAGATATCGCCATATCCTAAAGAATTACTGAAAGTATTTTGATATTCTAATGAATTTTTATAATCATTAGATTTAGTATCATCCCATTTTGCTAGGGTGTCATTCTTATTAAAGAAAACTCCCAATGGAAGATAGGTGTCATTTTCATATATTTCTATATTTGCTACCTGACCGGTCTTCTCATAATATGATCCTGAATATGCATCATACATATCAGCCAGATGATATTTGATATGAAGCATCATATCAGACAACAGGTTGCCTAAAGGATAGTAGATAACATTTGCTGAATAAAGTTGATTCCATTTGCTTATTATTTGAGCATGAGGAATAGTAAGGCTGCTGTTAAATGTTGATAAGGTATTGATTCCAGTAAAGTTTCCTATATTATTGAGGTCGGAATTGATCAATTCTGTATTTACATCAGCATTAAGCATATCTGGATATTTCTTTTCAATTTCTCTTATAGTATAAACATTATCAATATTTACAGCTTTTGCGCCTACATGTCTAAACATTGTTCCAAAGCAGTTTATTAATACTTCAAGTATTAATAAAAAGATAAGGGCTTTTTTAGCTGTTTTAAAGTTTTCTTTTCTATAATATAAGAAATAGAAAATGTTTAGATAAATGATTACAAATAATACTGAAACAATATATGCTAAGTTCGGTGTTTTACCAATATTTGGTATTGCCCATATTGAGAGAATCGTAATTGATGATATCGCCAGTACTCTTAATACATTTTTCTTATTTAATTCGCCAAGGTTTTCTATTATATCTATACCCATTGTAATAAGCATAAATATGATAAATATTGAGAAACGGTTTGGCACCATGGTCTGGTTATGGAATCCATGGAAGATATAATTAAGTGTTTCATTATTAAAAGCCAGATAGTAAAGTGCTATCAGTAATATCTTCTTAATTCTTACCTGCATTGGAACTTTTTTTAGAAGTAAATATACAGGGAAGATCATAAGGAATAATATGCCACAATATATATTTATTTGATAAAAAACTTTTGTAACAGAACTCTGTTCATTAAAAATCTGGAATTCCTGTATAGTATTAAAATAGTTAGTACCAACAGAGCTTTTCTGAACTTCAGCATCTCCTACAAGATAAAGGGACTCTCTGGTCTTTAAGAAATAAGGTATTAAAATATAGGCACGAAGTCCTGCAGCTGCAATTGAAGCAAGACCAAATCGTACTGATTTCTTAAAGAAGTCTTTAATATCATCAAACTTAAATGTAAGAAAATAAAAGAACAGGAACATACATGTCATAAATCCATAATATGGATCTCCTATTGCAAGGAAAAGTGCTGCGATATAGAGAGCAGGTTTATTCTCCTTAACTAATAGTTCTAATCCCAGTATTACTATTGGAAGTATCTGTAAAAAACCAAAGTTTTGATATCCAAAATATGAAATAGAATAACTACAGATTGAATATGAAAGACCATATATAAGAATCCGCTTATCAGTTTTATCTATCTTTTTAGAATATCTTCTATGAGATAAGTAGAAGATAAGAGAAAGTCCACCAATGGAAAATTTTGTAACAAAATCTAATGCAAAGAATAAATTATATAAAGATTCAGGGATTAGATAATTTATTAACCTTGAAAATGGGCTGATAATTGAACTAATAAATCCGTTATAATTATCTGAAAATAGACCGCTGTTTGTAGCAAATAATGAATAGTGATTATTCTTAGCATTAATATAACTAAGTAAAGTACCTGAATACCACTGCTGATAGGTGTCAGCGTTACCTAAAGCGTTATCTCCAAAAGGCGCAACTGAAACAATAATAAGCATGATAGTAGCGATCATAAAAGATATAGTAAAGCAGTAGATATACATTCTGTTATCTACTATAAATCTTATAGTCTTATTATTTACTGCAAATGTACTTATATTACATGCGAGATTTTTGATTAAGATAAGAGCCAGTAATAACACGCCAATAAGAGATATCAGGATGCTGCTGACGAGATATGTTCTGTCAACATTAATCATGATATCATTTTCACCAGCAAGAACCGGGATGCTAATAAGATTTTTATTTACCTTTGTTCCGTAAACAGTTTCATTATTATTACATATCTTTAAATCTGAATATGTATCGATAGGTACAAGGATTGAACCATTATATGGGGCGTTGATCTTAAAACTACCCTTATCATTTTTTTGACATACTAAAGAATTAGATATGTTTTCCTTCATGGCATCAGCATCGAAGAAGGCATATCTTACATTCATATTTCCATTTTTAAAAAGATATTTTGAAGTGAAAAAGTATCTAAGGGCAATTCCTTCTTCATCCATATAACCATGACTTACAATCTGATCATTATAATTACCATAAAGATCACCAGATCCATAAGGTGAAAAATTAAAGATGAAATAACTGGTATAGTTGTCTGCTACACCTTCAGGTCGAACATATGTGTCTTGAGAAGATATGAATTCACCATCTGTAACAGTATAAACATCATTTCCATAAAGGTATGAAGAAAGAAGGAGATTAAGGGATTCGAAATAGTTTGAATCACTTAATTTCCAGCTGGTAATGTCATATGGAGTATATACTGGGGCATCATATTTTAATTCATTCTTATATATGTAAATGTTATAGAATTCTTCATCGAGAGGAAGGAAGTCTTCATCAAGAAGATTCTTATCAGCTATTACATAATCATATCCTTCTATTGCGGAAAGTACCGGGTCGTAATTTGGATTTGATCTTGAATAGGTGAGGATTGATGCATCAGGATCCTTGGCTAAGATGTGCTTTCTTGCCATAAAGAAGGCATAATCAGTTGTAAAACGACTGTCAGCAGTATTAGCTTTGATCTTTCTTATGGCAATAAAGAAAGTTGGGATTATCTCAAGGATTATAAGAAAACCAAGACAGATCCTAAAGATACTCTTAGTCATACTGTTTGATCTATATATCAGGATAAGAAGATATACAGCAAGAAGGAATGCACTTGAGTAATAGAATACTGCGATGTTTTCCACGTGATATGATTTGAATAATGCCAGCATAGTAAGAGCTGCTGATATAAGAAGAGAGAGGTGGATATCAGGAGTTCTGGTATGTTCGATATTGATATATTCTTCATAGCTAAGTAAAAGAACGATAGCTATAAATGCAAAGTCATAAAGATTAAGATTCTTATCACTGAAATAGAATCCATTTAATATATAGTTTAATGAGGAGAATACATGTCCAAAGAGAAGGATGGTTATAGGAATAAGTGCCTTTAATCTTCTAAGGACTGTAATGTTTCTATTTAAAAGGAAGAGGCACACTAAAAGAAGTACAAATATTCCTGCGTAAATATCTGTACCAAGGGAGTAATAGGATATGCTTGAAGGACTGAATCCCATTACCTGAGTTTTTAACGTATCAAAGATACTTGAAAATGTTGTAAATATCGGAAACTTTATTGAAAAGCTTTCTTTAAATTCTGCGTTTTTTATGGCAGGAATTATCACGATGGCTGCCATTGCTATGGAAAGAGCATCGCTCATTAGTTTATAGAGAAGGCTCTTCATAAAATGCTGTGGCTCTTTATAGTCCTGGATAAGAAAGTATATAAGGGAAATGATAAAGGCTACAAGAGCTAAGTGGAAGTTGCCAAAGATTGAGAGAGTGAAGGCTATAGTGTAAAGGAGCCATTTGTTTTCTCTTACGATCTTATCGATTCCCATGATAAGAAGAGGGAAGAGAGCGGCTACTGTAAGATAACCTGTGTTCATTCCCTTTGAAAGCATAAATGATGAGAGGGCGTAAGCAAGAGAGAAGCTAAGGGTTGGGAAGTCAAAACTTCTAAGGAAGAGGAGAATTGGGTTGCTTGTTTCCTTGTCGCTTCCAATCTTAAAGTCTTTCTTTTCGGTTTTCTTCTTTAATTTCTTTGCTTCTAATTTTGCTTTGTAAGCATCGATTTTATCTTTTCTTTTTTCTTCCATGTAGTCTTTCTGGGCAAGAAGAGATGTCTTCTTATAGGAAAGAAGCATGCAAAAGAAAAGACTGGCTGCTCCAATCTTTAATATGTAAATAATATTTAAAACGATTGGCATTGCGCGCTTTGGAAAAAGTACTGCAATAAGATTAAGTGGGTCGGAGATGTAATAAGCTATGGTTGTTGCAAAGTCGTTATATGCATTTCCGAGGGAACCGCTTAAGATACTGGAACCGGTGTAGAGCTTGTCGTTTAGTTCGTAATAGAATGCCATGATATGGCTGTAGCCACCGGCGGTGTAAACATCCTTTCCGCCAAAAGGTGCAAATCTTCCTAAGATAAGCCCTATAAGAGCGATGATGACTGGCAGTATAAATGAAATTGCCAGTAAAGTTTTTTGCTTTTTAGTTGTCGTATTCATGTGTATCCTCCGCAATATATATCTAGAAAAAACGCATTTTAATTATATCATTTTTCTGTTATAATAACTAGTATGTATGTGAAACTGACAGTAAGGGAGTTGCTTATATGGGAAAGAAGAAAGTAGATGCTGAGGCAGTAAAAGTGAATGAGAAAAATGCTGAGGCAGTTTCTGGTAAAGAAAAAAAAGAGAAAAAGAAAAACTATATTGTGGCAGGGGTTCTGGCATTTCTTTTTGGAAGTGTGGGACTTCATAAGTTTTATATGGGAGAATATAAGACAGGACTTTTATATGTGCTTTTTTGCTGGACAGGAATTCCTGGTACTATAGCCTTTTATGAAGGAGCTAAATATATGATGGAAGTCTAGAGGGCTGCACTGTTTTAAAAAATAGATGCCTTTAGTGTTAAGGCTGAGATATTATAGAGCTTTTGTTTAAAGGCTGGGATATTATAGAGCTTTTAATTTAATGGCTGGGTGAATATGGAGGTTATTATGGCAGAATTAGAAAAGGATGATTCAATATATACCTTTGAAAGTGAAGATAAGATGGGATATATACAGATAGCTGATGATGTGGTTTCATCTATTGCAGCTATTGCCATTACTGAGGTTGATGGAGTTTCAAGACTTACAGGTAATATCCCGACAGAGCTTATTGCAAAACTTGGTAAAAGAAATCTTGCCAAAAGTGTTAGAATTGCATATGATAATGACTCGGTTAAAGTTGATGCCTCAATACAGGTAAAGTTTGGATATAATATAGTAGATGTTTCCAAAGCTGTGCAGGAGAAAGTTAAATCAGCCCTTGATCTTATGACAGGACTGGAATGTTCTTCTGTTAATGTCAGAGTTTCAGGCATTGATTTTAATGAGGACAAATAGGAGAATTAATAAAGTATGATGACAAGACATGAAATAAGAGATTCTATCTTTAGGATCATCTTCCGCGAACAGTTTGTAGGAAAGGATAATATGGAGCTTCAGGCAGGAGATTATATTGAATCTCTTAAAGAGGAACCATCAACTTATCTTCCAAAGTCAAAGATGAAGGAAGATGGTGTATCTGCTGAAGAGGCTGCATATATCAGTGGTAAGGCATCTAAGATCCTTGCTGCTACAGATGATATTGATAAGATTCTCGCGGAAGCAAGTAAGGGATGGGACGTTAGTCGTATCGGAAAAGCTGAACTTGCTATACTTCGTGTTGCAGTTTATGAGATAAAATATGATGATGAAGTGCCTGGTAAGGTAGCTGTAAATGAAGCTATCGAGCTGGCGAAAGCATATTGCGATGAGAAGGCACCTGCATTTATCAACGGCGTGCTCAGCTCACTTATTGAGGCCTAGGACACCTAAGACCAAGAATATCAAAGGCCAAGAACGTCAAAGGCCTAGGACAATTAAGGCCAAGAATATTTAAGATAGGTCTAAGTAAAGATCATTTGATTAAAGTATTATGAAAGTTTATTCAGTTGGACAGATTAATAATTACCTTAAGAATTTAATACAGAGTGATTACCTTCTTCGCAATTTCCTTGTGAAGGGGGAAATTTCCAATTGTAAGTATCACAGCATGGGACATATCTATTTTTCTTTAAAGGATGAGACAGGTTCCATGCCGTGTGTTATGTTTAAGGGAAATGTATCATCGGGCCTTAAGTTTGAGTTAAAGAACGGACAGGCGGTTATTGTTCAGGGGGCAGTTGGAGTCTATGAGCAGGGTGGTATGTATCAGCTTTATGCTAAGAATATCCAGCTGGATGGATTGGGTGAAGGAGAACTTCATCTTAAATTTGAACAGTTAAAGGAAAGGCTCTATGAAGAGGGGCTTTTCGATTTTGAAATAAAAAAACCAATCCCTAAATTTCCTAAAGCAGTAGGAATAGTTACTGCAAAGACAGGGGCTGCCATACAGGATATCATGAATATCGCAAGAAGAAGAGATCCTTATGTTCAGCTTTATTTATATCCTGCCAAGGTTCAGGGAGAGGGAGCTGCAGAGACCATAGTAAGAGGTATTAAGACTTTAGATAAGATGGGACTTGATACTATCATTGTTGGCCGTGGTGGTGGATCTATAGAAGATCTTTGGGCCTTTAATGAAGAGATAGTGGCTAGAGCCATTTTCGAGGCTAAGACTCCTATTATATCTGGTACCGGACACGAGATAGATAATACGATAGCGGATTATGTATCTGATCTTCGGGCACCGACTCCATCGGCTGCAGCGGAACTTGCAATTCCGGATGTTATGTCTGAAATTAGAAAGATAGAGAAGTTAAGAAGTGAGATCATGAGATCCTTTAAGGCAAGGCTTGACAGATACAGGCTCCTTAATGAGAAATACATTGCCAGATTAGAAAAGCTTAGTCCAGAGCAAAAGCTTGTTAATAATAATCTTTATCTTGCCAGTCTTTCTGACAGGATGAAGGGGGCGATGGATAGAAAGTATGCATTGTATGAAAGAAGGCTCAGCCTTGATATTGCAAGACTTAACGGACTTTCTCCAACAGCAAAGCTGATAAATGGTTTTGGATATATTTCAAAAGGTGATGAACCTCTTACTTCAGTTAAGAAGGTTAAAGAGGGGGAAGAGATTGAGATCACTATCCATGACGGCAGCCTCCGGGCCAGGGTAACTGAGAGCCGGGGGCAGCGGGATGAAACCATATGTAATTAAGCGGCTTAGAGCAGTGGATGTCATGGGACAATTGAGGAAGTGACCTTCACAGACTCATATATATAGGAGTGAAAGAATGCCAAGAGCAAAGAAAAGTGAAGAGATAAATATTGAAGATTCATTTAAGAGGTTAGAAGAGATAACTGCACTCCTTGAAAAAACGGATACGAAGCTTAAGGAAGCTATGGAGCTTTATACAGAGGGAGTTAAATTAGCAGATAGCTGTAAGAAGACTCTTGAAGGGGTTGAAAAGGAGATTAAGATCCTTTCTGAAGAAGAATAAAACCTTAAAGAATAATATCTTAATAGATAGAATGAATAATGGCGGGAAGATAGAGTTGGTTTGATATTATTTTCTCTTGGCCTGAGGAAAGGAATAAGATGATTGATAAGAAAGAATTAGAGAATCTTCGACTTATATGTGAAGATGTCATTAGAAAATATATGCCACAGACTACCGGGCGTAATGGTAAGGTGGCTGAAGCTATGAATTATTCTCTTGAAGCTGGAGGAAAGAGACTTCGCCCAATGCTTATGTTTCTTACTTATAAGGCATTTCTTGGTGAAAGAGAAGATGATAAGGTTGTAGAGCCATTTATGGCAGCACTTGAGATGATACATACTTATTCTCTTATCCATGATGATCTGCCGGCTATGGATAATGATGACTTAAGACGCGGACTCCCTACCTGCCATAAGAAGTTTGGCGAGGATATAGCGATTCTTGCAGGTGATGGATTACTTAATTTAGCCTATGAAGTAGCATGTAATGGCTTCATGGTAAGACCGGGAAGTGTTGAAGTTGAGAGAGCTTTTAAAGTCCTTGCAACGAGACCTGGGCTTGATGGCATGCTGGGAGGACAGGCAGCGGATGTTTGTCTTACAGGTAAAAAGTTAGATGCTGATGATATTGATTATATATATGAAAATAAGACTGCAGCCCTTCTTATGTGCGCCATGGAAATAGGAGCAATCCTTGCTGGGGCAGATGAAGCAGAGATTAGACGCATCTCTGAAGCTGCATATTCCATCGGCATGGCATTTCAGGTGCAGGATGATATCATAGATATGACCGGAGATGCTGAGGTTGTTGGTAAGGAAGTTGGTCAGGACGAAAGAAATGACAAATATACTTATGCTTCAATCAATGGAATTGAAAGATCAAGAGAATATGTTCGCGACTTATCAGTAAAGGCGGCAGATTCTTTAGATGATATATTTAAGGGTAAAAAGAATGATTATTCCACTATGCTTACAGAGGTTGTAATGTCACTGGTGGATAGAGAAAAATAATATGGCAATACTTGATAATATTAAAAAAGAAAATGATATAAAGAAGCTTAAAGCATCAAGTCTTAATGATCTTTCGGCTGAGATAAGAGAATTTATCATCGAAAATGTATCTAAGACTGGTGGTCATCTTGCCTCTAATCTTGGGGCTGTGGAACTTACCATTGCTCTTCATAGATGCATGACATTTCCAAGCGATAAGCTTATCTTTGACGTAGGGCATCAGAGCTATACTCATAAGATCCTTACAGGCAGAAAGAGTGGATTTAAGAAGCTTAGAAAGCTGGATGGAATGAGTGGATTCCCTAAGTCTATTGAGTCGGAGAGTGATCCATTTAATACAGGTCACAGTTCCACTTCTATCTCTGCGGCTTTGGGATATTGCGTTGCCAGAGATCTTTCAGGCGGCAAGGAGAAAGTCTGCGCTGTTATAGGAGATGGTTCTCTTACAGGTGGTATGGCTTACGAGGCTTTGGACAGACTGGCTCAGCTTAGATCTCAGTGCGTTATCATTGTAAATGATAATCAGATGTCCATTGGAAAGAACGTAGGTGGCTTATCTAAAGCCCTTAATCACATCAGAGTAAGTGATACCTATAATGATATGAAATCAAATGTGGAATCAGCGCTTCAGTCTATTCCTGCCGTTGGTGAGAAAATGGCGCGAGGCATCAAGCGTTCTAAGGATTCCTTAAGAAATATACTTATACATGATAATATTTTTGAAGAGATGGGACTTACCTATGTGGGACCTATTGATGGCCACAACATAGAAGAGATGGTCAGCACCTTTAAGGAAGCTTTCTCTCTTAATAAGCCTATTGTTATTCATGTATGTACAAAGAAGGGTAAGGGATATCCTCTTGCAGAGAAATATCCTGAGCATTTCCATGGAGTTGCGCCTTTCGATATTGAGACAGGACGTACCAGGAGTCATAAGACCGGAGCTACAAATACGGATGTATTTGCAAAAGAGTTAGTATGTCTTGGAAGTGAGAATGAAAAAATAGTTGCTATCACAGCTGCTATGGCACAGGGAACAGGTGTCAGCCTTTTCAGGAGACATTTTCCTAAGAGGACTTTTGATGTGGGAATAGCAGAGCAGCATGCGGTGACTTTCGCAGCGGGACTTGCTAAAGGCGGCATGGTACCGGTGGTTGCGATTTATTCATCCTTCTTACAGAGAGCTTATGATCAGATACTTCATGATGTCTGTCTTCAGAGACTTCATGTGGTCTTTGCCATAGATAGATCAGGTCTTGTAGGACCGGATGGTGAAACTCATCAGGGTATTTATGATACTTCTTTCCTTAGAGAGATGCCGGGACTTACTATCCTTGCCCCTAAGGGAGCTAAAGAGATTGAGATGGCTCTTAGATTTGCCATAAATGAATGCGATGGTCCTGTAGCTATTAAGTACAGCCGTGCTCAGGCAGACTATTCCTTCGATAAGTTCGACGAGCCATTTAAGGCAGGCCATGCTGAAATGATTCAGGACTTTGGATCTTATTCGAAGAAAATCTCTATTGTTTCTGTTGGAAATATGATGGAAGTTTCAAATGAAGTTTCAAAGCTTCTTAAGGAGAGATGTAACATAGAGCCTCGCCTTATAAATGCAAGATTTATCAAGCCTCTTGATAAAAATTTCCTTAAAGAGACGGCAGAAGCATCAGATATCATGGTTGTTGTTGAGGAAAATGTTCGTCGTGGTAGTTTTGGGGAAGCTCTGGCTTATGAATTATATATGGGCGGTGTTACAACTGAACTTATCCACTGCTGTATAGATGCTGAACTGGTGCCACATGGCGGCATTGGAGAATTAAGAGAGAGACTGGGTCTTTCCCCAGAGAGTATATATAATAAGATTTATCTAAGGATTTGAATATGAAGAAAAGACTGGATGTTTTACTGGTAGAGAAAGGTTTTGCTGATTCAAGGGAAAAGGCGAAGCGCCTTATTATGTCAGGCATCGTATACGTGGACAATATTAAGGAAGATAAAGCCGGAAGTACATTTGAAGAAACAAAGAATATTGAAGTAAGAGGTACTACCTTAAAATATGTAAGCCGTGGAGGACTTAAATTAGAGAAGGCCATGGAGAATTTTCCTGTTAAGTTACAGGGAACTGTATGTATGGATGTAGGTTCTTCTACCGGCGGTTTTACCGACTGCATGCTGCAAAATGGAGCCGTTAAGGTTTATTCAGTGGATGTAGGTCATGGACAGCTGGACTGGAAGCTTCGTAATGACGAGAGAGTTGTTGTTATGGAGAAGACCAATATCAGATATGTTACACCTGAAAATATAGATGAGTTACTGGATTTTGCATCCATTGATGTATCATTTATCTCTCTTACCAAGGTACTTCTTCCGGTTTACAATCTTTTAAAGGAAGATGGGGAGATCGTATGTCTCATTAAACCTCAGTTTGAAGCTGGACGTGAGAAAGTTGGTAAGCATGGAGTTGTAAGGGATAAGAAGGTTCATAAGGAAGTTATCGATATGGTGCTTTCCTATGCTCAGTCTATTAATCTCTATGTTTCAGGACTTACATTTTCACCTGTAAAAGGACCTGAAGGAAATATTGAATATTTAGCTTATCTTAAGAAGCAGCCTTCTTTAGAAGAAGTAGTTATAGATGTTGATAAAGTAGTTGAAGAAAGTCATGCAACACTTGATAAAAAGGCCGAGTAAAAAGTATGAAAAAGTTAAAGAATTTTCTTCTTTATACCAATATAAATAAAGACAGAGAACTAGAAGTTGCAAATGATGTAAAGAGCAGGATCTCTCTTAGGGGAGGTACTGCCCATATCTGTTGTAATGAGGATATTGACCTGGCAGCTAAAGAAAAGGGGATAGATCTGGACAGTCTGGATGCCATTATTGTTCTTGGAGGAGATGGAACTCTTCTTAGGGCGGCTCATACTGTAGGAGAAAGATATATCCCAATGATAGGGGTCAATCTGGGAACAGTTGGTTTTCTTACGGAAGTAGATCTTCCTAAGGTGGACGAGATGGTGTGCCGCCTTATGAACGGAGATTATACCATAGAGAAACGTATGATGCTGGATGGAAGAGTAAATGATTCAAACTTCACATCTCTTAATGATGTGGTGGTGGCCCGTCAGGGCGCCTTAAGACTTCTGGCATTTAAGATATTTGTAAATGATGTATTCTTTGATACCTATGAAGCAGACGGAATCATCGTATCTACGCCTACAGGTTCCACAGGATATAACCTTTCAGCCGGAGGACCAATAGTTAGTCCAAAGGCCAGCCTGATACTGGTTACACCTGTTGCGCCACATTCTCTTTCAAAGAAGAGCGTGGTATTTTCTGCAGAGGATTCCATAAGGATCGAACTGGTTGAAAAGAGAAAAACACAGGTAAATGAAGCTCTTGTAAGCTTTGATGGCTTTAAGAATTTTGAAATAGGGGTTAATGACAAGATAGAAATAAGAAGGTCTCTTAATGAGCTGGAACTTATCAAACTTGATGAGGAAAGCTTTTATGAGGTAATTAGCAGGAAATTTAGGATATGAAAAGGGATAGACAAAGAACAATACTTAGACTTATTACAGATTATGAGATAGAGACACAGGAAGAATTGGCTACAAAGCTTACAGAAGAAGGTTTTGATACAACTCAGGCCACTGTGTCCCGTGATATTAGAGAATTAAGACTTCGTAAGATCACATCAGAAAGTGGGAGACAGAAGTACGCTCCAGGGGAGTCATCACTTTCTACTTCAGCTGCATCTTATAGACAGATCCTACGCACTGGTATCAGCAGTGTTGAAGCAGCTGAAAATATTGTTGTGATAAAGACTGTATCAGGTGTTGCTATGGCAGTTGCTGCAGCTCTTGATCATATGCATATAGATGGCATAGCCGGATGTATCGCTGGAGACGATACCATTTTCATTGCGGTACGTAAGAAGATTCTGGTGGATTCAGTAGTGGATGCCATCCATATGACACTTAATTAGATTTCTATTTTTCTATATAAAGGGAAGGACAAAGTAAAGATATGTTACAGAGTCTTCACATTAAAAATCTCGCTCTTATAGATGAGATTCAGGTGGATTTTTCCGATGGCCTTAATATCCTTACAGGTGAAACCGGCGCCGGAAAATCCATAATCATTGGCTCTATCGGTATCGGACTTGGAGGAAGGTTTGATAATTCTCTTCTTAGAGATAAGTCCTTAGAGGGCCTTGTTGAACTTATCTTCTGGGTAGACCCTGAAAGTGAGAAAGCTCTTAAAGAATTGGATAGTGAGATCGCTCCTTGTGAGGGACAGCTTATAATTCAGAGACGCCTTGTTAATGGCCGCACCACTAACAGGATAAATGATCATAGCGTTACCATCACAAAGTTAAGAGAAGTGGCAGAGGTTTTGATAAATCTCCATGCTCAGCATGAAAGTACCACCTTGTTAAAGCCAAAGAAGCATCTTGCCATCATTGATTCATCTGATCCAAAGATAAACAGTCTTAAGGAAGAAAACAGCAGAATATATAAAGAATATAGAGAGGTATCAGAATCTCTGGAATCTCTTTCAAAGGATGAGGGAGAGATGGCAAAACGTCTTGATTTCATCAGTTTCGAGATATCAGAGATTGAAAGTGCCTGCCTTAATGAAGGGGAAGATACTTTATTAGAAGAGCAGTATAAGAAGATGAATGCTTCGAGAGACATTTTATCTGTCTTAAATGATATTTACAGGGTTACAGGCTATGATGACAGTAATTCTGCGGGAAATGTCATTTCCAGGAATCTGCCTCATTTAAGGGATCTTATCAGATTTGATAAGGACATTGAAAATGTTGCCGAGTATCTTTCTAATATCGACAGTCTTCTTAATGATTTTAACCGCTCCCTTTCGGATTATATGTCTTCAATGGAATTTGATGAAGCGGATCTAAGAAAAACTGAGGAAAGGCTTGATCTTATAAATTCTCTTAAGATGAAATATGGAAAGTCCATAGAGCTTATAAAAGCCACGTTAGAAGAGCTTAAAGAGGAACGAGAAAAGCTTAAGAATCATGATGAGATAGTTGCTGATTTAAGAAAAAAGAAGGAAAGTCTTTATAAGGAATTAGAAAAGGCAGCTGAGGCGCTTTCTGAAAGAAGAAAGGCAGCTGCAGAAATCCTTACTGAAAAGATTAAAGAGTCCCTTCTGCTTCTTAATTTTAATGATGTTAAATTCTCTACGGAATTTAAGAGAAAAGAAGAGATAACCCAGGATGGATATGATGAAGTATGCTTTATGATATCCACTAATGTAGGGGAAGAGATAAAACCACTTCAGGATGTAGCCTCCGGTGGTGAATTATCCCGTGTAATGCTTGCTATAAAAGCATCCCTCACTTCTGATAATGATATGACAACCTTAGTGTTTGATGAGATAGATACAGGTATAAGTGGTATCACAGCAGAAGCAGTAGGAAAAATGATGAAGCAGATCGCTTCAAAGAGACAGGTTATCTGTATTACACATTTAGCCCAGATAGCATCAGTTTCCGACCATTCATTTATCATTGAAAAGACAGTGACCGGGGAAGAAACTGATAAGAAAACCGTGACACTTATAAGGGAGATTGATGAAGAGGGTAAGATCATGGAAATCGCCCGTTTGCTTGGAGGAGCTCAGATTACAGATAATGTTTTAGCTACTGCAAGAGAGATGGTAAAGAACAAGTGATATTATTCAAAAAAAACAGTTAAAAAGTTAAAAAAATGATTGACGGTAATTGCTTTATTAAAGTAAAATGTGACCGTTGAGTATATGAGAGATAAATCTCTATAAAAAATATTTTAAAATAGTTTTTTAAGGAAAACGAAGGAGTAAAAAGTGCAGACTCAGGGAACTAACGAATCCGGCCGCGAGAGAAATTCGGATAAGAAACATTTTCTCGATAGAAATTCTTCTTACCGTGGAAACAGAGAAGGAAACGGATCAAAGGAAGGAAACGGATCTTATCGTAACAGAGATGGAAAGCCTTATCGTGGATCCAGAGATGGAAATGGCGAAGGCAGACCATTTGTAAAGAGAGATGGAGAAGACAGACCTTCATACAGAAAAGATGGAGAAGGAAGACCATCCTTTAGAAAAGATGGAGAAGGAAGACCTTCATACCGCGACAGAAATAACAATGGTAATGGTGGATTTAAGTCAAGAGACGGATTTAAACCTCGTGATGGATACAGTAAGAATGCCGGTTTCGCGAAAGATAAGGATGAAGATGATGATGAGAGAAGCAATATGCACAGAAGTCATTCTTCACGCCCTCAGAAAAGCAAGGTTGCAGGTGCTGTGGCACAGCCTGACAAGGCTAAGACAGCAATGAGATTTGAGAAGGAACAAAAGACTATGAAGAAAAAGTCTGAAGGTAATTCTCAGCAGAAAGATAAGAAGAGCCAACGTCCTCAGCCTAAATTACATAGACAGAATAACATCAATTATACTAAAGCCTATATGAACGGCGATTATGATGATTATGAAGATTATTATGATGATTTTTAAATCATTGTAATATCTATTTGGTTAATGTATGATAAGCAAGGACACTATAATAATATATATGTGTTCTTGCTTTTTTTTACCAATGCCCGAAGTGCAATGCAGGATGATATGTAACGCAGGCTGATCTGCAATGCAGGCTGATATGTAACGCAGGCTGATCTGCAATGCTTAGGGCGAAAATACATTGATAATGATGATAAATAAGGATTGAGAAATGATAGAAACTGTAGCTTCAATTAACCTGAATGTAGCAGAGTCTCTTAAGATCAAAAAAAACAGGCTTATGCCGGATTTTGCCACAGGTCATGAAAGAAGAATATGTATCGTCTCCGGTGTTTATGGAGATGAGCTTATAGGCCAGTATGTTTGTTATGAGGTTATAAAAAGGATTAAGGAAAACTTCAACTGCCTTAAAGGAATAGTGGATGTTTATCCTGCTCTTAATCCCATGGGACTTGAAGCAAAGACAAGAGAAATCCCAGGATCAGCCATCGAGATGAATGGTCTTTTCCCTGGCTCTAAGTCTGGCGTAATGGGAGAATATGCAGCCTATTGTATCATAGAAGACATTAAAGGCGCAGAATTTTGCCTTGATGTACATGGCAGTAACATGTATTTACATGAAATACTGCAGATAAGAATGAATGATGACGTAGTTGATAAGGTTATGCCTTATGCCAGGATGCTTAATACTGATATGATCTGGATCCATCCATCAAATCAGGTTAACCGGGGCAGCCTTAGTTATGAATTAAACCGACTGGGAGTTCATACCTGCGTTACAGAAAGTAGTTATGCATATAAGATAGATCAGGCTTACTGCCTGCAGTTAGTAGACGGAATATTCTGTCTCATGAAAGAGATGGATATCTGGGGAGGAGAAACCATAATTCCTCGTGAGCCTCTTATTACAGATGATAATGAGATGCATTTCGTCAACTCTGAATCCAGTGGAATCTTCATTCCAAATGTATCAGTTCATACCTATGTAAGAGAAGGGGATGTCATCGGTAAGGTAGTAGATGTTATCACCGGCTCCATGGAAGAATTGATCCAGGCTCCTTGCGAAGGAGTGATCTCTGCCATGAGAGAATATCCTGCAATCGAGGAAGGGTCTCTTATCTGCAGAATAGTTGGAAGTAATAAAAACGGAGGTGGAAAGTAGTGATAAAGGAATCTCTTTTTTCAATGCATACCGCATTCCGTGGTGAATATAGTATCTATGGCTATCATTTCGGGCAGGGTGAAAAAGCTGCCTGTATCGTTGGAGCCATGCGTGGAAATGAATATCAGCAGCTTTATATCTGCTCACTTCTTTCCAGTAAACTAGCTGAATTAGAGGCAACAGGCAATATTACAAATGGAAAAGAGATCCTTCTTATACCTTCTCTTAATTCCAGTGCCATGAATGCCAATCATAAATTCTGGTTATCTGATGATTCAGATATTAACAGAGAATTTCCAGGAAATCCTATGGGAACAGCAACTTCCCGTATCGCATATAAAACCCTGGATGTTACAAGACAGTACCAATATGGAATACAATTCCCAAGCTTTTATCTGTCAGGAATGTTCATCCCTCATGTAAGGATGGTAGAAACCGGCAGGGAAAGTGTGAATCTGGCCAATCTCTTCGGACTTCAGTATGTATTGTTAAGTGAGCCAAGAGCTTACGATCTGCATACTCTTAATTACAATTGGCAGCAGATGGGAACGGAGGCATTTTCAATCTACTCAGGTGGAACAGACCATCTTAATCAGAAATATGCCGAGATTGCGGTATCCGCAGTGCTTCGTTTCCTTTCTCGTATGGGAATTATTAAATATAATAATCTGAGTGGTTATATCTCAGAAGTCATGAATGAAGATGAAATGACTAATATAAAGGCCGATGACGCTGGTTTCCTGAGGCGTTATGTGGGCGCAAATGAAGAGGTGCGCCGTGGTCAGAAACTCGCAGATATTGTTGATCCTATGGATGGCAAAGTTAGATCAGAGGTTATTTCTCCTGGAGATGGAATTATATTCTTTGTACAGGATGAGCCGATGATATCACAGAATGTTACCGTTTTTAAATTGATAAGAAGGCTTCATAAGTAAGCTTTTATAATACTAGGAGGACTTAAAAATGAGCAATGTCAGGAGAATTTACGTTGAAAAGAAGGAGAGCTATCGAGTTCTTGCAAATGAGCTTAAGGAAGAATTCCATGATTATCTTGGACTTAAGAACCTTAAGGTTAGACGTCTTGTAAGATATGATATCGAGAATCTCTCAGACGAGGTTTATAAGAAAGCCTTAGTTACAGTATTTTCTGAACCACCAGTAGACTATGTCTATGAAGGAACATTTCCAGGGGAAGATACAGACTTCGTATTTTCAACAGAATATCTTCCAGGTCAGTTTGATCAGAGAGCTGACTCAGCAGAACAGTGTGTTAAGCTTCTTTCAGACACTGCAGAACCAATCATCAAATCAGCAGTTACATTTGTAATTTCAGGAGAACTTACAGATGATGATAAAAAAGCTATTCAGGACTATGTTGTAAACCCTGTAGATTCAAGAATCACAGATGAGACTATCCCTGAGACTCTTGTAGCTGATTATCCAGAGCCGGCAGATGTAAAGATTTTTGAGGGATTTGGCTCACTTAATGAGGCAGATTTAAATGAATTATACAGCTCACTTGGTCTTGCAATGACATTTGCAGATTTTAAGTGGATCCAGAAGTATTTCCAGGAAGAGGAAAAGCGTGATCCTAGCATGACTGAAATCCGTGTACTTGATACTTACTGGTCAGATCACTGCCGTCATACTACATTTGCTACAGAATTAAAGAATATTAAGTTTAACGATGGTAAGTATGCAAAGCCTATCGTTGATTCTTATAACAAATATATCGAAGACGCAAAGGTTATCAATAAGGGAAGAGATGATAAGTATACATGTCTTATGGACATCGCCCTTATGGGTATGAAGAAGCTCCGTGCTGACGGAAAGCTTGATGACCTTGATGTTTCAGACGAGATCAATGCCTGCACAATAGTTGTACCTATCACTATCGATGGCGTAGAAGAAGAGTGGCTTGTAAGCTTCAAGAACGAAACTCATAACCACCCTACAGAGATTGAGCCATTTGGTGGTGCTGCTACATGTCTTGGTGGTGCTATCCGTGACCCACTTTCAGGCCGTACTTATGTATATCAGGCTATGCGTGTAACAGGTGCTGCAGATCCTACAAAGTCTCTTAAGGAAACTCTTGCAAATAAGCTTCCACAGAGAAAAATCGTTACAACAGCTGCAGAAGGTTATTCATCATATGGTAACCAGGTTGGTCTTGCTACAGGTTTCGTAAATGAAATCTATCATCCAAACTATGTTGCTAAGCGTATGGAAGTTGGTGCTGTTATCGGTGCTGCTCCAAAGAAGAATGTTAAGCGTTTCTCATCAGATCCAGGTGATGTTATCGTTCTCCTTGGTGGACGTACAGGCCGTGATGGTATCGGTGGTGCTACAGGTTCTTCAAAGGCTCATGATTCTAAGTCACTTGATTCATGCGGAGCTGAAGTTCAGAAGGGTAATGCTCCTACAGAGCGTAAGATCCAGAGACTTTTCCGTCGTGAAGAAGTTGCTTCAATGATAAAGAAATGTAATGACTTTGGTGCAGGTGGAGTTTCAGTTGCAATAGGTGAGCTTGCTGCAGGTCTTGATATCAATCTTGATCTTGTTCCTAAGAAGTATGCAGGTCTTGATGGTACAGAACTTTCTATCTCAGAGTCACAGGAAAGAATGGCAGTAGTAGTTGCTGCAAATGATGCAGATAAGTTTATCGATTACGCTTCAGAAGAAAACTTAGAGGCTGTTAAGGTTGCGGTTGTTACAGAAAGTCCACGTATGGTGATCAAGTGGAGAGGTAAAGAGATCGTTAACTTAAGCCGTGCATTTATAGATACAAATGGTGCTCATCAGGAAACAGACGTTGAAGTTGTAATGCCTGATGATAAGAGCCATTTTGAAACAAAGGAAGAAGTTAAGGATGTTAAGGAAACATGGCTTAACACTCTTGCTGAACTTAACGTATGTTCAGAGCGTGGTCTTGTTGAGAGATTTGATGCTACAATCGGTGCAGGTACAGTAACAATGCCTTATGGTGGTAAGTATCAGCTTTCTCCAATCCAGACTATGACAGCGAAGATCCCTGTTCTTAAGGGTAAGACAGATGCTGTAACAATGATGAGTTATGGTTATGATCCATATCTTGCAAGCTGGAGCCCATATCATGGAGCTGTATATGCAGTTCTTGATTCTGTTGCAAAGGTTGCCGCTGCCGGTGGTGATGCATCTCGTATCCGTCTTACATTCCAGGAATATTTCGGACGTATGACAGGTGATGCTAAGCGTTGGGGCATGCCTCTTTCAGCACTCCTTGGTGCTTACTCAGCTCAGATCGGACTAGGACTTCCATCAATCGGTGGTAAGGACTCAATGTCAGGAACATTTAACGATATCGACGTTCCACCAACACTTGTTTCATTTGCAGTTGATGTAAACAGCTACATGAATATTGTAACTACAGAATTTAAGGAAGCTGGTAACCTTATCCTTAAGCTTGATGTTGATAAGGATGAGTACGACCTTCCAGTATATAGTGATGTTCTTTCAAAATATGACGCTTATCGCAAGGCTGTTGTTGATGGTAAGATCGAATCTGCTTATGCAGTAGGATTTGGTGGTATCATCGAAGCTGTATCTAAGATGGCCTTTGGTAACAAGCTTGGTGTAAGCCTTGATGCAAACGTAGTTGAAAAGAACGATCTTGATGCTAAGCAGTATGGTTCTATCATCTTTGAAGTTAAGGCTGAAAACCTTGCAGAGCTTAATGTTCCTGCAACTGTTATCGGTAAAGTTACAGATGATAAGAAGTTTACTTATGGTTCAGTTTCAATCGACCTTGAGGAAGCACTTAAAGCTTGGACAAATACTCTTGAAAAGGTATTCCCAACTAAGTCAAATGTAGATCAGGTAGAAATCAAGTCAGATATCTACGAAGCAAAGAACATTTATGTTTGCAAGAATAAAGTTGCTCGTCCTCGCGTATTCATTCCAGTATTCCCAGGAACTAACTGCGAATATGATACTCAGAAGGCTTTCGAAAGAGCAGGAGCAGATGTTCACACAGTTATCCTTCAGAATACAACAGCTCAGGGAATCAGAGATTCTGTTGATGCATTTGCAAGAGAGATCAGCCAGGCTCAGATCGTAATGTTCCCAGGCGGATTCTCAGGTGGTGACGAACCAGACGGATCAGGTAAGTTCATCGCAACAACCTTCAGAAACGATAAGATCAAGGACGAAGTAATGAAGCTTCTTAACGAGAGAGATGGTCTTGTACTTGGTATCTGTAATGGATTCCAGGCCCTTATCAAGCTGGGACTTGTTCCTTACGGCGACATCAGACCACAGGAAGCTGATTCACCAACACTTACAAGAAATTCCATCGGACGTCACCAGTCTCACATGGCATACACTAAGGTTGTATCTAATAAGTCACCTTGGTTACAGAAGGCTGAACTTGGCGGAGTGTATGCAATTCCTGTTTCACATGGTGAAGGAAGATTTGTTGCTTCCAAGGAATGGCTTGATAAGCTCTTCGCTAATGGCCAGGTTGCAACTCAGTACGTTGACCTTGACGGAAATCCAACAATGGACGAAGACTACAACATCAACGGTTCATACATGGCAATCGAAGGAATCACAAGTGCCGACGGCCGTGTACTCGGTAAGATGGGCCACTCAGAAAGACGCGACACAGCAGATTACATCAATATCTATGGTGACAAGAACCAGTTCATCATGGAATCAGGTGTGGAATACTTTAAATAAAATAATATGTTATATCTTCCCCGGAGAGTCAGATCTCCGGGGTTTTTATTTTAGTTGTACTTGATATATGGTATAGTAAAATAACAGTAGCTTGTAAATGTTTATTTCAGGATATAGTGCTATGAATAATATAAAACATGCCCTATTACAGGATAGTGATAGAGAATTATTTATATTCTCTGATGGGATGTTTAGATTTGAAAAAAATGAATGGTGGAAGAAAATGATTGAGTTGTTTTTTACATTTGCTAAAATAGGAGCATTTACATTTGGTGGTGGATACGCAATGATATCTCTGATTGAAGATATATGCGTAGAAAAGAAAAAATGGATTACACACGATGAAATGATGGATATTACAGTTATAGCTGAATCAACACCAGGACCGATAGCTA
>JAFOIV010000009.1 GCA_017420535.1 Eubacterium sp. | reverse complement strand
AAGCCATATTTAAAGGATGATGGAATATTTATCACATCAGGTATCTCTGATACAAGAGAAGAAGATGTGGTTAATGCAATGATAGAAAATGACTTAGAGATCATGGATATCCTCAGAATGAATGAGTGGGTATCCATAGTGGCAAGGAAAAAGAAAAATGCATAGATTCTATGTATCGGATGTAAGTGAAGCCGATAAATCTGTCCATATTTATGGAGAGGATGTAAATCATATAAAGAATGTTCTTAGACTTCGTAAAGGTGATGAGATCACAATAGGTGATGGATCAGGTAGAGATTATACCTGCACTATTAGCGGGATTAGTGATGAGGAAGTGGTGGCGGATATTGTGGATATTACTGACAATGCTGCTGAACTTAGAACAGATATATACCTTTTTCAAGGCCTTCCAAAGGCTGATAAGATGGAATTTATCATAGAAAAGGCTGTGGAACTTGGAGCTAAAGAGATCATCCCTGTGATGATGGAGCGAACTGTAGTAAAGCTGGATGATAAGAAGAAACCTCGTAAATTAGAGCGATATAATCTTATTGCAGAGTCAGCTTCAAAACAGTCAAGGCGAGGCATTATCCCTAAAGTATCTAACTTCGTTAACATGAAAGAAGCGATTGATATTGCTTCAAAGCTGGATATGATAATGGTTCCTTATGAAAGTGCCAAGGGGATGGATTATTCCTTAGAGGTTTTTAAAGAAGCTGCCGGGAATAAAAAATCAGTAGGTATATTTATCGGACCGGAAGGTGGATTTGCAGATAAGGAAATCGAAGAATTAAAGCAGGCAGGGGCACGGATCGTGTCACTGGGCCATAGGATACTTCGAACTGAAACCGCAGGACTTACTGCGCTTTCAATCCTCTCATTTATGATTGAATCTGCATGACATGAGTTATATGACGGGAAAAACATGAGTCATATGATGGGAAAAACATGAGTCATATGACAGCAAAGACACAAGTCATATGACGGAATATCATAATCCTCATGACAGAATATAGATTACATAGGCCCATATAGGGGAAGAAAAGAATTAAGTGGAAAGAAAAATGGAAAGTTATTTAGATAATTCAGCTACTACCAGAGTCTACCCGGAAGTAGCTGATATAGTTGTTAAGCTGATGACTGAGGATTATGGCAATCCTTCATCACTTCATAGAAAAGGCGTAGACGCAGAACATTATATCAAGGATTCTACTAAGATAATCGCTGATTCTCTTAGATGCCAGATGGATGAGATAATATATACTTCTGGGGGAACAGAATCCAACAATATGGCAATAATCGGAACAGCTCTTGCTAAGAGACGTAAGGGTAAGCATATAGTTGTAAGTGCTATTGAACATGCCTCGGTTCTTGAAGTTATGAAATTCCTTGAAAAAGAAGGATTTGAAGTAACATATATAGGAACTGATGAAAAGGGCGTTGTGGATCCTCAGGATTTTAAGGATGCTGTAAGAGAGGATACCATATTAGTGTCCTGCATGATGATAAATAACGAGATCGGCGCACTTCAGCCAGTGGCTGAGATCGCTAAATTATGTAAGAAGAAAAATCCGGATGTGATCATTCATTCTGACTGCATTCAGGCCTATGGCAAGGTAAGTATCATACCTCAGAAGATGGGGATTGATCTTATGTCAGTTAGCGGCCATAAGATTCATGGACCTAAGGGCTCAGGATTCTTATATGTTAAGAAAGGAACTTTGCTTCGACCTATCATTTACGGTGGGGGACAGCAGAAGGGAATGCGTTCTGGAACCCAGAATGTACCGGCTATAGCAGGACTTGCCAAGGCGGTGGAGATAACATTTAAGGATTTTGATAAAAAGATTGAATATATTACCAGTCTTCGTGACAGACTTCGCAGTGAATTAACTAAGATCGAAGATGTGTATGATAATACAGGAGAAGCGTGTCATATTGCATCCCTTAGTTTTAAGGGGGTAAGAGCTGAAGTTATGCTTCATACCCTTGAGGATAAGGGAGTCTATGTGTCATCTGGTTCAGCATGTTCATCCAACAGTGCGAAAAAACTTTCAGGAGTGCTAAATGCCATTGGACTGGATAAAGAACTTCTGGAATCAACACTTAGATTTAGTTTCAGTGATATGAATACAATTGAGGAAGTGGATTATGCAATCAGCGTGGTTAAGGAGATCCTGCCACAGCTTCGCCACTACAAGAGAGGTTAATGATGTTTTATAAGAGCTTTTTAATTAAGTATGCAGAGATTGGTACCAAGGGAAAGAATAGATACGTGTTTGAAGATACACTCTGCAAGAGGATAAGAATGAGACTTAAGCCTGAGGGTGACTTCAGCGTAAGAAGAGAATATGGAAGAATCTTTGTAGATTGTAATTCTGATTATGATTATGACAGAGTTATTGAAAAACTCACAAAGATCTTTGGTATTACAGGAGTTTGTCCTGTAGTTGTAACGGAAGTATTTGAATTTAATGCTATTGCTGAACTTCTTACTGAATATGTGAGAGAAGTTTATGAGGATGACATGAACTTCACTTTCAAGATGAAAGCAAGAAGAAATAACAAATCCTTCCCGATCCATACCATGGAAATGGATGCGAAACTCGGTGAAGTTCTTCTTAATAATTTTGAGAAGGACGGACTAAAGGTTGATGTACATAAGCCGGATGTAATTATAAACGTAGAGATAAGAGATAAGGTTTATATCTATTCTCATGTAATTCCTGGCCCGGGCGGACTTCCAGTAGGTACAAATGGCACAGCGATTTCCCTTATTTCAGGCGGAATTGACAGTCCTGTTGCTACATGGATGATCGGTAAGCGTGGAGTTGAGATGCAGGGAGTTTATTTTAATTCACCTCCTTATACATCAGAAAGAGCTTTAGAGAAGGTTCAGGATCTGGCAACCATAGTTTCACAGTACTCAGGTCCATTTAAACTTCATGTTATCAATTTTACAGAGATACAGCTGGCTATATATGATAACTGCCCACATGATCAGCTTACTATCATTATGAAGCGTTTTATGTTCAGAGTGGCACAGGATATCGCCCGTATGGAAGATGCTCAGTGTCTTGTAACTGGCGAATCTATAGGACAGGTTTCAAGCCAGACAACATTTTCACTGGGAGTAATCGATAATGCGGTAGAAATGCCGGTTTATCGTCCTCTTATCGGTATGGATAAGCAGGAGATCATCGACATCTCTCAGAAAATCGGTACATATGAAACATCTATTCAGCCTTATGAGGACTGCTGTACCATTTTTGTAGCTAAACATCCTGTTACAAAGCCGACTCTTTCAATGATTGAAAAATCAGAGAAGAAACTGGCAGGAATAATTGAGCCATTATACGAGAAGGCTCTTAAGGAAGACAGGATTATATATTTAAAATAAGTGGAGGACACAGAAATGTTACATTTTATTTGTACAATTATCGTAGGTGCGATCGTTGGTTCTATAGCCGGTAAATAAATGAAGATGCAGGGAGGATTTTTACGTAATGTGATCCTTGGCATCGTAGGTGGTATTGTTGGCGGACTTGTTCTTAAAGTAGTTGGACTTGGGGCGAACAACATTATCGGTTATATAATCAGCGGTGTTCTTGGTTCATGTATAATACTTGGAATCGTTAAAGCTGTTAAGAAATGATACTTCTAATGGCGTGAAAGGACATATAATGTAAAGGGTGGGTTAATGTCTTTATTATCGTT
>JAFOIV010000063.1 GCA_017420535.1 Eubacterium sp. | reverse complement strand
TGACGCAATGCGTTATATTACTATTGAAAAGAATCTTTGAGATGAGCTAGAAATCTTTCAGCGATAGGTGTAAACGCCTGATATCTATTCCATGCTATATATATTCTATTTTCAAGCTTCGGAGACAGTGGTCTGAATACAAGGCCGCTGTCTTTTGACGTATTTATAAGATGTTCATAGGTGAGAAGATATCCTAAGCCTTCCATGGCAAAAATTGATCCATTGTAAGAAAGGCTGAAGGAACCTTCTAACTGTAGCTCTGAAAATCTGCTTCCAACCCAGTTTCTAATATCTCCATTCCATGCCTGATCAGAACAGAATAATGGCAAGCCTACAAGGTCATCCAAATGGATGGCTTTTTTCTTTGCTAGGGGATCGGTATCTGGAATGATAAGTCCCCAGGTGTCTGTTTGAGGGAATTCGATATATTCGTATTTGCGGATATCCGGTTGTTCTACCAGTACTACAAAATCAAGTAAACCTTTAGCGACTTTTTCAGAGAGCTGCTCTGTATCACCGCTTGTGATGTGATAATGAAGGTTCGGATAGTGTTGTTTAAAATCTTTTATAGATCTTGCCAGGTATCGAAGCTGGTAGGATTCAGCAAGACCAAGATAGAGTTCTCCACCAGCTATATCATCCAGAGAAACAAATTCCTGCTCGATTTTATCAGCCATGCGGATAAGATCTTCGGCACGATTGCGTAGCAGAATTCCTTCATCAGTAAGCTGGATACTAAAAGCATGTCTTGTGAAAAGCTTTTTCCCAAGTTCTTCCTCCAGCGATTTAAGCTGTTTTGACAGGGTAGGCTGAGTTACATGCAGAAGTTCAGCAGCTCTACTCATATTTTCTTCTCTTGCCACTGCTAAAAAATATCTTAAAGTTCTAATCTCCATAGAATTTCCTTTCCATGATCAGTGCACTCGAAATACTTCGTATTTCTCGTTCTTCGGCATTCACCGAATATCAATATTTATAAAAGTATACACTAATGTGAGCAAGCTCCCAAGTTCATACTTTTATAAATATAGCTGTACTGCTCATTGTTATATGATATGCCAAAAAGGAATAATATGATATTCATTATAACCATTAGCAAGAGTATTTGCAAGCTCGTATAATAAAGATGTCAGGTAAACAGTACGATTGAGTGAGGAAATCTCGTGGATAAAGAAAAATTGAAACAGTGCCTTATGGATACAGGATGTCACGAAGATGCATCAGAAAATATCCTTAAGCAATATGAATCTGGAAGCATGGAAAACATGTTTCGACTTTTGAAAAAAGAGCGTTGCCGCATAATGGATGAATATCATGAATGTGGAAGAAAAATTGATTGCATGGATTTTATGCTTAGAAAAATCGAAAGCGAAATGAACAAGAATAACGGAGGTATCAAGTGATGAAGAAAACAGAAGAACTTAATTTAGTAACAGAATGGGATAAGGTATTTCCAAAGAGTGAAAAAGTAGATCATAAGAAGGTAACATTTGCAAATCATTTTGGAATCACCCTGGCAGCTGATATGTACATACCAAAGAATGCTACAGGAAAATTTCCTGCGATTGCAGTGTCAGGTCCTTATGGTGCTGTTAAGGAGCAGTCATCAGGTCTTTATGCACAGACCATGGCAGAAAGAGGTTTTCTGACGATTGCCTTTGATCCTTCTTTTACTGGAGAGTCAGGTGGTTTTCCAAGATATATGACCTCACCGGATTTAAACGTTGAGGATTTTCAGGCAGCGGTAGATTTCTTGTCTGTTCAGGATAATGTTGACCCTGAGCGAATCGGAATCATAGGTATCTGTGGCTGGGGAGGTGTAGCCCTTCAGACCGCCTGCCTTGATACAAGGATTAAGGCTACGGTTACATCAACAATGTATGATATGACAAGAGTTGCAGCGAATGGATACTTTGATGCTGATGATAATAAAGAGGCAAGAGTGAAGGCCAGAAAGGCTGTAAATGCTCAGAGAACGGAGGACTTTAGAAACGGTACATACGCTTTGGCAGGAGGAGTTGTCGATCCATTGCCTTCGGACGCTCCGTTCTTTGTAAAGGATTACTATGATTATTACAAGACTAACAGAGGTTATCATAAGAGAAGTCTTAACTCAAATGATGGCTGGGCAATTACCGGAATGATATCACTTTCCAATATGCGCCAGTTCCATTATGCAGGAGAGATTGATAATGCAGTTCTTATGATCCATGGCGAAAAGGCTCATTCCTGCTATATGAGTAAGGATGCTTTCAAGTTGCTTAATGGAGATAATAAAGAGCTTTATATCATTCCTGATGCAGTACATACAGATCTTTATGATGGTGGAGATAAGGATTATATTCCATTTGACAAGTTAGAGAGTTTCTTCAATGAATATTTAAAGTAAAAATCGGGAGGTAAATTCACTATGGAAAGAGAAAAAATCGTTCAAACAGCAGGAAGAGATGTACTTGGGAGTTTTGCGCCTGACTTTGCCAGATATAATGATGATGTTTTGTTTGGTGAAGTATGGAATGACATGACATTGGATTTAAAGACAAAAAGCATAATTGTAATTTCTGTGTTTATGGGCAGAGGT
>JAFOIV010000062.1 GCA_017420535.1 Eubacterium sp. | reverse complement strand
TTGCTATAATTCCTGTAATTGTTAATGAATCTAAAATTCCATCATCAACTAAAGCATCTGATGATTCAAAATCGATTTCTGGATACTCCTCTGATAATAACTCTAAAATTCTTTCTTCCATAAAATAATCTCCCTTAAAATCAGAACCACCGGCTTAGCCGGTGGTTCTGATTTAGTCAATCCTTGATAGTAATACAACTGTCTCCACGTGCTGTGTGTTTGGAAATTCATCTATACAGCAAGCTCTTACCACCTTATACCCGCTTTCCTGAAGTGTGATAAGATCTCTCTGAAGAGAGGTGGGTTTACAGCTTATATAAACCATATTCTTTACACCATAATCTATGATTTTTTCAAGCGCCTTAGGAGTACATCCTTCCCTTGGTGGATCAAGGATTATGAAATCAGGTTTTTCCTCTATTTCATCAAGTTTTGCAAGCACATCTCCCGCTATAAACTCGCAATTCTTTAATTTATTCAGTTTCGCATTTTCCCTTGCTGCTTCAACCGCTTCTTCAACAATCTCAATTCCATAGACCTTTGATGCAATAGGTGCCATAAGCTGAGCTATTGTTCCTGTTCCGCTATAAAGATCGTAAATGATGCCGGCCTTTATATCTTTAGTCTCTCCCTTTACAGCCGCTTCATTATCTTCATAAACGCTAAGAACATATTCCCTTGCCTTGCTATAAAGCACTTCACATCCCTTAGTATTAGTCTGGAAGAATGAAAATGGAGATATTTTAAACTTAAGTCCTAAAACTTCTTCTATAAGGAAGTCATCTCCATAGATTTTTTTAATAGAGTCACATTTTACTGCATCTGAAAGTGAATTATTCTCTGTAAGAAGAACCCCCGCCAAATGGCTGTGACTATGCAGACTGTCAAACTTTCCCTCTTTTTCTAACTTCTTAAGACCTTCTACATATTCATCCAGGCATAATTCCTGAAGGATCTCATTTTTATTAAACTCTACTTTTTCCGCGTCTTCTACTACGCCATTCTTTCCATCTGGAAGCTGTCTCTTAGTCGTTGTTACCAGATTAACAAGGATTCCGCCATCATGATAAGACTGTCTCACCACCAAAAATCTTAAGATTCCTTCATGACTCATCTTATGATAAAAGCTTACCTTCTTATTTCTATAAAATTTCTGAGTATACTCCAATATCTCATTCCAAGCTTTTCTTACTATGGCACAGCCATTGATCGGAAGGATATCATAATTGGAATTCATCCTGTGAAGACCTAAAGTCATAGGTCCATCCTTTTCCTGATCTCCGAAAGTAAATTCCATCTTGTTTCTATATCCATATTGAGATGGAGATGCAACAATCCCCTCCCATGGAAGATCCTCTACCACTTCTCTAAGCAGTTTTTCGATCATATCGCTTTTAAGTTTTAACTGAGTCTCATATTTCATAGTCTGATAAGTGCAGCCTCCGCACTCAAAGAAATGATGACAGACTGGTTTTTCAGTCTCCATCGGTGACTCTTCTAAAACATCCATTGTAACAGCTTCATAATGGCTTGATCTTTTCTTTACGATCCTGCATCTTACCTTTTGTCCAGGAAAAGCATTCTTTACGATCACTTTTCTGTCTTCCGCAGCAAAACTGCCTCTGTTAGGGAAGCTGTAATCTGTGATCACGCCTTCAATAATATCGCCTTTTTTCATGCTACCTCTCAATTTCTGTTTTTATATTATTTTTCCTGATAGATCTATTCATCCAATTTTTTTAACTGAATGTCCCACTCACCATCATCCATGACATTTATTATCACATAGGTTTTATATCTGTCAGAAGTTCTTGGCTGGGAAATGCTGCCGGGATTTATCACGATAGCTCCAAAACATCCCTCTTCTCTGATATCCGGAATATGAGTATGTCCATACATTACCACATCGCAGTCATTTTCCCTTGCTACTGATTCTAGAAATTCAGTGCCATCACCTACAAAGAATCTGTTACCGTGACATAAATAAGCAGTCCTGTCTCCTATATAAACCTTACATGCCTTTGGCAGTTCAGGATCATAATCACAATTTCCCGCCACAAAATATGAGGAACATTTAAGGTGGCTCTTTATAGTCTGCACATCTCTTATCACATCACCTAAATGAATAAAAAGGTCTATATCTTTTTCTTTATCTATAGCTTTTATAACATTATCAGTGTTGCCGTGAGAATCACTCACCACCATTATCTTACGGGCTTTCATTATAATACTTCCTTAATGGCGCGGAGTGCTTTACCTCTATGGCTGATAGCATTCTTTTCTTCCGGAGATATCTCTGCAGATGTCTTGCCATACTGAGGGAGGAAGAAAATCGGATCATAACCAAAGCCATTTTCTCCTGCTATTTCATAACCTATACGGCCTTCCATAGTCTCACGTCTTACCTCTTCATGTCCATCCGGGAATACTGCTGCCACAGCACATACGAATCTTGCTGTTCTCTTCTCATCAGGAACTCCCTCTAATCTCTCGATAAGGTTTTTGTTCTTAAGATCATAGGATGTATCATGTCCTAAATATCTTGCAGAATAAATGCCCGGTTCCTTATTTAAATAGTCGATTTCAAGTCCTGAGTCGTCTGCAAGAACTAATTCATGACAGATCTTATTTACGGCTCTTGCTTTGATAAGAGCATTCTCTTCAAATGTTTCTCCGTCTTCATCTATGTCGCAGTCAATACCGGCTTCCTTCATGGATACTATCTCATATCCCATCCCGCCAAATATAGCCTTTATTTCTCTCATTTTGTTTTCATTTGAAGTTGCAAAAATAAGTCTCTTCATCCTAATCTCCTTCTTTTATATCATCTGTAAATGCCTTAAGGCACACATTACAGCCTCTGTCCTCTGCTCTGTTCCAGATTTCTCCATAAAGACTTATATAGCCTTCGCCATCTTCCATATCAAACTTATCTGTTTTTTCATCTGCATTATATTCAATAGCAATAGGCTTATCATCTTCAGCTGTATTAATATACACTACTACAGCATATTTTTCACCTTTTTTTAGTTTTTTCTTCTCTGGAAGTCTCACAGTATAATATCCAGAATATTTAGCCCCTCCAGACACAAGATATTCTCTATTCCTGAAGGATTCTACATTTTCAAAATCCGGCACATAATAAACTGAAAATCTCGCATCATTTCCCGTAGCATAAAATGATACCGCCGCCAGCTCTTCATCCTTCTTTGCTGTATAACAATTTGCAAAATAAGCATATTTCTTTCCAAATCCCAGCTGTCCTACCCATCCCAGCATATCCGCCTGATAGATATTATCAAAATTATTGCTGTCAGAAAGCTTTGTATAAACAATAGCCTGATTTCCTATATTAACATCATCATAGGATACATAGAAATATCCATCTTCTCCAAATCCCTCTCCCCAGCTGTTCTTACAAATGAAGGCACCGTCACGCTGCGGCTTTATGGAAAAATTATCCTTGGAGAAATTATCATCCCATCCAACTATTACTACATCATGATTTGGCTTTTCCTCTCCATCGTAATAATAGCTGTTGTTATCATCATCAAAATATTTAGAATAATGGCCGTAATAATCCATTTCAAGATAAAGAGATGTTTCAATGCCGCCATATTTAAAAACAGCATTTTTTAATGTCACATCATTCCTTTCATTGATTATTATGGCTTCTTCTAGATGCTTTACTGCCTTTAGATTCTCATCTGTTTCTTCATCGCCGTAGACATCATCTTTTTCATATACCGGTCCCTGCCATGAAGCAAGGTAGGCAATACTCATGGTATGTTCGCCGCCAGCATTAATATCTAAGTTATAACTGTTATTATGAGTCATATGATCTACAGAATATATGTTTTCTTCATAAGGCATAAGACTCGTTTCAAGAGCACCAAGAGATGCAAAAGCCCAACAGGTTCCATAGAATCCCTGGTCTCTTACAGGTGTTACCCTGTTGTCATCTCTCATATCATATCTATCCGGCAGATTATCATTATTATCTCTATTATCTACTGTTATACAGTTTAATTCGTAATTGTAACTTACATCAAACCCCAGAACATTAGATAATTTATCCATAGGTATATAGATACGTCCTGAGTCAGTAATCTCAATAGCAGGTCCCACCTCTGTCTCAATACCATTTATCTTTACGACATTAGAACCCACTTTAAGTTCAATACGGGTATCTCTTCTAAGAACGACTATATTCTCATCATCATATTTTATGATAGAACATCCCATAACATCTTCCATAAAGTCGTCAGGGAAAAGAAGTTCCATCCTCTCTGTCATTCTAAATTTATACTTGTAATTACTAATATTAACGCCAGAACATACTACATTTATGGCGCCATTTAGCGTTCTTTTATAGGACATTTCATCAAAGTCCTGTATGATCGCTTCATAGTTTTCAGCTCTCTCAATACTCCCTGCAGTTCTTTTAGGCCACGTAGCATAAGCAGCCACTGCAAAACACGCAGTAACAAGTAAAATTATCCTAGCTTTCAAAACAACCCCCTCTTAGTTCTCCCCTGAAATCCTTCTCCCCAAAAGCATTTCTATTTATTCCTCTTCGGCGGTCTCTTTCCCATAAACTGATAGAAGTAAGACTTGATCATACCATTATAGATCTTTCTATTTTTATCAGCCTTTCTACCAATATATTTCTCCGCTTCTTCATAGGAAGTGATTATAAACATAGACCAATCCTTAAGTCCCATATAGCTTTCACCGATAGTTCTATATAAGGCAGGAAGGTCCTTTTTATCCTCAAGCCTTTCACCATAAGGCGGATTTGTAATGATAAATCCGTATGGATGTGGATTATGAAGATCTTTAACATTTCTCTGCTGAAAATGGATATACTTGTCAACTTCAGCATCTCTTGCATTCTGCATGGCACATTTAACAATCTCCGGATCCAGATCGTAACCCTGAATATTCATATCCACATCGGTTCTGACAAGACTTCTTGCCTCATCATAAGCCTCATACCAGACCTGCTTTGGGATCATCTTCTCCCACTTGTCTGAAGTGAATTCTCTATTCATACCCGGAGCGATATTAGCACCGATAAGAGCCGCCTCAATAGGAAATGTACCTGATCCGCAGAAAGGATCCACCAGAATCCTGTCATGATGCCATGGTGTAAGCATAATAAGTGCAGCCGCAAGGGTTTCAGAAATAGGTGCCTTACCAACTAATTTTCTATAACCTCTCTTATGGAGTGAAACTCCAGTTGTATCAAGGCCAACTGTAACTTCATTTTTAAATATAAAGATACGTACAGGATATTCGTCCCCATCTTCTGCAAATGTCCTGATATGGAAAGTGCTGCTCATTCTATCAACCATAGCTTTTTTAACTATTGACTGAATCGCAGACGCACTAAAAAGATCTGATTTATTGGTGGTGGCTTTAGTTACCCAGAACTTTGCATCACGAGGGAGATATTTCTCCCATGGGATAGCCTTTACCCCCTCAAACAGATCATCAAATGTATGAGCCACGAAGCTGCCACATTTAATAAGAACTCTTTCAGTGGTTCTAAGGAATATATTGGCTCTTGCTATAGCTCCGATATCTCCTTTAAATGTAACTCTTCCGTCTTCAACGGCTACAATTTCATATCCAAGATCTAATATTTCTTTCTTAAGAACAGCCTCCAGTCCGAAGTGACAGGGGGCTATAAGTTCGATAATCTCATCTTTTAACATTAATAATCCTCTTCGCTGCTAATTTCCTTTTATCTTAACAAAACAGGCCATTTCTTTCAATGTTTTTCACTTTTCCATTCTTACTTTTTATGTTAAACTCTTCCTTAGTATTTTATCGGAGGATAGTATGAAAAAAATAGTTCTTACTGGTGGCGGTACTGCCGGCCACGTTACACCAAATATCGCTCTTATACCTAAGCTTAGGGAACTTGGGTATGAAATAGAATATATTGGAACTTATGACGGAATAGAAAAGGACCTTATTGAAAAAACCGGGCTTCCTTACCATGGTATCGCATCAGGTAAATTAAGAAGATATTTCGATCTTAAGAATTTCACTGATCCTTTCAGAGTTTATAAGGGATATAGACAGGCCATAGGTTTAATGAAGTCCATCAAACCTAATGTTGTTTTTTCAAAAGGTGGATTTGCCAGTGTCCCTGTAGTCCTTGCTGCAAACCACTGCCATATTCCTGTTGTATGCCATGAATCAGATATGACTCCCGGACTTGCCAATAAGATAGCCCTTCCAAAGGCTACAAAGATCTGTTGCAATTTCCCTGAGACAAAGGATCTTCTTCCAGAGGGAAAAGCTATTGTAACAGGAACCCCAATTCGTGCAGAACTTCTTTCAGGAGATAAGGAAAAGGCCTTTAAGATCTGTAAATTCACAGAGCATCGTCCTACAGTTCTTATAGTTGGCGGAAGTACTGGCGCCCTTAGCGTAAATAAAGCCATCTGGGGCTGTCTCAACGAACTTACAAAATCATATAATGTGATACACATCTGTGGAAAAGATAAAACAAATGAAGAGGTAAATGGTACTCCAGGATATGCTCAATTTGAATATATCGGCGAAGAACTTCCTCATATGTTTGCTTTAGCTGATATTGTCATTTCCCGTGCCGGTGCAAATGCCATTTGCGAGCTTCTTATGTTAAAGAAACCTAACATCCTAGTTCCACTTCCATTAAACCAGAGCCGCGGAGACCAGATTCTTAATGCTAAGTCCTTTGAAAAGAGTGGCTATAGTAAAGTTATAAAGGATGAGGATATGTCCAACGAAGTAATCCTTAATGCAATTCATGAGGTTATAGAGAATAAGGATAAATATCTCGCAGCCATGAATAAGAATCTTTCCAAGGATGCTATCACAATGATCACAGATATCATTTGCCAGGTATCTAAGTAATATTCTGCAATAGAAATATTTTCAATAAAAATGTGTGTCCAGGCGCACCCACAAAAAAAAGAAGACTCAGCCGAGTCTTCTTTTTTATTTCAATATTTTTCTTCAATATTATTTTACTTCACTGCAAAGGTCATCGCATACAGCCTGCTTATAGAACTCATCCTGCTCATCATCATCAATAAATACCTGCCATGATGTTGTTGTGATCTTTCCATCTGCTGCTCTTGATACATGGAATACGATTCTTACATGAGCATTTGTATATACAACGCTGTTTGACTGTCCATTTTCATGAGGCATCTCAAGTGTGATCTTATAACCATCAACCTGAACTTCGTATTCACCTGTTACCTTATCCGGCTGCTCTGTAACTGTCTTAACATACCATGATGGGCTTGCACTTCCTGCAAGCATCATCTTTTCAAATGTTATACCCTTATGCTTTGGAACCTGAGCATTTCTATACTCATCAGCAAGGCTCTTTGCATCTTTATCAATAGCTTCCTGAACTACCTGACGAAGTGGTCCTTTATACTGTCCTGGAAGTATTGTATATATTCCGAAGAATATACCAATTACTACTAAAATACCGATTACAACTCTAAATATTTTATTGATCATTTTTTTACCTCTCATCATTAATTATATAAACACATATAGCCTGAGAAAAACCCTGAAAAATTAAAAGAGTTCTCGCTCAAGCTGATATATATAATTCTCTATGGTCTGCATACGTCTCGAGAATTCAGTTCTACCTGCATCAGTTTTACATCTCTTGATCTTAGGCTTATTCTGACGATAGTATTCTTTGATCCTATAATAAGCCTTCTTATAATTAGGCTCATCTCCTATGGCGGTTGCCATACAATCCCACATAATACCTATCGCACCGACTTCATCAAGAAGGTCTGCATCCATTACAATCCTGCATTCAAGTGAAAGATTCTTCTCTGTATCTTTATCACTATGGATCATAATGATCTCACCGACTTTTGTGATAGTCTCTGAATCAATACCTATACTATCCAGGTATTCAACAGCTATCTCAGCACTAACTTCTCCATGCGGTCTTCCGTCTTCCCATCCCACATCATGTAATAATGCAGCAAGAACAATAACATCTAGATCCCCACCAAGTTTAGCCTGAAGTCTTATCGCCCATCTATAGACGCGCATTGTATGTTCGAAGCGATTGCGGAAAGGATAATTATCCGATCTTGTTGTTGTCGCAAGCTTCTCTTTTACGAAATCAATTACTTCTGAGTAATTCATTTTTTCTAAGGCTCCTAAGCGTCATAACTACAATTAAGCACTAACTACAAATATCATATCCTAATTTTGTATCTAGTGCTAACATTCTATCTAATGTATGATATCACTTTCCAACAAAAATATCTATAAACATTTTTAAATTTGTTAATAATGTATATGTAATTTCGATTTTTCAGGAAATTTTCTTTGAACACGGCTAATATTTCAGCCAAAAAGCAACAAATTAACCTATTAGACATAATTATACCGCACGGTCAGCTTTGTAGGGTTCAGATAGGCGTTACCAAGATAGTTAACTCAACCCAGGCTACCTCACGGCACACAGAGAGGTTCTGCTTAGTGCTGCTTTGTTCCCAACCTGACACGGTTCGCAGATTCCTGTCGCGCAAGACCCAGATATCAACATCACTTTTCGAGGGCAGCCCTACGAGAAACGATCCTAGGCCGACCAACACCCCTGCTATAGCGGATTGCAGGTACAGGGCACCGCTAACTCCCCGGCTGTGCGGTATTACTAGTATATCTAAGTCTAAAATGTTAGTCAAGCAGTGTTTTATTTCCAGATTTATTCTTTTTTATCCTGAGGCTGGCAAAGAAATTCTTCAGCATCTTTGACGCCTCTTCTTCTAGAACTCCCTTTTCCACTTTAACCTGATGATTAAACTGAGGCATGTCTAAAAGATTGATTATGGAGCCGGCACATCCGGCTTTAGGATTCATGGCCCCTATCACTACTCGTGGTATCCTTGCCTGAACTATGGCTCCCGCACACATCTGACATGGTTCAAGAGTAACGTAAAGGCTGCAGTCTTCAAGTCTCCAGTCTCCTACTACCTTTGATGCCTTTTTTATGGCTGATATTTCAGCATGGGCAAGAGATAAGTTCTTCTTATTTCTCTTATTATATCCTCTGGCTATTACTTTATCGTCCTTAACTATCACGCAGCCAATAGGTACATCCCCTGCTTCAAATGCTTTCTTCGCCTGAGCAAGGGCTAATTTCATGTATTTTTCGTCTGTTGTCATATGTAACTCCTGACGTTTGTTATCATCCAAGTCTTTCAGACAATTCTGCAAACTGAAGAAGACTTAATGTCTCTCCCCTCACCCTTGTATCAAGTCCCATATCTGTTAAAGCATTTTCAACCTGTTCTCTTGAATAGCTTAATTCAGGTGAATTCTTTATTCCATTTGCAAGGGTCTTTCTTCTTTCTCCGAAGCTGGCTCTAATGATCTTAAACATTTTCTTCTCATCAGAAACCTTGACCTTCATCTCCTTATGTCTTGTAAGTCTTATAACTGCTGATCCTACCCCTGGCCTTGGCATGAAGCAATTTGGTGGAACATTTGCAGCAAGATAAGTATCTGCATAATACTGCACAGCTAAAGATAATGCGCCATAATCTTTTGTTCCTGGAGATGCTGCCATTCTATCTGCAACTTCCTTTTGAACCATAACTGTTATGGACTCTGCCGGCACATGATTCTCGAAAAGTCCCATAATGATAGGAGTCGTGATGTAATAAGGAAGATTTGCAACTATCTTCACTGTAACTCCCTTTCCTGCAAGACTCTCGATATCTGTCTTTAATATATCCTGATTGATAACTGTTACATTGTCGTAAGGACTAAGGGTATCTGCAAGGATTGGAAGAAGTTTATCATCTATTTCTACTGCAAAAACCCTTCCCGCATTTTCTGCCAGATACTGAGTCATAGTTCCGATACCAGGACCAATCTCTATAACTGTATCTGTCTTCTTAATATCTGCAGCTCTTATAATCTTATCGATAACATGGCTGTCAATCAGGAAATTCTGTCCAAATCTCTTCTGAAAATTAAAGTTATATTTTTTAATTGTTTCAATAGTTTTTTTTGGGTTACTGAGTTTTTCCTCAGCACTAAGTATTATATCTGACAATATTTTTCTCCTGAAATGTTACTTATTTATTCTATACAGCCTGCAGGCATTTTCATATGTTACCTCTGCTATCTTTTCCTCAGTCATTCCCTTTATCTCTGCTAATTTGCTGATAACATATTTAAGATTCCCGGAATCATTTCTCTTTCCTCTTAATGGAACCGGAGAAAGATATGGGCAATCTGTTTCTATCACTATCTTATCAAGGGGAAGTATCTCAACTGTTTCCCGGAGCTTTCTTCCATTATTAAATGTCAGCACTCCGCCTACCCCGATATAAAAATCCATATTTAGAAAAACCTTGGCAAGCTCTGCAGAATATGAATAGCAATGAACTACTCCGCCAATATCCTGAGCCGCCTCTTCTTTCATTACTCTTACTGTATCTTCTGCCGCATCTCTTGAATGTATTACTACAGGTAAACCTAATTCCCTGGCCAGTCTAAGCTGTTTTCTAAACCATATTTCCTGAAGTTCTTTGCCTGGCTCCGGATAGTAATGATCCAGTCCTATCTCGCCAATAGCCACCACCTTGTCATGCTTAGACATTTCTCTTAATTCTTCCAGGTCATCTTCTGTCATATCTTCACACTCTGAAGGATGAACTCCGATGGCTGCATATATATGGTGGTATCTATCTGCTAAAGCGATACTACTCTTTGATGTCTCCATTGAAGAACCAATATTTGTTATACGAGCCACATTTTCGCTCTTTAATCTTTCTATCAGATCATATCTATCTTCATCAAAAGCCCTGTCATCATAATGGGCATGAGAATCAAAAATCTTCATATATAATATCCTTCTAATCTGTTGTTTTTTTTAACTCACTACCTTATAATAATTGAGGTTGATATTAAATGTAAAGAACATCTTTTTGGGAGGCAGTCATGATAAATGAATTCTACAAAGAGATGACTGGAAAGGAATCAGTCATCAGGCAGTTTTTTGATTACAGCAGAAAGCGCGCTGCAGAGCTTGGAAGCGATAGTGTGCTTAATTTTTCCATCGGTAACCCATCTGTCCCAGCTCCACAAGCTTTAACAGATGCAATGACTGATCTTCTTAATACCGTTGACCCAGTAGTTCTTCACGGCTACAGCCCAACTCTCGGTCAGCCAACAACCAAGAAAGCTATCGCCGATTCTTTAAATAGAAGATTTGGCATGAATTATACACCTGAGATGATATTTCCTACTTCAGGTGCTGCCGGCGCTCTCAGCCACGCGCTCCGTGCAGTTACAAAGCCTGGAGATGAGGTTATAACATTTGCGCCTTATTTCCCTGAATATATTCCTTATGTTACAGGTACGGGTGCAAAATTAAGCATTGTTCCAGCTGATCTTAATGGATTCCAGATCAACTTCGAGAAATTCGAAGAACTTCTTAATCCAAATGTTCAGGCTGTACTTATCAATTCACCTAATAACCCATCAGGTATCGTATATACAACAGAAACAATTGATAAGCTTGCTTCAATACTTTATAAAAAGCAGGAAGAATTCGGACATGAGATCTTCCTTATAACCGACGAACCATACCGTGAGATTATTTTCAAAGGAACTGATTCTCCATTTGTTTCAGCTCATTATGATAACTCCATCATGTGTTATTCCTTCAGTAAATCTCTCTCACTTCCTGGAGAACGTATCGGTTATCTGGCTGTTAATCCTAAGGCTAAGGATGCAGAAAAAATAGTTCCTATGTGCGGTCAGATCTCAAGATTCACAGGTCACAACTGTCCTTCTTCTATCATGCAGTTTGCTATTGAGAAAGTGATCGATATGACTGCTGATCTTTCAATCTATGAGAAGAATGCTGAGCTGCTTTATAACGCTCTTACTGAGATAGGATATGAAATAGTAAAACCTAACGGAACATTCTATATGTTCCCTAAGGCACCAATAGATGACGCAAATCTCTTCTGCTGGACAGCAGCTAAAGAGCTGGGTCTTATCATTGTTCCAGGGGATTCTTTCTCCTGCCCTGGTTACGTAAGAATTTCATACTGCGTTCCAACTGAAACAGTGGAAAGATCTATACCTCTCTTCAAAAAGCTTTTTGAGATGTTTAAATAATTAAAATATACGGAGGGAAGAACTCATTGGAAATACCAACTATTCAGGGTACAGCTTTACGCCGCGCCGGAATACTTCTTCACCCTACATCATTTCCGGGTCCCTATGGAATTGGAGATCTGGGGCCAAATGCCTACGAATTTATTGATTTCTTAAAATTCAGCGGCATAAAGCTCTGGGAAGTTCTTCCATTAGGCCACACAGGATTCGCCGATTCACCTTATCAGACCTGTTCTGCTTTTGCAGGAAATCCTTATCTGATAAGTCCGGATCACCTTAAGGAACTGGCTCTTCTTTCAGATAAAGATTTCGAAGATATGATGCCATGGAATCCTGAAAATATAGATTATGGCAATGCTATCTCGTTTAAAACCGTACTATTAAAAACTGCTTTTAAACGCTTTATCGATAGTAAATATAAAGACAACTTCTCATCAGATCCTGATCTGATGAAGGAATATGAAGATTTCAAATCTTCCACTGACTGGCTTATGGACTATAGTCTTTTTATGGCAATTAAGGACTACCACGATAAAAAGCCTTGGTATCTCTGGGAGGATTCAATCAAGAATTCAACCGAAGGAGAAAAAAACCGCTGGAAGAATAAACTTAAAAATGAAATTGAATATTACAATTTCATCCAGTTTCTGTTCTATATTGAATGGAAAGCACTAAAAAAATATGCAAACAACAATGGAATTGATATAATTGGTGATATACCTTTTTATATAGGTTGGGACAGCGTTGATGCGTGGAACAACCAAAACCTTTTTAAGCTTGATACAAAAGGTTATCCAACAGTTGTAGCCGGTGTTCCTCCTGATTATTTCTCCCAGGACGGCCAGTTATGGGGAAATCCTCTTTATAACTGGGATGAACATGTAAAAACCGGTTATGAATGGTGGGAAAGACGATTCCGCCACCACTTAAAACTCTATGACTACCTTAGGGTAGATCATTTCCGAGGTTTTGTCAGATGCTGGGGTGTCCCTTACGGCTGTGACAATGCAAGAGGTGGTTCCTGGTTTGATACTCCGGGAGAAAGTTTATTTACCACCATTGAAGCCAGTCTTGGTTTTAATCTTCCACTTATCGCGGACGATCTAGGCCGATTGGAAATTGAAGTCAGCAGACTTCGCGAGAAATACGATTTCCCTGGCATGAGGGTTTTACAATTTGCATTTGAAGAACCAAATGAAAATGTATTCATGCCGCATAACCATATAAAAAACTGTGTGTGTTATACCGGAACCCATGACAATGATACTTCTCTTGGCTGGTATAAACATGCATATGAAACATCCCGTGATAAATTAAGGCGATATTACAGTACAGACGCCAGCGACGTTAGCTGGGTCATGATAAGAGGAGCCTTTGGCAGTGTTGCAGATATGTCCATAGTTTTGCTTCAAGATGTACTTTCCCTTGATTCCTGGGCGCGTTATAATACTCCTGGTTCAAGCCACGGTAACTGGTGCTGGAGATATAAGAAAGACGCTCTTACCCCAGAATTATCGCGCAGGTTATATGAAACAACAAAATTATATGGAAGGTAAAATATGAGATTAATAATTATAGGTTTATATGCAGTCATTGGTATGATATTATCTTTACCGATGCATGTATATTTTGCCGCTTTGTTTAAGAAAGACCCTCTTAAATCCTGGCAGAAAGCTCACAGATATGTCCGAGGGTTCTTTAAAGGCATAATGTTTTTAGCCGGCACCCGGGTCACTGTAAAAGGCGAAGAAAATCTCCCGGAAGAAGCGGCACTTTTCATAGCCAACCACAGGAGTTATTTTGATATAATTATAATGCAGACTCTTGTAAAACGTCCTATCGGCTTTGTTGCAAAGAAGGAATTCTTAAAAGCCCCTATCTTTCCTCTTTATATGAAAGATATCGGATGCCTCTTTCTTGACAGAAAGAATGTCAGAGCCGGCCTTGAGACTATAAACCAAGGTATAAACAATATGAAGGAAGGTCTTTCTATAGGACTTTATCCTGAAGGCACCAGAAATCATAAGGACACTCTCCTGCCATTTAAAGCCGGAGGATATAGGATCGCAGAAAAATCCGAAAGTCCTATGGTGCTTACAGCCCTTACAGGCTTTGATACCATCTTCGAAGCCAACAAGTTCCATATGATAAGGAGACGTCACGTTACAGTAGAATTCTCCAAACCATATTATCCAAGCAAAATGGATCCTAAGGAACGAAAAGAATTTTACGAATCTATCCCTGACAAGATTCAGGCTATGTTAGATAACTTAAAGAAAGAATCGGAGGATTAAAATGAACCCATTAATTATCATCGGAATTGTAATCGGAGTATTACTTGTTATCATGGTAGCTCTTTACATATTCGGAAACAAATTACAGAAGAAGCAGATGGCACAGAAAGAGGAGATCAATGCCGCTGCACAGCAGACATCAATGTTTATCATCGATAAGAAGATCATGCCTATTAAGGATGCCAAGCTTCCTAAGATTGTAATGGATCAGATGCCTAAGAAATATCAGAAATCTAAAGTTCCTGTAGTTAAGGCTAAGGTTGGTCCACAGCTTGTTACTCTTATCTGCGACGAAGCAATCTTTGCTGATGTTCCACAGCATGGTGAGGTAAAGGCCATGGTAAGCGGAATCTATCTTGTTGGCGTTAAGACTCTTCATAAGAACACAAAGAAGAAGATGCAGGAAGCTGAAGAATCTAACAAGAAGAAGAAAAAATCATTCCGTGAAAAGATGATTGCTCGTCAGGCTCAGTACCAGAAGGAGCTTGCTGCTGAAACAGAGAGAAGAAAACTCAAGGCAGCTGAAAAGGCAAACAAAGAAAAAGAAAAGAAGAATCGTGAAATCGAAAAGAAACTTATGAAATAAAGAGGCGCCCTATGGAGAAATATAATAAAAAAATGTTTGCATTATCTTTTCTCCCTTTGGTCGTAACATTCATAATATACTATATAGCTTATTTTGCAGCTTTCTTTATGACATTTATCACCGGCGGCAGTGACACTGCCGCAAGTGATGGATTGTTCGTAAATGAAGGCTTTTTTAATGTCATAAGATTCCTTATTATGCTCATTTTATTTGGTGTATGGTATAAATATAGATTCTACGATATCTATAAGAAGGAAGAAGCAGATATAATCACAAAGAAAAAAGTAATACTTACTATTCTTTCACTTATTGTTTTAGGAATACTATTGCAGCTTTTTATTTCAGCAATCCTTAAGATATTAATATCTCATTTCCCTGATTTCTTTAAATCCTACAATGAGATAATCGATTCCTTTAAAGGAAGTAAGGTCTCTATCCTTACAGTCATTTCAGTAATCATCATCGCTCCTATAGCAGAAGAACTGGTCTTTCGCGGCGTAACCTTTAGTTACCTGCAGGAAGCTATGGGGCCAAGATTAGCTATAATATTCCAGGCCCTGCTCTTCGGTATATATCACCTTGACTTAGTACAGGGGATTTATGCCACTTTAACAGGAGTGATCCTTGGTATTATTTGCTACAGATTTAAAAACATCCTGCCAGCCATAATACTTCATATAGCTATTAATTGCAGTTCATTTTTAATTCCTGCTTCATTTTACGGAGGAACTAAAAAATGCACCGCCATTATATTATTAAGCGGTGCATCTCTTATATTTTTTATCTATTATTCATGTCTTTCGAAAGCCATTTCGATAAGACCATCTAAATAATCTTTCATTTCATGGCCTGCACGCTTCATAAGCATAGGATACATACTTATAGCTGTATGGCCAGGAATTGTATTGATCTCATTAAACACTACACGATCTGTGTCCTTCTCAAGGAAGAAATCAACTCTTGAAAAACCAAATCCATCACAGGCTTTGAAGATCTTAATTGCCATCTTCTGGATTTCTTCAAGCTTTTCAGCCGGAATATCCGGATCAAGAACTGTCTTTGACTCTGCATTATTATACTTGGCATCATAATCGTAGAACTCAGCTGCTGCAAGGATTTCTCCTACTCCAGTAGCAAATACATTATCATCATGTCCATATACTGCACATTCAATTTCTCTTCCTGTGATAGTCTCTTCAACTAAAATCTTTGCATCAATCTCAGCTGCCTTATAAAGACCGTTGATAAGTTCTTCTCTATTATGTGCTTTTGTTACACCAGTTGATGAACCTGCATTAGAAGGCTTGATGAAAACAGGATATTCTCTTTCACTTTCAACCCTTTCTACCACCTTATCCATATTCTTTAACTGGTATTTCTTAACTGCTGTATATTTTGCCTGAGCAACATTGCAGGAATCTGCAATAACCTTAGTAAAGAACTTATCCATTGTTACTGCTGATGAAAGATGTCCGCATCCCACATATGGAAGGTGTGCCATCTCAAAAAGTCCCTGGATTGTTCCATCCTCACCCCAAAGTCCATGAAGAACCGGGAAAGCCACATCAACATTTCTTTCTTCTATAAGATTTCCATTACTTGAAAGAATTATTTTATGATCTGTATCTGGGGAAATAACTGCTCTTACATTTCCGTCTTTCCAGCTTCCATCTTCAATCTTTTCAACTGAATCTGTATAGAGCCAATGTCCTTCTTTAGTGATTCCAATAAGGGTAATATCATATTTATCCTTATCAAGAGCTTTTACTACTGTTGCTGCTGATACACATGATACTTCATGTTCTGATGAACAACCGCCAAATAAAACACATAAATTCTTCTTAGTCATCTCTATATACCTCTTTTTTGGTCCTTGGACCATTTCTTACCAAATAGCATCATACCACATTTCCTATGCATATGCTCGTATAATATATCTCTTTTATACCTATGCCCCTTAGTGCTTTTGCCGAAGCACCAATTGTAGATCCTGTAGTATAAATGTCATCCACTATAATAACCTTTCGCGGCACATCCTTTATCTCTCTGGCCCGAAAAGCATTATAAAGGTTTTTCTCTCTTTCTTCATTTGATAATTTCTTTTGAGCTACTGTTTCGCTTTCTCTGTAAAGAATATCATTTCTCACAGGAATTCCTGTTTCCTTCGAAAGAGCTAATGCAATAAGTTCCGCCTGATTATATCCTCTTTTCCTTAATCTGTTTTTGTGGAGCGGAACAGGGATAAGGGCATCAATGCCCATGGATTTAAATTCATTTCCAAAAAGACTGGCAATCTCTCTGCCGTAAAATGAAGCATATTGCGGCCTGTCATGGTATTTCATTCTAAGTACAGAGTCCGATATAGGAGTTATATAATCAAAGCAGGGATATCCCTTGATATATCCTCTGTCTTTTCTGGAACAATCCAGGCAATATTCCTTTGTTTCATCTTCTATTTTCTTTCCGCATCTCATGCATCTTGGCTCTTCTATAGGCCTTATATAGCGTCTGCAGTTATCACAGACAGCAAACCTTCCCATAGGAACTACTTCATCGCATAATACGCATCTTGGCGGAAATAAAAGATCTTTAATAATTCTATATTTCATCCATTTCCTTTATTCTTTTTGCAAATGTAGTAAACCTTCTTTGTTCACTTATATTATCTATCATCCTGTTAACAAGATTGATATTTCCCACAATTACAACCATCTGCTTTGCTCTGGTAACAGCCGTATAAAGAAGATTTCTGTTAAACAGTTTTTCCGGCCCTGCCAGCAATGGGATTATAACCGCCGGGTATTCACTACCCTGAGACTTATGGATGGTTATTGCAAATGCATGTTCCACTTCATCCAGCATATTATATGTATAAACCGCTTCTCTTCCATCATCGAAATGTATTAAAACTTCCTCATTGAAGTCGTCTATACTTGCAATATAACCCATATCTCCATTGAATACGCCAACTCCTTCTTCCATAACATAGTTATTGTCTTCGCATGGTGGAATCCGCCACTCAATCTTATAATTATTCTTTATCTGCATGACCTTATCTCCTTCCCGGAAGATAACATCACCTTTATCCTTCTCATTTACCCCTTTAGTCTTAGGGTTAAGAGCACTCTGTAATCTCTTATTTAAAGATTCTACTCCCAGCTCATATCTTCTCATAGGTGTGAGGACCTGGATCTCCTTAGCCGGAATTTTAAGATATTTAGGCAGATTGTCTATCAAAAGATCATTTACCTCTTTTAATATCTCCGCAGAATTCTTTCTCGGAATAAAGAAGAAATCCTTACTTTTATTGCTTATAGTAAGATGAATTCCATTTTTTATCATATGAGCATTACTTACTATGGAACTTTCCTTAGACTGTCTAAAGATAGAAGTAAGTGTAGTAACAGGAAAACATCCGCTTAGAATAATATCATGAAGCACATTTCCAGCCCCTACTGAAGGAAGCTGATCGATATCCCCCACAAGGATAAGCCTTGTGCCGTAGTTTATTGCTTTAAGCAATGCCAAAAACAGCGTCGCATCCAGCATTGATGCTTCATCAATTATTATCACATCTGCCTCTAAAGGATTATCTTCATTTCTATTAAATGTAAGGCGTCTTCCTGCAGTATCGTCCTGTGGTTCTCCTGAAAATTCCAGAAGTCTGTGGATAGTCTCAGCCTTCTTTCCTGTGGATTCCGTCATTCTCTTTGCCGCACGTCCTGTAGGCGCTGCAAGAAGTACTTCCATAGCATTATTATTAAAATATTTGATGATTGCATTTATTATGGTGGTTTTACCTGTACCAGGACCACCGGTGATAACTGCAACTCCGGAACTGATAGCTTCTCTTACAGCACATTTCTGAATCTCATCAAGGCAAAAACCACAATCCGTCTCCACTTCCTTTATAACGCTATTTATCTCTTCTTCTGGTATTTCAAAACGCAGCTTAAGATCCATCAGCTTTCTTGCAGAAGCTATCTCTGTATTGTAATTCCAAAAGCTATAAACTATGGTATATTCCTGTCCATTTTCTTCTTCTGATTTAAGTACCACCTTTTTATTCATGGCCATGTCTATAAGAAGATCATGGAATTTTTCCAAAAATACCTGTTCTTCCTCTGAACTTCCAATAAGAGAATATACCTCACTGGCAAGTAATCTCTCAGGAAGATACATATGTCCTTCCTGCATGGAATTATTCAGAGCATAAAGAGTTGCAGAATGTATACGGAAGCTTGAATCCTCTGCAATTCCTGCAGCCATGGCAATCTCATCTGCCTTTTTAAAGCCCACTCCGGCTACATCCTCAGCTAATCTGTATGGATTATCTCTTATTACATTATAAACTTCCTTACCATATTCTTCGTAGATCTTTATGGCAAGTTTAGCATTTATCCCATATTTGGATAAGAAGATTATGACTTCCTGAAATTCATGACTTTCGCTATAAGATACAGCAATCTTATTAGCCTTATCAAGGGAAATGCCCTTAACTTCAGCTAATCTTTCAGGTTCTTCTTCTATGATACGAAGCGTATCAAGCTTGAATTTCTTAACAATCCTCTTGGCAAGAACTTCGCCAATTCCTTTAATGATACCGGAACCAAGATATTTTTCTATACCCTTGGTATCTTCCGGCATACTGATATTATAGGAAGAGAATTTAAACTGTATATCATACTGCGGATGGTGCACGAATTCACCCTCCGCCTGTATATACATTCCCTCGGCAACATTTCCAAGGGTTCCAACAAATATTTCCTCTCCGTCATTTGTTTCAACAACGAAGACTGCATATCCGTTATCCTCATTCTTATATATGATTTTCTCGATGTATCCTTCTCTTGTCATATTGCTATATGTCTATTTTTCCTCATCAAGTATATCCATATATTTTCCAGTACCTGTGGCAACTGCAGACATAGGATCCTCAGCTGTCATAGTTGTGATACCTGTCTTTTCTTCTATCATCTGTTCAAGACCATGAAGAAGTGCCCCGCCACCTGTAAGAACAATACCTCTGTCTGCAATATCTGCCGCAAGCTCTGGTGGTGTCTTCTCAAGTACTGAATGTACTGCGTCAACAATAGCAGCACAGGTCTCTCTTAAAGCCTCTTCTGTTTCATCTGATGTAATAGTAATTGTCTTTGGAAGACCTGTTACCATATTTCTGCCACGGATCTCCATAGCAATATTTTCAGGTCTCTTATAACATGTACCAATGTTTATCTTAACCTCTTCAGCTGTAACATCACCGATAAGAAGGTTATGTCTCTTTCTTACATATCTTACAATGGCTTCATCGAAATTCTCACCGGCTGTTTTGATAGATGAGCTGACAACAGCGCCACCCATTGAAATAACAGCAATATCAGTAGTTCCGCCACCAATATCGATAAGCATATTTCCCACAGGACGAGAGATATCGATTCCCGCACCAATGGCTGCTGCTATTGGACATTCAAGAAGAGTAACAAATCTTGCACCGGCACGATAAGCCGCTTCTTCTACTGCACGTCTTTCAACTTCTGTAACACCAGAAGGTACTGATATACAGATTCTTGGTCTTCTTCCAAGGAAGTTTCTACCAATAGCCTTGCGGATAAAATATCTAAGCATCTGCTCAGCTGTTGAATTATCTGTAATAACACCATGTTTAAGCGGTCTTATAGGGATGATATTACCTGGAGTTCTGCCCAGCATAAGTCTCGCTTCTTCACCAATTTCTACAATCTTATCAAGTTCTTTATCATATGCGATTACGGAAGGCTCTTTTAAAACTACTCCCTTACCTCTTACATAAATCAGAGTACTTGAAGTACCAAGATCTATTCCTATATCTGCATTTGACATTACTTTAGTTCCTCCTATCTAGTCCTGCGCCAGTCTTAGTATAAAAACTGATCCTTTCTCCCCGTCCTGGAATTGAACCGGAAGCATGGATATATCAAAAATGGCTCCAAATTCCTCTATATATTTGCGCCAGTTTACACGCTTAGAAGAAGAGCCTATTTCATAGCCCTTAATATCTTCCTTGGTATCAGGCACAATATTCCAGGAATTCTCACCTGTCATATCTCTCTTTGCCAATCTGTTCAGCGCTTTATTGGCAAATATAATATTACCTGTTTCATTATCTCTTATAAAAATATTTGCTGAAAACTGATCAAGAATGTCAAATAAATCCTCATCCCTGTTAAAGAGACCTTTTGCTCTTACCTCTTCACTTAAGGCATAGGAAATGACACTGGCAAACTGTTCTGTAAATACCAGTTCTTCTTCAGTCCATTCTCTTTCATTTCTGTTTTCAATTATAACCAGTCGGCCATAATAAAGCTTTTCAGCCACAACAGGTCTGATTATAACAGCTCTTGCTCTACCTGCAAATATACCAATTCTTATATGATTGGTAATATTACTATGGTCTACTATAAAGCCTTCTTTATTGATTTTTTCCCTCATCTCTTCAGAGAAATGATCATGTTTCCAATCAAATCCGGCTACTGTAGCAGGGGACTTTCCCTCTACGCTCCAATAGTCATCTATTGAATAGATTTCTGAATATTTTGAAGATTCCTTAAAGAGGATCACATGATCAACGTCCAGTAATTCTCCGGCTTTTTTAAGGTATTTCTCCAAATTGAACTTGCGTTCATTTATTATATCTTTAAGCATTTCAGATATTATCTTACTCTGCTCTCTTTCAAACTTAATTAATTTCTTATATTTATTATCATCGGGCTTTTTATGATCAGAAAGATAATACTTATAAACATAGTCCGAAATGATCTCCGTCATCTTTCTATGATGCTTTATAATTTTCTTAAGTCTGTCCAACTGAATCTTATCATGGGCAAAAAGAATCCAGTTTGCCACATGTCTTCCACCGATCACAATCGGTGCTGCCGACAATCCGCTTTCCGGACTGAACCTCTTTATATCAATATAAATTGGCTCGTCACTAGTTATCAGACTCTCACTAACACTTTCAAACAATTCAAAATAGTCCGGTCTTTCAAGCAATTCATAGAATTCTCCAAGATAAGTTTCCGGTCCCACCGGCTCAGAGATTTTCCTTCCTGAAAGGTCCACCACTGCAGAATAAACTCCAAAGTTTTCCGCAATATGGTTCAACACATCCATCATTCTATTATTTCTAAATGCCTCTGCTATATGAGCGGCATCTGGTATTTCATCTTTATTATCCTTAGGCTCTTCCTTCTCTTTTTTAACCGTATCACGAAGTATATATTCAATCCTGAATGTATCATTGGATATCTCACTATAATCTGATACAATATCGACCTTCCTGATGACACCGTCATCACCACAGATCTTTAACCCATAGGAAAAACCCATGTGCTTCTCTGCAGCCATTTTAAGTGCCTCTACAAATGTTTCCCTATCATCCGGATGAATGTAGTCTTTCGGAAGCCTAAATCCCTCTTTAATAGCCTTTAAATTCATTCCAAGTAGCGTTACATTATCAGTTATGTATTCTAATTTAGAGTGGCTTAAAGTCTCGTCCCTAAGATAATCAACAACAATGATATAACATCTTTCCTTCTCAAGAGCCTTGAGAAGAAATTTAGTCTCATCCTTCATATGACACCCCCCTATTAAGTTAACCCTCGTTTAGAAAAGAACAGGGACTAAAAAAGTTTCCCGCTTATAATAGTCCCTGTTAATACATTACAAATAAACGTTTTACTGCTTAGATGAAGCAACATCTCCAAATGCATCATCTGTAAGCTTCTTTGTCTCCTGACATGCAGCTGAAACCTTATCAACTGATACCATAAGCTGTGCTACGAAATCACTGATTGATTCACATTCTCTCTTAACCTGACTTCTTGTCATGTAAACTTCTTCACGAGTCTTAGCCTTAAGCTGCTCGCATTCAGCCTCTGTATCCTGTTTTAATTTAGCAGCCGCAGCCTCTGTAGCAGCCTTAAGCTGATTGCAGCTTGCTGTAGTCTGCTCTTTTAACTGATTCATCTCAGCAACTGTTGTATTCTTTAAGTTCTCGCAATCAGCATAAGTTGTTTCTCTCTTTTCCTGACATGAACTCTTTGTCTGTGTTGTGAGTCTATCGCATTCAGTCTTTGTTGTGTTCTTAAGATTTTCACACTGAGCTGTGGTCTCTTCCATCATCTGCTTACACTGTGCTGTAGTCTCTTCCGTCATCTGCTTACACTGTGCTGTAGTCTCTTCCATCATCTGGTTGCACTGTGTTGTTGTCTCGCTCATCTTAGCATCACATTCATCCTGAGTCTCTCTTGCAAGCTTATCAGCCTGTTCTCTGGCACCAAGAAGTGTACGTGAAATTGATTCATATCTTGCAGCACTTTCTCTATCTCTATTCTCATACTCTGCAAGCTGTGCTTTCATCTTATCAATCTCTGCCTGAAGATCATTATTTACCTGTTTTAAATTATCAACTGTAGCCTTAGATTCATTCATATTAACTTCGCGCATTTTACGAAGACTATCTACTGTCTCACTAAGCTTTGCAGTAGTATTCTTGAGCTCTGTGATCTGAGACTCATAATCATCCTTCATTTCAGCTATATAAGCTTCTGTACCCTTCTTATCATATCCACCGAATGAAACTGACTTGATATTTAACTCCATTTTGGTCCCCTTTCAAAATTCCGAAATACACATTCTTTCTTTTCCTCTTTTCGAGGACATTCAACAGAAATTATAACACAGACAGAAGAACATTGCACTTTTTTTTGGCAAAAGAAAAAGCCCCGAAGGGCTTTTTCCATAATTTTTTTATTCAACTGTAACTGATTTTGCAAGATTTCTTGGCTTATCAACATCAAGACCCTTGGCGTCTGATACGTAATATGCAATAAGCTGAAGAACTGCAGCTGTTGCAAATACGCTGAAGGTTGAATCAGCATCAGGTATTCTTATCTGCTTGTCACAGATTGTATTATCATTTATATCATCATCGTGGCTGATAAGGATAACATATGCACCTCTTGACTTAACCTCTCTGATATTTGAAATGACTTTACTATATACATTTTCATCTGTTGCGATGGCAATAACTGGAACACCTTCGCTGATAAGAGCAATAGTACCATGTTTTAATTCACCCGCAGCATATGCCTCTGAATGAATATAAGAAATCTCCTTAAGTTTAAGAGAAGCTTCAAGACACATGGTATAATCAATGCCTCTTCCGATGTAGAATACATCCGGAGCCATCTTGATGTAATTTGCTATTCTCTTTATATTATTGGCATTAAGGAGAGTCTCTTTAATAAGTTCTCCTGCATTCATAAGATTCTGGATAAATTCTTTAGCCTCATCCTCTTTAAAAATGCCTTTAACTAATCCTATACGGCAAGCGATAAGATACATTGCAGAAATCTGAACTGTATATGCCTTTGTTGAAGCAACAGCTATTTCAGGGCCTGCATGTGTATATAATACATAATCACTCTCACGGGCGATAGTTGATCCCTTAACATTAACAATTGAAATAACCTTTGAGCCTTTGCTCTTTGCAAGCTTCAATGCTTCAAGTGTATCAATTGTCTCACCTGACTGTGAAAGCACAATGGTAAGAGTCTCCTCATCAATGATAGGATCTTTATATCTGAATTCAGATGCAATTTCAACTGTTACAGGAATTCTCAGTCTGTTCTCAAGTACTGTACGGCCTACCATTCCAGCATGCATAGCTGTTCCACAGGCAACGATATTTACTCTCTTAAGATTCTTAAGAACCTCATCATCTATTCCATCATCAAGAAGGAATGGAAGTCCACCCTTTACTCTTGGCATGATAGTTCTAGAAAGTGCCTCTGGCTGCTCATAGATTTCCTTTAACATGAAGTGTGGATATCCACCCTTCTGTGCTGCTGAGATATCCCAGTTTACTGTAAGAATTTCAGGACTTACTTCATTTCCCTTCATATCCTCAACCTTGATTCCTTCTTCTGAAAGAGTAAGGATGTGATATTCAGGAACAACAAAGTATTCCTTTGAATAAGCTATAAGAGCTGTAAGATCAGATGCGATGATAGCACCTTTCTTTGATGCAGCTGCTACAAGTGGGCTTACGTTTCTTACTGAATAGATCTTTCCAGGCTGATCATCAAACATAATACAAAGAGCAAATGATCCTGAAAGAAGCTTAACTACCTTTCTAATAGCATCGATTGGATCACCTTCATATACCTTATCAAGGAAAGCTGCAGCAACTTCTGAATCTGTCTCTGACTTAAGCTTATCCTTAAGGCCATACTGAACTGTTAAATCTCTGTAATTTTCAATGATTCCATTATGAATAAGAGTAACTCTTCCTACTCTGTGAGGATGCGCATTTGCATCAGTAACTCCTCCATGAGTAGCCCATCTGGTATGTCCTATACCAGTTGTACCCTTTGTTTCAAGTCCTTTTGCAGCTTCACGAAGATCTGCTACACGTCCTACCTTCTTTGCTAAAAGAATCCCCTGAACAGGATCCATAATAGCAATTCCGGCACTGTCATATCCTCTATACTCAAGCTGCTCAAGTCCATCAATAAGAACATCCTTTGCTGGAAGATTACCAGCAAAACCTATAATACCACACATATAAATATTCTCCTCTATTTAACCTTTTATAATGTTACATTTGATATGGCCCTCTGTTTTCTGATTACTCAGGGTTTTAAGATCATACCTAACGTCCCATGTGTGGTCCGGAAGCGCATCCGCCGAAAATTCGATAACGCTCCTCCTCGTCAACGTGATGACATAAGTGTCATAATAACCCTCGCGTTTCTATTTATAGAAAAGCGGGTTGAATTCACGTAAATGGCGCTAAAACTTCTTAGTTTTTCGAAAAAATCACGGGCTCCTTTCTATCCCATAACTGCATAGAATCATACCATAAATAACGATTTTATGCAAACTTAAAGGGCTGCGCATAGTTGCGCAGCCCTTTCATGCCCCGAAATAAAAAACTATTCTGCATCTGTTTCACTGGCTTTATTATATTCGTCAGTAGCAGCAATAACTTTCATATCTATATTCTGGAAGTCCTCATTCTTAATTGAAAATGAAGAATCTCCCTCTATTATTCTTACAGTAACTGTTTCTTTTGCCTTGTACTGCATATTGTCAGCAGCCTTATCAAGCAGTTCGATGATTCCCTTGGCAAATACATTTTCATATTCTTCCTTGGTATAATTATTGAACTCACCCTTGGCTACTCTGTCATTGAAATCCTGTACATATTTTGTAACATCAGCATATGTCTGATTAAGGATATCAATAGGCTGAATCTCAACATCTACGTAGTAAATACCATTATCCTGATAAGCTTTTCCTACCTGGAACTTAGTCTTTGAATAAATCTTCTTAGCAAGTTCTTCCATGGCAGGAGCAAGTTCTTTATCCATTCTTATATCAAGACCATAGTAATCCTCCAGATTAGCCGCGAGCCTTGTAGCATTCTGAAGATACATCGCTTCAGCATCTGCCTCATTTACCCCGGTAGTCTGAACATATTCATCTGAAACCCCCAGATAATTTGCTGTTATAAGAGTCTCAACATATGCCTGATATCTCTTTGTTTTTGTCTTTCCACAGCCTGTAAGAAGCCCTAGAAGACTTGTCATAACCAAAAGAACCGTTAAAGCTCTCTTCACTTTTCTCATCATAAATGTTCTTTCTTAACGTAAACTCCAATATATTTTATAATTTACCGTCTCTATTAGCTAATAAGTGAACCACTTGGTAAATCTTTCTCAGCAGTAAGAAGAGCAAGATTTCCATCAGGTCCCTCTGCGCAAAGCAGCATTCCCTGAGATTCAATTCCCGCAAGCTTAGCAGGCTTTAAATTAGTAATAACAACAACCTTCTTGCCTGGCATCTCTTCTGCACTATAGAAGTTCTTGATACCAGATACGATCTGAAGAACCTTATCTCCAACTTTAACCTTTGAGCAGAGAAGTTTCTTTGATTTTGGAACTGCTTCACAGGCAATTATCTCACCGATCTGAAGCTGAAGCTTATCAAAATCTTCAATTCCAATCTCATCTTTCTTTACAGCAAGAACCTCTGCTGGTTTTGAAGATTCTTCTTTCTTTTTCTTCTCCTCAACCTTCTCTTCAACCTTTGCTGGGAAACGAACTGCGATCTCATCTAACATTTTTGCTGCATCAATTCTTGCAAAAAGGATCTCTGGCTTATCTGTAACGACAGTTCCTGATGGATAAAGTCCAAATGTGCCAAGTTCTGTTACCCCTCTAAGGCTTGTAGAAAGCTGTGCGGCTATCTTTTCTGCTGTCTCAGGCATAAATGGCTGAAGGAGAGTAGCTCCGATTGTAATACTCTCAACGAGATTATAGAGCACAGTACTGAGTCTGTCATCCATATCTCCTTCTTTAGCAAGTGCCCAAGGCATAGTCTCATCAATATATTTATTACATCTCTTAAAGAGATTAAATATCTCTGTAATAGCATCAGCTACTCTAAGCTGATCCATCTTGTCATTTACTCTCCTAGGAGTATCAAGAACAAACTGCTTTAAGTCATCATCTACAGGTAACTTGATATCTGCATTGTTAACTACACCACTGTGATACTTATTGATCATTGAGATTGTACGGTTAACAAGGTTTCCAAGTGTATTGGCAAGATCTGAGTTAACTCTTTCAATAAGTAATTCCCATGATACAACACCATCATTATCAAATGGCATCTCATGAAGAAGGAAGTATCTTACAGCATCAACGCCGAAGAAATCTACCATATCGTCAGCATAAAGAACATTTCCCTTTGACTTACTCATCTTTCCATCATTCTGGATGAGCCAAGGATGACCAAATACCTGCTTAGGAAGTGGTACATCCAATGCCATAAGCATGATTGGCCAATAAATAGTATGGAATCTAAGGATATCCTTACCAATAAGGTGAAGATCTGCTGGCCAGTACTTCTTATATAACTCTCCATTGTTGCCATCAACATCATATCCAAGACCTGTGATATAGTTTGATAACGCATCAATCCATACATAGATAACATGCTTAGGATCAAAGTCTACTGGGATTCCCCATTTAAATGAAGTTCTTGTTACGCAAAGATCCTGAAGGCCTGGCTTAAGGAATGTATTTACCATTTCATTCTTTCTAGCCTCCGGCTGGATAAATTCAGGATGCTTCTCAATATATTCAATAAGCTTAGGTGCATACTTACTCATTTTAAAGAAATATGCTTCCTCTTTTGCCGGCTTAACTTCACGTCCACAGTCAGGGCACTTTCCATCAACAAGCTGACTGCTTGTCCAGAAAGATTCACAAGGAGTACAATACATACCTTCATATTCACCCTTATAAATATCACCCTTATCATAAAGCTTCTTAAAGATCTTCTTAACCTGTGCTTCATGATCTTCATCTGTTGTACGGATGAATCTGTCATATGATGTATTCATAAGATCCCAGATACGCTTGATCTCTCCAGCTTTCTGGTCAACAAATTCCTTAGGAGTTGAAAGGCCTTCAAAAGCCTTTGTCTCTATTTTCTGACCATGTTCATCTGTCCCTGTCTGAAAATATACATCATAACCTGTAAATCTCTTATATCTTGCAATACTGTCTGCAAGAACGATCTCATAGGTATTTCCAATATGTGGCTTGCCAGATGCATATGCTATAGCTGTTGTAATGTAATAAGGCTTCTTTGCCATAACTCTTATGCCCCTTCCTTTTATCTCATCATTTCTTAATAAGTTCTAATCTAGTTGTCAGCAGTAATGATAAGTTCCATCTTACCGCCAAGATTTCTTATTTTTTCATCAAAATCTTCATATCCACGAAGAATATATTCAATATCATGTATCTCGCTGTCTCCCTCTGCTGCCAGAGCCGCAATAACTAATGCCGCTCCTGCACGAAGATCTGAAGCTTCTACCATTGCCCCATTAAGGCCAGATACTCCATTTATTATTGCTGTATTTCCTTCAACCCTTACCTTTGCGCCCATCTTTACAAGCTCAGGAACATACTGGAATCTGTTCTCAAAAATACTTTCAATTACTATACTTGTTCCTTCAGAAAGAACTAATGCTGCAGCTATCTGAGCCTGCATATCTGTTGGAAAACCTGGATATGGGAGTGTCTTTATCTGAGTTGCTTTAAGTTTTCCATCCGCCATTACTCTGACTGAATCGTCATATTCGATTACCTTTGCACCCATATCTGTAAGTTTTGAAGATATAGATTCAAGATGCTTAGGTATAACATTCTTGATAAGAATATTACCGCGGGTTGCAACGGCCATAGCCATAAATGTTCCAGCTTCGATCTGATCTGGAATTATGGTATATTCAGCTCCATGAAGTTTCTCAACTCCACGAACCCTGATAACATCTGTACCTGCACCTTTGATATTAGCCCCCATTGAGTTAAGGAAGTTTGCCACATCTACGATATGTGGTTCCTTTGCCGCATTCTCAATAGTAGTTTTTCCTTCAGCAAGGGCTGCAGCCATCATAATATTGATAGTTGCTCCAACTGAAACTGTATCAAGATAAATATGCTCGCCTTTAAGCTTATCTGCCTTCGCCACAATCTTGCCACCATTTACGATGTCAACTTCTGCGCCCAAAGTTTCAAATCCCTTAATATGCAGATCTATAGGTCTTGATCCAATATCACATCCACCAGGAAGTGCAACGTTTGCATATTTATATTTTCCAAGAAGTGCTCCAATAAGATAATATGAAGCTCTTATCTTTCTTATATATTCATCATCCACTGAAAGACTCTCGTCTCCCACAATTCCTTTGCCACAGATCTGAACTGTATGTCTATCAAGATATCTAACTTCTGCGCCGATATTTTCTATAGCTTTAAGAAGTGTTCTGGTATCACTGACAAAAGGAACATTTTCAATAACACACTTTTCGTCGGTCATTATCGCAGCCGCAAGAATACCAAGTGCAGCATTCTTTGCTCCGGCAATAACTACCTCACCTTCAAGCGCATTACCGCCCGTTATTGCATAATGTTTCATAATTAATGCAGACTCCCATCTGTTTACACACCTACTTACAGGTATGCATAATCTGTTATATTATAACACAATAGATTTTTTTGTAAACCCTGGCGGAATTAAACGGTTCCTTCCTTATTAATCCTTATTTTTATCCCAAAATAAAAATGGCGCATCCCGCGCCACTTTTTTATAATAATATACTCTGAAATTTTAATCAGCATCACAATAAATGCATCTATATACTCTTCTCTTTTCATCTGTAAGCTTAAAGATCTGAGGGATATCAGGCTCTATAGCTGTGATGCATCTTGGATTCTTACATTTTTTGATATTTATCAGCTTCTTAGGAAGTGCCACCTTCTTTTTCTCAGTTGTAACACCATCTTTAATAATGCTGACAGTAACTGAAGGATCGATATAACCGATAACATCAAGATTAACATCCATATTCTTATCAATCTTTATTATATCTTTCTTTCCCATCTTATCGCTCTTAACATTCTGCATTATGGCGATACTGCAATCAAGCTTATCAAGACCAAGGTCATAATATATCTGCATTGCTTTACCCGCTGTAATGTGGTCAAGCACGATGCCATTCTGGATTGAATCTATCTTCATTTCACATCTACCCCCAATAATTTTAAGATAAGGGCCATACGGATATATTTTCCATAAAGGACCTGTTTAAAGTAACATGCACGAGGATCGCCATCCACATCCGCTGCAATTTCATTTACCCTTGGAAGAGGATGAAGGATTATCATATCTTCTTTAGCATTATCTAATTTTTTCTTATCAAGTATATATGTATCTTTAAGTCTTATATAATCGGCTTCATTAAAGAATCTTTCTTTCTGAACTCTTGTCATATAAAGTACATCCAGCTCTGGAAGCGCATCTTCAAGAGATGTTACTTCCTTATATGAAAGGCCTGATGGTTCAAGTACTTCTGTAATGATATAGTTTGGAACCTTTAATTCCTTAGGTGAGATAAGAACAAACTTAACTCCCTCATATCTTGAAAGAGCTTTTATCAATGAATGAACTGTACGGCCAAACTTCAAATCTCCGCATAAACCTATAGTAAAATTATCAAGTTTACCTTTTTCTGAGAAAATTGTAAGCAGATCTGTTAAAGTCTGGGTTGGATGGTTATGTCCACCGTCACCTGCATTGATGATAGGAACTGGTGAATACATTGATGCAAGCTTTGGCGCTCCTTCGTTAGGATGACGCATTGCTATTATATCTGCAAACTGTCCAACTACCCTTACTGTATCCTCCACGGATTCCCCCTTTGATACAGAAGATGACTGAGCAGAAGAAAAACCAAGCACATTACCTCCCAACTCCATCATAGCAGATTCAAAGCTGAGTCTTGTTCTAGTACTTGGTTCATAGAAAAGAGTTGCAAGTTTTTTATACTTACATGCCTCACGATATTTATCCTTATTATTAATTATGTCCTGTGCCACATTAAGAAGTCCTTCAACTTCTTCAACTGAAAGATCCATTGGGTCAATAAGATGTCTTACTGGTCCTCTCTCTAATTCTTCCATAATTCCTCCAAAAGCAAAAAGCTGTTATTTTTGGTGTCTGGCATAAAAATAGAACCCGCGTGACACCTTACTTATTATAAAGTGTTACTGGATTTTCGTCAACACAGCACTAATATTTACATTTTAAAAGCACAACCGTACCCAAACGATTGTGCCTTCCCCTACTATACTTCCAATCTCACCCATGTATAAGGTGAACGAATTGGTTTTATCTAACTAACACTAATTAGTATGTTACCATATCCGCCCGATTATTGTCAATCTATTTAAGCGTTTATATTGCTCTTTTCACACATTTCCACATAGTTCTTTTTTAACTCACGTCAACTTTTCTTGTAACCAGGGAAATAAGTATAGCTCCTACTACCCCAATCCCTATCCTGATTGCTGTATCTTTTACCAATAACTCAAGGATAATACAGATTGCCAAAATTATCCCCGCAACAATAAATCTTTTTTTCACACTTCCACCTTTTTATTATATTATCTTCCTACTATTATCTTCATTTACCTTTATTTATCTTTATTTATTCGTCTATCAGTCTGCCATCTTTTAATAACAGAATTCTATTAGACAGATTATTAATAAGTTGGCTTATATGACTTGAAAACATCACAGCCTTTTCATTTCCTTTTACATAATCCGTAACATCCTGTATTGCTTTAGCCTGACTTTCAAGATCCATTGCGTTTAATGGTTCATCCATCATTATTATATCTGGTTCAATAGCTAGTGCAGCCGAAAAATAAAGCTTATATTTCATCCCCAAAGAATAATTGGCAACGAAACTATTGCTATGCTCCGTCATCTCATATCTATTTAAATAATTCCCAACTTTCTCATAAAATTCCTTATTATCTTTTTTCCATAAATTCCTCAGCAGTTCCAGATTCTCATTCCCGCTGAGTTCATCATACAAATATGGCGTACTCGGAATAAAAAAAACTCTTTTTTTCAACTCATCATTGGATATATTCTTCCCGTTATATGCAACATCCATCCGTCCGGCTTTTAATATTCCCGCCATCAATTTAAAAAGCGTGGTCTTTCCGCTGCCATTTTTTCCTTTTATGCAAAGAACATCTCCGCCTTTTAAACCAAAATTCAAGTTTTCTAAAACATTTTCTTTATCATATGAAAAGGTAACATTTGAAACCTTTAATGTATCTATCATACCCTTGACACCGTCCCTTCAATAATAGCCGCCAAAAGAAGAAACACCTCTTTTTTAATATATTTATAACTTCCCTTCATTTTTCCCTTCTTTCTTACACCTTCTTATGTTTCTGCTTTTTTTCTGATATTTACTATCATTAAATTATCAATCACAAAAATCACCATCATCCATATCAGGTATATTAAAAGTATTTTTCTCCATGCCAAACCTGAAATCGCCCTACATATCACATTAACGATGAGCACATAAAGCATTGGTAAAATCAACATATTCTTAGGTATGTCACAAAACTTATGCAAGGTTTCATCAAGTTTTTCATCTGATTCCAAGTTCTTTACATATTTATTTTTATTCATAAGCATACTATAAATATATAATTTTATTCTCGGAGCCAGATAAAAAGCTGCCCCCTCCACAACTAACAAACAGAAACATTGCATAATAGTCTGGAGCATATTTTCAGCTGATCCCGCAATTAATATTACAGAAATAATCACAATTAATAAGAACGATAATCCCGATAAATATCTCGCCAATTTTATTTTTGCTTTTACTACGTCATCAACTTTAAATAATGACATTTTATAAAGTTCAATATTTTTTATATCTTTTTTAAAGCTAAATATGTCTTCCAGATTACTAGTTATTGTATTTATCTGATTAAAAATAAGTGACACCATTCCAAAAATGATGCATATTACCGTAAGATCCGTATTATGACTATATTTTCTCAACATAAATAAGGCCGGAATGATAATAAAGAAATCATAAGATATCAGTACAGTCTGAATCATATTTTTTCCTAATAGTTTTTTATCATTTTCTATAATTAAAATATCCTTATTTATTAAGAAAGTCTCTGGCTCTTCTGAAATCACTTTCTTTAGTAACGATAAATATCCCGTCTTTAATCCTGCTTTATTTTTTATAAGAGTTACTTCATGTTCTGAATAATTAATCCTGAACTTTCTAAAAAAGATAATCGTTATCGCAAGTATTATAAGAAGCAGCAGCACTAACACCTTTTCATCCAGCACGTTGAGTAAATCTATATCTAACTTTTCTTTCAGTTCTGTAAAATAAACTCCGAATTTAGCTTTCAAAATAGTTTCGATCTGCTTCTCATTTTTTTTGAATGATTCTATTGAATAGATGTATTGTCTAAAAACAAAGCTTAACTTAATAATCCCTTTACTGATCCATACAGTAATAAAGGATATGATCGATGCTATAATTAAAAAAGAAAGTACATTAACATTCTCTCCCTTTTTCTTTTTGCTCTTATATCTGACTAATTCCAACTTTATAAGAACCATTATCAAACACGTTAGTTCTATAAGTAAAATTAAGGATAATGCCTTTACTCCTCTGATCTTAACCGCCATTATAATAATCGGGACCACTAAATCTATCTCTTTTATCTTCTTCCAGATTATTTCGCTCCAAAAAAACAAATGGCTTATGCTTTTTTCATCCAATTTTGAATTTTGAAACAAGATAACATTTCTCGGCTTAAATATGTTATTTACCATACGCCCCGATAAATCCAAATTTGCTATAAATAAAATGAATCCAAACAGCCACATCACATAATTAGCATATTCGTCCTTATAAAACATTTTGAATATATAAGTTAACGCGATATATACGAGTATCATCTTTATCAATTTATATACTGTATAAATTCTGTTATTCAGATATATTTTAAATATCTTCGATATGCCATTAAAATAATTTCTTGTTTTTATATTTATGAGATTTTTTACTATTCTAATACTATTCATAACTCCACTCACTTGTTAAAAAAATATTTTCCAGCACTATCAATCTACCAGAAATACTTTTGATATACTTCATATTTACAATGTAACTCTTATGAACTTTTACAAACTTTTTGCTGTTTAGCCTCTCATCACTATCTATATCCTTCAAAGCATTTTCTATCGCTTCATACAGTTCTTCTTTATCTATAGGTTTTGTTACAAATCTGCTGGCGCCTACTTTAAATGCATCTTTAAATCTTTCTCTCTTACTAGTAAGCATAATGATGACCAGTTCTTTATTAGTCTTCCTAAGTTTAGATGCCGCCAAAATGCCATCCATATTAGGCATATTATATCCATCAGAACAATGCTTTGATCTTTTGCTTCATTTATTATATCTATCGGATCAAAATAATGCCGCAGCATTATCTGCTCCCCATATTTTTCAGACAGATATTTTTTTACCATCCGATGAATTATATTATCACCGTCGCAAATGGAAACTAAATACTTATCCACTTTTTATTTCCCCTATCCTTTATAACTAAAAACGACACTCACTAAACACAATTATACTTTTATCATGACATAATTTCAATATAAATCACATCAAATTCCAACAATCATATCTTTTAATTACCCTATAAAGCAAAAAAACGCCTCTCCCAAATATGGGAGAAGCGCCTTTACCCGTTATAATTTAATATTAATTTTTGAGAAGGTGATACATTACCGCTTTTTCTGCATGACGACGGTTTTCAGCTTCGTCAAGGATATGGTCAAGATTCTTCATCTCTGTCTCTTTTGAAATCTCAAATCCTACATGCATAGGCATATCATGGAATACAATAGCCTTACTATCCCTAAGAAGATCTTCATTTACCTGATATGGAAGCATAAGATCAAGGAGTTCTTCCTTTCTCTCCTGATATGCAGGATTGTTAAAGAATTCCATATCAAGCCATGTATCAGTATAAACAACATCCATGTTGTTTACATACTTAATAAGATTTTCTCTTCCAATAGTAGTATCAATATCTACATAATGCCCTCCGGCCTGTGCCTTGCTATAAAAATCAGGTCCGCAGGCAGTATTGTTGGTAAGAGGTGTGAAACCATAGAGAGTTCCTTCACCCATCTTATCAAAGAATTCCACAAGAGAATTAAAGACATTATTCTTTGCGCCAATATAAAGCAGCTTAACGTTTAAAGTTCCGAATTTCTCATATACAGTAAGCATATCAGCAAGAATCTGGCATGGATGATATGAATTATCGCATCCATTGATAAAAGGAACAGTAACATTTTCACCGAAGAGCTCTACTGTCTCGTTCTTGATAAGTCTTGCCATGATGATATCTACATTTCTGCAGACATACTTAATCTCTGAAACAGGCTCACCTAGTACAAAGTTTGAATCTCTCCAAAGCTGGTTGAAATAAGTTCCCCCCAGTTCTGTTATGCCAGTTGCAAATGAAAGAAAAGTTCTAGTTGATGTCTTTTCAAAAAGAGTATAAAGCTTCTTTCCTTCCAGTGACTTAGAATACTTTTCAGGATTCTTCTTCATATCAAGAGCTGTATCAAGTATCTCCTTTAATTCCTCTTTTGAGAAATTCTTAAAGTTCAGCATGTTCTTCATAAATTTTATTACCGCCTTCTATTAAAAACCAAACGCCTTGTGCTACATATACCACTTTCCGGAATCAATCCGGATCACTTTCTTCAATATTTTTACTACTATTATTTCTCAAGATATTTAGCTAATTTTTCGCTAAGATCTGTCTTCTCCCATGGAAGTTCCACATCAGTTCTTCCAAAATGGCCATAAGCAGCTGTCTGCTTATAGATAGGTCTTCTAAGATCAAGCATCTTAATGATGCCTGCTGGTCTAAGATCAAAGTTCTCACGAACAATCTCAACAAGCTTCTCATCTGAAAGCTTACCTGTGCCAAATGTCTCAACCTGGATTGATGTTGGACGTGCAACACCGATAGCATATGAAAGCTGAATCTCACACTTATCAGCAAGTCCTGCAGCAACGATATTCTTTGCAGCATATCTTGCAGCATAAGATGCAGATCTATCTACCTTTGTTGGGTCCTTACCTGAAAATGCTCCGCCGCCGTGACGTGCATATCCACCGTAAGTATCAACGATGATCTTACGTCCTGTAAGACCTGAATCTCCGTGAGGGCCACCGATTACGAAACGGCCTGTTGGGTTAATGAAATACTTTGTTTCATCATCGATCATGTCCTTAGGAAGGATCACATCAAATACTTCTCTCTTAATATCCTCATGGATCTGCTCCTGAGTAACGTCCTCAGAATGCTGAGTAGAAAGAACAACTGTATCAATTCTGAATGGATTACCATTCTCATCATATTCTACAGTAACCTGTGTCTTTCCATCTGGTCTTAAATAAGGAAGAGTTCCATTCTTTCTTACTTCTGTAAGTCTTCTTGAAAGCTTATGAGCCATAGCAATTGGATATGGCATAAATTCTGGTGTCTCATTTGAAGCATATCCGAACATAAGTCCCTGGTCACCGGCACCTATTGCTTCAATATCTTCATCTGTCATCTGGTTTTCCTTAGCTTCAAGGGCCTTATCAACACCAAGAGCTATATCCTGTGACTGCTCATCGATAGCTGTGATGACACCACATGTGTCACAGTCAAAACCATATTTTGCTCTGTCGTAACCGATTTCTCTTACTGTGTCACGAACAATCTTCTGAATATCAACATAAGCTGATGTTGATATCTCACCCATAACAAGCACTAAACCTGTTGTACATGAAGTCTCACATGCAACACGTCCATTTGGATCCTGCTCGAGTATGGCATCGAGAACTGCATCAGAGATCTGATCGCAGATTTTATCAGGATGTCCTTCTGTTACGGACTCTGATGTAAAAAATCTTTTTTCCATTGAGTATCTCCTAATTTTTTTATTTGGATATCGCTCCTAACTTCAAATGTATGACCTACATTCCAAAGCTTCCTGGTTTTTGATAAAGAGAATTTCTTAAAAATAAAAAAATCCGGTGCAAAAAAAACCGGATTTGAAAATCTATCATCAAATCCCCTTATTGCTCGGATTATCATATCCGCTCAGGCCGGCACCTTCCCTTAAATATTGGGGTTGCCGTGGCTTCGTAGTCCCTTGTGACTCCACCACTCTGAATAAGAGAGATATCTTATACCTTATTATTACGTAGTCACGTTACAACAAAAGTTAAGGCTTGTCAACACTTCACGCCAATTTTTAAAAGATTTATCAACAAATTTGCTACTTTATTAAAAAATATATATAATATGACATAAATATTGATCAAACCGGAGGTAAAAAGATGATTAAAGACGATTGCATTTTTTGCAAACTTGCAAATGGTATCATCCCTACAAATACCATTTATGAAGATAATGATTTCAGAGTAATCCTTGACGCTAGTCCATCAGGCCAGGGACATTCACTTATAATTCCTAAACAACATTTTGATAATGTTTATTCTATCGATGCCAGCGTAGCTGCAAAGGTTATGCCTCTCGCAAAGAAGATTGCTCTTGCTCTTAAAGAGGAATTTAACTGCGACGGTATAAACATCCTTCAGAATAACGAAGTTGCCGCCGGCCAGACTGTATTCCACTATCATGTTCACGTGATCCCACGTCACAATAATGACGGCATCAACCTCATCTGGAAGCAGCTTTCTTTCTCAGATGAAGAACAAAAAGAAACAGCTGAAAGAATTAAAGAGCGTTTAGCAAAATAATTTATTTGTCATATAGCAAAAAAAACGGGAGTATGAAAAAATGAAAAATCATTTTTCATACTCCCGTTTTTTATTTATCTAATTAAAATATCTTCCTATTATTTCATTTGCCTTTTCAGAATCTTCTGAAACAACAAAAATAATATATGATCCAGAAGTCTTTATTACTGCTTTATCTAACTTTGTCATCTCATCCGGAAGGTAATTTCTGCAAGCTTCCTTTTGATCATCGACTCTCTTATTAAAAGCATTTTCAATATTCTTTAAATAAGAGTCATCATTTACCTTTATCACTGCTATCTCTTCTGCAGTAGCGCCTGTATTAGTATAGAAGGCATATGCCTCTAATTTTGCTGAATCCAGCTGGTAAATTCGGTTGATGGCAATATTCGGATCAATTTCAGCCAGTTGATCTTTGAATTTTCCCTCATTTTTAATATCTGCTGCCACTGTCTTTACATCAAAATCTTCATCAGCTTTATCAGACTTGGCAATGTTACTTTCTGTTGTACTTCCACTTTTTACCTTTCCACATGCAACATTTGCAAAGACTAATGTGGCAATCCCGATTGTAAATAAACATTTTCTTAACTTCATTCCAAATATAGACCTCTTTTTTTTATTCTCCATTGGAGATTATACATTCTCTTAACGGTATCTCGCAAACAATTTATTATTACATTTCTATGAAATGGCTTAATATTTTTTTAAAACTATTGTATCATTTTTACGTTTCCCCCTTCTGTCTGTATACATGGAAACGATACCTGAAAACTGTACAAAGTTTTAAAGGTTAAATATGGTTGTTTTACAATAGACATCGAAACTCTTTTGTGATATTATCGTAAAAAAATTCGCTGATTGTCGTATTTTTTTAAAGAAAAAGGAGGAAAAACATTTTGAGTTTTTCAGCTAAAGTAACAAAATTTAAAAGACAAAAGGATGTAGTAGAGCTTACTGCTGGCAGATACAAAGCAACTGTAGCTCCATTCCTCGGAAGTAACGTAATTCATTTTACTGATGTGGAAAATAAGATTGACTTCTTCAGAAATGATGATTCACGTTCCCTTAAGGAAATCATGAGAGAGCCTGTAATCTATGGCTTCCCAACTCTCTATCTTCCAAATCGACTTCATAACGGCATACTTAAAGCGAGCGACCACACATATGAATTCCCAGTTAATGAAACCGCTCTTGGAAACTTTCTTCATGGATTCCTTCACAAGAGAGAACATGAAATTGTAGCTACAGAGGTTACAGAAGACAGCGCTATCGCAAAGACTTCATATACATACAACGAAGCTGATCCAATGTACAAATATTTCCCAGTTAAGTTTAGAGCAGATTACACATTCGCCCTTAAAGAAGATGGTCTTCATTACGAATTTACAATGACCAACCTTTCAAGAACAAGACAGCTTCCATTCGGAATGTGCAATCATACTGCATTTAATGGACCATTCGTTGAAGGTGCTGAAGGTAAAGATACACGTCTTTATGTTCCTATCACTGACAAATGGGTTCTCGACGAAAACTGCATTCCTACACTAGAGATAAGACAGCTTTCAAACCATGACAGACAGTACTTAACCGGTTCTCAGGTTCCTGTCCTTCAGGATATCGATAATGATGTTTATAACATCGCTATGGGTGAAGACGGCGGCGAACCATTTTACGGATCTATCATGACTGATGAAGCATCAGGCAAGCAGATCGTTTATGAAGTATCTAAAGACTTCCTGTTCTGGATCATCTGGAACCACAAGGGAGATAAGAAATACTTCTGCGTTGAACCAATGACATGGATGATCGACGCCCCAAACCTCGGCATCGCTCCAAGCGAGTCAGGCTATCTTGAGCTTGCTCCTGGAGAATCAAAGACTGTTTCGGAGCATATCTACAGTAGATAGGCGGACGCCATAATATAATGAACACTTAAATATGGTCAACGGACGCCAAAATAAATAAGACGCTCAAAGTAATCGCTCCAGCGGGCTAAAACATGCCCTTTGGAGCGATTCTTTTAGCGTCTTTTATTATATTTTGGCTTGGGATTGCCAACTTTATGATATGTGCTTTCTATATTTTGGGCTGGATAGGGTGACTTTATATTGATCATCATCTTGATTTTCTTTACTTTTCTTCTCCAGCAGAAACATCCTTTAGTTTTGGCTTTTGTGTCTGCTTCATCACCGGCTATAATATGGCAAGATATCAAGAAAAATATAGCCATATGAGACTGGATTTGAAGTTTTAGAGACCATGTGTGCTTGGATTAGTTTTATGGGAATAAGCACCTGAAGTTACAAGAAATGGATGTATCCAGTATGAAGGATATATGTTGAAATCCAGTTTAAACGGAATGTTTTTATGTAAACTTCGCTGACGCGTTAAAGGTCACGTCAGATATACATTTTTATAACAAAAAAACATTTAACAGAAGAATACGGAAACTTTGTTTCCGATTTTTTGCGGTAACGTTGCCGCCCGAAACCCGCATAAAATAAGGGATTTCAGCCATTTTTTTATTGAAACTTTCTTCCATAACTATTATAATAATTTTACACACAGCAAAAAAGGAACCACAATGTAAGCACAATACATGTTTACATAACACAAACTTTTTAGTTAAATACATTATTAAGAAGGGAAGGATTAACCACATGAAGTTTGGCTATTTTGATGATGTAGCAAAAGAATATGTCATCACCTCACCAAAGACTCCTTATCCATGGATCAATTATCTTGGAACAGAGAGTTTCTTTTCACTTATCTCAAATACAGCCGGAGGATATCACTTCTATAAGGATGCTCGTCTCCGCAGAATCACTCGTTATCGCTACAACAATGTACCTGTAGATCTTGGCGGACGCTATTTCTACATAAATGACAATGGCACAGTTTGGAACCCAGGTTGGTCTCCAGTTAAAACAGAACTCGACTTCTACCAGACAAGACATGGTATGGGCTATACAGTTATAAATGGTAAGAAGAATGATCTTTCAGCAGAACTTACTTTCTTTGTACCAAAGGGATACAACGGAGAAGTTCAGAAGGTTGTATTAAAAAATGAAGGAAATACTGAGAAGAGCTTTACTCTCTATTCATTCCTTGAGTGGTGCTTATGGAATGCTGAAGATGATGAGCACAATTTCCAGAGAAATTACAACACAGGTGATGTAGAAGTTGAAGGTTCAACTCTCTTCCACAAGACAGAATATAGAGAACGTCGTGATCATTTTGCATTCTATACTGTAAATTCAGAAATCGATGGTTATGATTGTGACCGTGAATCATTCTTCGGTCTTTATAATGGATTTGACCACCCAGATGTAGTATTTGAAAATGCTTCAAAGAATTCAAGAGCTGACGGATGGTCACCAATCGCTTCTCATTCTCTTAAGATCACACTTGCTCCTGGAGAAGAGAAGGCACTTGTTTTCGTACTTGGTTACGTTGAAAATGGTAAAGATAAATGGAACGCTGATGGCTCAATGAATAAGTCAAAAGCTTATGAAATGATCCAGCAGATGAATACTGTTGAGAAGGCAGATAAAGCTCTTGCAGAATTAAAAGAAATGTGGGATGATCTCCTTTCAAAATATACAGTTGATACTCCTGATGAGAAAGTTAACCGTATGGTCAACATCTGGAACCAGTATCAGTGCATGGTAACATTTAACATGTCAAGATCTGCTTCATACTTTGAATCAGGTATCGGACGTGGTATGGGATTCCGTGATTCTAACCAGGATCTTCTTGGTTTCGTTCATCAGGTTCCAGAACGTGCAAGAGAAAGACTTATCGATCTTGCGTCAACACAGTTTGAAGATGGCGGATGCTATCATCAGTATCAGCCTCTTACAAAGAAGGGTAATGACGCTGTAGGTGGAGACTTCTCAGATGATCCACTTTGGATGATTCTTTCAACTGTAGCATATATCAAAGAGACAGGTGATTTTGGAATCCTTGACGAACAGGTTCCATATGATAATAACGAAGCATTAGCAAAGCCAATGTTCGATCACCTTCACAGATCATTCTACAGAGTAGTAAATAATGTAGGTCCTCACGGACTTCCACTTGCTATGAGAGCTGACTGGAACGACTGCATCAACCTTTCATGTTTCTCAGACACTCCAGGTGAAAGCTTCCAGACATGGACATCACCAAAATACGGTGAAGATAAATATTCAAAGAATGCAGAGTCACTCTTTGTTGCTACTCTCTTCACTTATACAGCTCCAAAATATATCGCTCTTTGCAAATATATTGGAAATGACACAGAAGCCGCTAATGCACAGGCTGAATTAGATAAAATGATTGCAAATATCAAGGCTAACGGATGGGACGGAGATTGGTTCCTCAGAGCTTATGATGATTTCGGCAAAAAGATGGGTTCAAAGGAATGCGAAGAAGGTAAGATCTTCATCGAGCCACAGGGATTCGGTATCATGTCTGACATTGGTAACGAAGAGGGATGGCCAGCTAAGATCCTGGATGCTGTTGATGCAAATCTTGGATGCAAATATGGTCTTTGCCTTAACGCACCTGCATATTCTAAGTACTATATCGAATACGGTGAGATCTCAACTTATCCACAGGGATACAAAGAGAACGGATCTGTATTCTGCCATAATAACGCATGGATGATCGCAGCTGCTGCATATGCAGGTCAGGGAGACAGAGCTTTCGACTGGTACTCACGTATCGCTCCTGCTTTCATTGAAGACATTTCAGATACTCATAGAACAGAACCATATGTATATGGTCAGATGATCGCTGGTACAGGTGCAAGTCGCATCGGTGAAGGAAAGAACTCATGGCTTACAGGTACTGCTGCATGGAATTTCGTAGCTATCAGCCAGTATATCCTTGGTATCCAGCCAGAATTCAACGGTCTTTCAATTGATCCTTCTATCCCATCAGCATGGGATGGCTTTAAGGCATCAAGAAAATTCCGTGGAGATATCTTCGATATCGAGATCCAGAATCCTGATCACGTATGCAAGGGTGTTAAGTCTGTTGAAGTTGACGGAAATGCAATTGAAGGAAATATCCTTCCTGTATTTAACGATGGCAAGAACCACAAGGTTGTTGTTGTCCTTGGTTAATTAAGATTATTTTTAACACGTTTTCTCCAAATAAAGAAGGAGCATATGGCTGTAAGCCATATGCTCCTTCTCCTTTTTTACCCGCTTATTATACGTCCCTGTTATTAGACGCAATTATATAATTTTATTTGATTATAATAAGAATTCTGCTATCAGCTTTGGATTACTGTTTTCGTCATACAAGATAACGAGCCTTCTATCACTATAGCTATAAACCTTAGGATAAAGGGTATCCCCTAACACCGATTGCTGTTTATATTCAGCCCTGAATCCATTTATCCTGATATCATCAGGCAGTACTGACATAGCTAATTCTATATATTTTCCATTATTTACATGATGATTGGTATCTATATCTGTTCTAGTAACAGTGATCGGATTCAACAAAGTCGCAGAATCATCCGCCTCTAACTGTGGCACCTCTATCTTTCCTGTCTCGAAATCCATTTGGAGAGGTTCCTTCATGCCATATACATTCAATTCCTTCTCCGGAACATTTCTTTCAGGTCTGTTTTTTTCTGTATTTACATATGCCCATTCTGAATATGCATAAACCAGAAGTTCTCCTGTTTCCCTATCTTCAATGGTAAAATTTCTCTTACCTATGAATGCTCTAAAACCACAAGCCCAGGTAGTAACCTTTATATTCTGGCAGAAAACCGGATATTTTTTTATCTTTATCTGCCAGTTTACAAGCATCCATGTAGAGTGATGGGTGTCGAACCAATCCAGTCCGACACCCCCATCTTCCGCTTCATATGTACAACAGTCCTGAAAGCAATTGATTATTGCCACAAGAGACATTTTCTTATTTTCTGTAATCTCACTGAATCTTACTCTTGTATCAAAAGAATACATCAGTCTTCTACTCCCAGTTCTTTTAACATCTTAATAAGATCATCTACTGTCTTAACCGTTGCAGCTTTCTCTTCAGGAATAGTCACATTATATTCATCCTCAAGAAGATAGATAAGCTGATAAATATCAACTGAATCAGCTGCAAAATCATCTTTAAGCGAAGCATCTCTTGTAACTTCCTGTTCATCTATTCCTAAGCTTTTTGTTGTAATATCTACTATTTTGTCAAATATCATCTTTATTCTCCAATGATCACTTTGTTGCCTTTACACCCTTCTTTTTTGTATCTTTTGTCTTTTCCTCAAGAGATACCTTTACTTTATCAAGGTGCCAGATGTCCTTAACATATTCCTCAATAGTTCTGTCGGATGAGAACTTTCCTGAGCAGGCTGTGTTCATCATAGCCATATGAGCCCATCTCTTCTCATCACGGTAAGCAGCATCTATTCTATTCTGAGCTTCTGCATAAGAATCGAAATCCTTTAAAATAAAATAGATATCTTCTTTTGTAAGAGAATCATATAATTCTCTGAAAAGCTCTGTGTCCTCTGAATAAGTACCATTTATAAGCTGCGTCAGAACCCTTCTTACATTCTGGTTTGAATTGAAAATGTCCCAAGGATTATATCCGCCTTCACGCTCATAACGCATTACTTCATCTGCAGAAAGGCCGAAGATAAATGCATTTTCGGCTCCAACTTCTTCCACGATCTCAACATTAGCACCATCCATAGTACCAAGAGTTACTGCACCATTTATCATGAACTTCATATTACCTGTTCCTGATGCTTCACGGGAAGCAGTTGAGATCTGCTCTGATACATCAGCAGCAGCAAATAAGATCTCCGCATTTGACACTCTATAATCCTCAATAAATACAACTTTGATCTTTCCATTGATGGATTTATCATTATTGATAACATCAGCTACAGAATTGATCAGCTTAATTGTGAGCTTCGCTCTTCTATATCCCGCTGCAGCTTTTGCACCAAAGATAAATGTTCTTGGATAGATATCAAAGTTAGGATTTTCCTTTAATTCATTATAAAGATACATTACATGAAGAATATTGAGAAGCTGTCTCTTATATTCATGAAGTCTCTTTACCTGGATATCGAATATTGAATTAGGATCCACTTCAATGCCATTATGTTCCTTAATATACTTGGCCAGTCTTACCTTATTCTGGTATTTGATATTCATAAATTCCTGCTGGTATTTATCCTCATCAACAAATGTCTTAAGTTTTCCTATTCTTTCAAAGTCAGTGATCCACTGATCACCGATCTTTTCATTAAGCCACTGGCTAAGAAGTGGATTTCCGTGAGCAAGGAATCTTCTCTGAGTAACACCGTTTGTCTTATTATTAAACTGCTCAGGTCTCATTTCGTAGAAATCATGCAGTTCTCTCTTCTTTAAGATTTCTGTATGAAGCTTAGCTACACCATTTACAGAAAAGCTTCCTGCAATGGCAAGATGCGCCATCTTAACCTGTCCATCATAAAGAATAGCCATACTTCTGATCTTATCCTGATTACCTGGATAAAGCTGCTGGATCCTTTCAACAAATCTTTTATTGATCTCTTCAACTATCTGATATACACGAGGAAGAAGTCTTGAGAAAAGCTCAATAGGCCATTTTTCAAGGGCTTCAGCCATGATCGTATGATTAGTATAAGCACAGCACTTAGTTGTTATCTTCCATGCTTCGTCCCAGTTAAGATTTTCCTGATCCATTAAGATACGCATAAGTTCTGCAACAGCAACTGTTGGATGAGTATCATTTAACTGGAATACCACCTTGTTTGGAAGGTCGTGGATATCTGCATTATTCTCTTTATATTTCTTTATAGCAGTCTGGATTGATGCTGAAATAAAGAAATACTGCTGTTTAAGTCTAAGTTCTTTACCAGAATAATGATTATCATTTGGATAAAGAACCTCAACGATATTTTTAGCAAGGTTTTCCTGCTCTACAGCCTTCTTATAATCACCTCTATCAAATGAATTAAGGTTGAATTCCTGAATTGCTTCTGCATCCCAGATTCTAAGAGTATTTACTATATTATTACCATAACCGATAACTGGAAGATCATATGGTACAGCACGTACTGACTGATAGTCTTCCTGAATAAATACGTGACGGCCATCCTGATTTTCTACTCTTACATAGCCGCCAAATTTTACTTCGACAGCATATTCAGCCCTCTTAATTTCAAATGGATAACCATTCTTAAGCCAGTCATCCGGCTCCTCAATCTGATAACCATCCTTTATAGCCTGGCGGAACATGCCATATTTATATCTTATTCCACAGCCATAAGCCGGATATCCAAGAGTCGAAAGAGATTCAAGGAAACATGCGGCAAGTCTTCCAAGTCCACCATTTCCAAGGGCTGGATCTCTTTCCTGATCTTCTATAAAATTAATATCAAGTCCCATTTCCTCAAGGGCCTCTTTAACCTCAGTGTAATAACCAAGATTTAAAAGATTATTTCCTAATGCTCTTCCCATTAAGAATTCCATTGAAAGGTAATAGACCTTTTTAACATTTTTATTCTTGTATGTTTTGTGTGTAGCAATCCATCTATCGATGATATCGTCCTTTACTGCATAACAAACAGCCTGAAATATCATCTGTGGATTAGCTTCATCAAGATCCTTTCTATAAAGTGTCTTTAAGTTCTTGATGACTTCTTTTTTAAAATCTTCCTTACTGAACCCTGCAACATTTCCCATGTTAAACTTCCTCCTGTTTAATACGTTTACAGGCACTAAAACGAATGATGTCCTAGTGCCTGTCTGTTAATACCTTCAACAAAAAAGTATTTAGTTTTTTTCTACGCCAAGAACAACCTTTTCGCCGTTGATATCCTTCTCTCCAGAATATCCTGCAGCGCTGCCTGTTACTATATCTGTTGCAAGTACAATACTCTTAAGTTTATCGGCATTATTAAGAACTACGTCCTTAATCTTGTCATTTCCATCTACATAAAGTGTGATTCTATCTGTTACTTCGAATCCAGCCTCTTTACGCATTGTCTGAACCTTAGAAATGATCTCTCTTACGAAACCTTCTTCAATAAGTTCATCTGTAAGTCTGATATCAAGAACAACTGTTACCTTGTTATCTCCTTCAGTAACGAACTCACCTGATTCAGCTGTCTCAATGAGAAGATCCTCTTCCTTAAGTTCTACTTCATTGCCATCAACATCAAACTTAATAGCACCTTGGTTCTTTAAGTCATTCATAGCCTTTGCGCTATCAATTTCTGCAAGATATGTTCTGATTCCTCCAAGTAATTTACCATACTTAGGACCAACAGTACGAAGCTGTGGCTTAAATGAGTATGATGCAAACTCTGAAAGATCATCCTTAAATTCTACATTCTTAACATTAAGCTCGTCCTTGATGATATCGATATAAAGTGCATCAAGATCCTTAGCAGCCTTAACATACATATTTGCAAGTGGCTGACGGTTCTTCTGCTGAGAAGTATTTCTTGCAGCACGGCCGTATGCAACGATATCAAGAACCTCTTCCATGCTTTCCTCAAGTTCCTTATCAATGAAAGCTTCCTCAACAGAAGGGAAGTCACAAAGATGGATACTGATTGGAGCATCCTTATCGATATTTCTTACAAGGTTCTGGTAAATGCTCTCTGTCATAAATGGGATCATAGGAGCTGCTGTCTCACTTATTGTTACAAGTGCTGTGTAAAGAGTCATGTAAGCATTGATCTTATCCTGCTCCATACCCTTAGCCCAGAATCTGTCACGGCAGCGTCTTACATACCAGTTACTCATTTCTTCTACGAATTCAGCAAGAGCCTTACCGGCCTCAGGAATTCTATAGTTTGCCAGGTTATCATCTACAGTCTTAACGCATGAATTAAGCTTACTAAGGAGCCACTTATCCATAACTGCAAGACTATCATAATCAAAGTCATAATTAAGAGGATTGAACTGATCGATCTCTGCATAGAGTACATAGAATGAATATGTATTCCAGAGAGTATCCATAAACTTGTTCTTTCCTTCAAGTACAGCCTTCTCATGGAATCTGTTAGGAAGCCATGGAGCTGAATTTGTATAGAAATACCATCTGATGGCATCTGCGCCATATTTATTGAGAGCTTCCATAGGGTCTACTGCGTTACCCTTTGACTTACTCATCTTCTGGCCGTTCTCATCCTGAACATGTCCAAGAACCACAACGTTCTTATAAGGAGCCTTGTGGAAGAGAAGTGTTGACTCTGCCATAAGTGAGTAGAACCATCCACGAGTCTGGTCAACCGCCTCAGAAATGAAATCTGCAGGGAAGTTCTCTTCAAAATGTTCCTTATTTTCAAATGGATAATGCCACTGTGCAAATGGCATAGCACCTGAGTCAAACCAGCAGTCGATAACTTCCGGAACTCTATGCATTACCTTACCACAATGTGGACATGGGATCTCAACCTTATCAACATAAGGTCTGTGGAGTTCGATACCATTTGGCTGATCTGGATTCTCCCAGTCAGATACATTTGAAGACTTCTCCTTTAATTCCTGAATAGAACCGATTGAGATCTTCTCTCCGCAATCAGCACATTCCCAGATATTAAGTGGAGTTCCCCAGTATCTGTCTCTTGAGATACCCCAGTCCTGAACATTCTTAAGCCATTCGCCAAAACGTCCCTTACCGATTCCTTCAGGAGTCCAGTTAACTGTATTATTATTTGCTACCATTTCATCTGAAACGGCAGTCATCTTTATAAACCATGATTCTCTAGCATAGTAGATAAGTGGAGTATCACATCTCCAGCAATGTGGATAATCATGTTCAACCTTTGGAGCTGCAAAAAGCTGTTCTCTCTCTGCAAGATCTTTAAGAACTTCTGGATCACATGCGATAGCACCTTCAGCAATTTCATGCTCTGTAGGTTTGCATCTCATGCCTGCAAATTTGCCAGCTTCTTCCTTCATCTTACCGTCAGCTCCAACCATCTGTACAAATGGAGCATCATACTTTCTACCAACTCTTGCATCATCTTCACCGAATGCTGGAGCGATATGTACGATACCTGTACCATCTGTCATAGTTACATAGTTATCGCAATATACGAAGAATGCCTTCTTATGCTGTTTTTCAGCCGCATCAGCTGCACACTGATAAAGAGGCTCATATTCCTTATATTCAAGATTCTTACCTTTGTAAGTCTCAAGTACTTCATAAGCTTTTCCATTTGAAAATGCTTCAAACTTAGCATTTCCTTCTTTATCTTTCTCTTCAAGAAGAGAACCGATAACCTTATCAAGAAGAGCTTCAGCCATATAATATGTATATCCGTCACAAGCCTTAACTTTTACATAAGCTTCATCCGGATTTACGCAAAGACCGATATTTGAAGGAAGTGTCCAAGGTGTTGTTGTCCATGCAAGGAAATATGCATCTTCATTTTTAACCTTGAAACGAACGATAGCTGTTCTATCCTTTATTGTCTTATATCCCTGAGCTACTTCGTGAGATGAAAGAGGTGTACCACATCTTGGGCAATATGGAACTACTTTAAATCCCTTATAAAGAAGTCCTTTATCCCAGATAGTCTTAAGAGCCCACCACTCTGACTCGATATAATCATTACGGTATGTAACATATGGTTTTCTTACATAAGGTCTTGTCTCATAATCCTGATCATCCATGTCAGCCCAGAAACCAACCTTATCTGAGAATTCCTGCCACATTCCCTTATATTTCCATACTGATTCCTTACATTTCTTAATGAAAGGTTCAATACCGTATTCCTCTATCTGCTCCTTGCCTTCAATTCCAATAAGCTTTTCAACTTCAAGCTCAACAGGGAGACCGTGAGTATCCCAACCACCCTTACGGATGATCTTGTGCCCCTTCATTGTCTGATATCTAGGAATCATATCCTTGATAACACGTGTAAGAACGTGGCCTATATGTGGCTTTCCGTTTGCTGTTGGAGGTCCATCGTAGAAAGTAAATGTTGGAAGTTCTTTCTTCTCATCAATACTTTTCTCGAATACGTCATTTTCGTTCCAGAACTTAAGAACTTTGTCTTCGTTTTCAACAAAGCTAAGCTGTTTTGATACTTTGTCGTACATGTATATGTATGTCCTTTCATTAATGATCAACTAAAACTGTTAAAACGGTATACTACTCCCGATAATAACCTAATAAGTATAACACCAGCATAATTATACTGTCAATTTTATAAATATAAGAAAAACCACGTAAATACGTGGTTTTTCTGTAAGTTTTGTTGTTCACTTTACCATCTGACTATCCAGCGATCTTCCCATCCTTTATTCTTATAACTCTGTCACAGTATCCTGCTACTTTTTCATCATGTGTTACGATCACAAGAGTTTTATTAAATTCCCTGGACAGATTCATAAATAAATCCATTATTTCAGCTGTAGTATCTGAATCAAGAGCTCCTGTCGGTTCATCACAAAGAAGAATCTTCGCATCATTCACAAGTGCCCTTGCTATGGCTACTCGCTGTTTTTGCCCACCGGACAACTGATCAGGATAAGCTTTTATTTTATCCTTAAGCCCCACCTTTTCTAAAATACCAACTGTAGCTTTTTTTGCTTCACGTTTATTCATCTTGGTATATTCAAGTGGAAGTTTTACATTATTATATACATTAAGCCTTGGAATAAGTGCAAAATCCTGAACTACAAAACCGAATTCCTTATTACGAAGTCTGGCCTTATCCTTCTGGCTATAATCCTTTACATTTTTATCTTCAAGAATATAGTCTCCTTCTGTGGCTGTATCTATACATCCCAATATATTTAGGAGTGTACTTTTTCCACATCCTGAAGTGCCCATGATAGCCAGGCTTTCACCTTCTTTTATTTCCAGATCAACGCCTCTTAAAGCTTCGACCGTACCATCACCTTTGCCGTATTTTTTCTTTATACCCTTTAATTCGATTATCTTATTGTCCATATATCATATCCTTCTTTTGCTTTTTCTTATTAAAATTGCAACAAATAACATAGTTCCTGAAATTAGTATTGAAGTAGCGACCCCAAATAATATAGACATAAAGCCATATTCCTTACATACAAGACTGGCTAGCAATTTAAATTTATCTGTATCCAATAATTTTTTTATACCATAGGATATAGCAATTCCAATTACTGTAGATATAACAACTATTAAGGAATATTTTTTCACAATAAACATAATATTATTGAATGTTTGGGCACCGAGTCTTCTTCTGATAATAAGCTCTTTATCATAATATTTAATCCAGTTATCTGTAAAATCTATACAGTTAAATGCTATAATCAATCCTATTGCAAAAATAAGCACTGCATACTTATTTGCAAAATTCATATCGCCTTCTTTACCTCCTATAAATTTATGGATTTCTTTTTCTGGAAAAATCTCATTTAATTTTTCACATGTTTCATTTATTGATTTTTCATCCGCATCTTCTCCCATATCTATTATCAAATAATCAAATTTCGTATAATCTTTCAGATTTATTGAATCAAGATTATAGTAATTTCCAAAATCATCCACCTCATACTTAGGACTTTTAAAATTACCATTAACTTTTAATTTTTTTCCATTTTTAATAATCCATGATTCTTCATTTTCTTCAAAACATTGTCCCTTTGAATCAAAATTTATAAAAACGTCACCATCTATATTTATATCCTCATCTTCCAATATCTGATTCAGAAAAGCGTCATTAAAATGAATATACTTATCCCTTGAACCACGGTCCAATAAAGCATAATCTACGCAGTATATATTATTCATATATTCTTTTACTTGCTTTATTGATGCATAATCAGGACCGATCCAACATATGATCTGCTTATTAGAAAAGAACCTTATGTCTTTTCTATCATTTTTTCCCATCATAATCAGTACTGAATAACCGAAAACAAATATTATTATGCTTAGTATGATAATTAAGCTAAAAATAATTGTTTTTATATTTTTCTTTTTCATTTATAACCTTTCAAACTATTCCTTTGACATATTTTCAACTAAGGTTTCAAATTTAATCATCTTACTCAAATATAATCTCATTGCGAGATAGCACAGCATCGCAATCATTGCAACGATGAGTGAAGAAATACTAAACTTATATACTGCACCTGTTACTGCTACACCCAGAACAAAAATAATTAAAAATTCAAACGTTACTCTTCTGTAAATATCTTTCATTGTGGCACCACACAAAAGATTTACACTATATTCAAAGAGATTATCAATTATTCTATTTAGCATGGTACTTGTCATCCCTATTAGAGAAAATATTAAAAGAGCCACTCCAAAGAAACCATAAAGAGCCATATTATTAGCATAAGTTATTTTCGTATTCTTTAATTGTTGGCTATAGTTTTTTATACTCAGATTAAATAGGTGCTTTTCGTTATTAAAATCTATAATTTTCTCTATTTCTCTATATGAACTCCCCTTAAAGAAGCAAGAATAAAATAGAGTATTTATTGCCCTGTCATCATTTAAATCAAAAAAATAAGGATAAATAATACAATCATCAACTGTTTGTGTATAGTAATCTTGAAAAGGCATTATATATGCACTGTCTTTTTTTGCAAATCCTATTATTTTATAGTTTATCTCGTAATCTTCTAAAACATCTCCTATTTTATGATTTTTTTTCAGATCTGCGCCTGCTATTACAGGAATTGTACTTCCTTTCATATCACATATTTTAATTTTTTCATTACTAAAATACTCATCTATTTCTTCTTTGGATAAATCAACACTTATATCATAATCATTAAAAAAATCTGCCGTCACTCCCACCAACGATATATACTCATTTTCCTCTGTATGAATCTGCCTCTCATTCTGAATAACAGATATTTTTTGATTTAAAATCATATTAAGCAGCTGCTCAGCATCTTCTCTTCTGTTATCGTTAAAAGGATTATCTTCTGCACCGAATGATTCCTCTCTTAAAATGTATATTTCCTTATTATCCATTACACCATTGATCAAATTCAAAGCTTTTCGTTGCAACCCTAATTCTTTGATGATATATGCCAATATAATAAAAGCTACTGTTATCTGAATTATTTTGAAAATACTGGAAAACAAGTCCTTCCTTATAGATATCAAGGCAAATTTAAAACATTTATTTATATTCATTTTTCCCTCTTTATTTTTTTTACAATAAAACCAACTGCAACAATTCTCTAATTGTCACAGCTGGTTTATATTATTTACCTATATATCCAACTCCACCATCCATATGCGGTATATAGAATATTATTCCCCTTCGATACTCTCACAAAACCATCATCCGTCTCTTTATGTAAATAGGTGTCACCTTCTCTAAGAAAAACCTCCACCTTCTTCACATATTTTCCCTTTTTTAAACCGTAATCCGTTGTCTCTGTTTTTCTATTCTTAGTTGTATTAGCTTCGGTCCATACCTCTGACCAATCACTTCCAGACTGCGCATAAAAATGAGTCATTCCTTCTGTTGTTTTTGATGCAGTAATAATTAATGCTGCAAGCAAAATACCTGTTACAAATTTCTTGATTTGCATAAACTTATGCCTCTTCTTTCCTTTACACATAGTTAGAAAAGCTATATAATTTAACTCGAGCACTTTACTAACTATGTGCTTAACATTATTTTTTTTGCTCTAAGTATTTCGCGACATACTTAGAGCTTTTTTATATAAAACTAGAAATAATCTAGATTTATATCAACGACTATAAAATTATCTTTAAAATATCTGGAAATTTCCCCCTGGAAACATCCCCTGTTCACATTCTGCATTTCTTTACCTCTTCATGAAAAGAATACCCCAAAGCATCAACATTGTCAACAACTTTCTTTCGCAATATATAAACGTTTAATCTCTTATAAATATTAAGATTTAAACATTCGAATAAATCTATAAAATCTCCCATTAGTACGCGCCCATGGCGCGCAAACAAAAAAAAGGGCATGTTTTCACACACCCTTTTATTAACTGCTTTTTTAATTTAATTAATTATCAGATTTCCATTAACAGCATCATAAACATAAACAACATTATCCGTATATCCCCAGTAGATGCTAAATGCCCATACAGGAATAACATAGTTTTCTTCATTTTCCATATAGCAAAGTGTGATCTTATCAATCGCATCCGGATACCCTGTCAGCTTTCCATCCCAAAAGTCCTTTTCTACTATTTTCATAAGACTTTCTGGGTTTATAATCTGATCCACCTTCTTTTTATCCGAAACAAATTCATATTCCGGTGCAAATCTTATATTTACAATCTGTGAATCAACCATTTTTACAGTTGTTAATTCCATTCCTGTTTCTTTACGAACAACAGGGATATTTTCTAATGTATTATAAAAATTAACGATTTTATAAGTGCAGTTTCTCTTCTTTCCGTCATATGAATCTTTCGCCTTTACATTCATATTAAGTGCGGCCAGTGTATCTTCACACAAGATCAACTCGTCATCTCTTTTTGCATCAGTAAAGCTTGCTGGAGAATCCCAATTATAAAAATGAAAACTGTCATATTCAAACAGGCCATATTCTCCTGCATTATCATCGTATGAATAAGTGCGATCGAGTATGTCGCTTTCTTTATAATAGATTTCATAGAATTTTCCAGCTTCATCTCCATCTTCTAAATCAGAATTATACACATCACTGACATCTTCCATCTTCTTTCCATCGCATAATTCATTTTCGATCATTTCAACTGTCGGAAATTCTTTTTTGATACTTCCTTCATATATATCATCACTTAAAATATTTACTTTTGCCTTTATTATGATCTTTTCTTCATTTTCACCTATTGTCTTATCTATTACTTCATTGTTCCATTCAGCAGCCTGTATGATTTCTTTAGTATCTATCGGGCTTTCTGCTTCTGACTTATTACCATTTATCGCTGTATTTTTATTACATCCTGTTAAGATTAAACCTGCAGTCAATACGGCTGCGATTTTTTTAATATTTTTATTCATAATATAAATCCTCTTTTTATTGCAGTTCTATAGAAAAAGATAATTCTTCCACCAGTTTTTCTGTTCCTTCTATAACATTTCCTGATCGTGTGTGTTTTGCAGAATATGGAGTAATTACTAATGACTTATTCTCCTTCAGATCCTTCATTCCAGCTTCAGTCTTTAGTTCAAGCTTACATTCTATCTTATACTTTCCATCTGTTTTTTCTATATTACTATAATAATATGTGTTGGTTAGATCTCCATTATCACAACTAAGCCTGTAATTTTCAAAGATTTCATCTATATCATAAAAATCATACTTATCACATATAGCCTCAAGTTTTTCTGCATCAATTGTATATGTGAATTTTATAGTAGTTTTGGATGGAGCACTGATCACTTTATCAATATGAACATTTCCATAATCCTCTAATGACTTGTCAATCTGAGCGAGCTCAACTGTTTTAAGAGAACTTTTCCAGTCTCCATCATAAAATGAAACTAATAAACGCTCATCACCATCCACTTTATAAAACTCCATTAAGATAGCCAGTTCTCCCTCGGCATTATTATAATTTTTAATTTCCTCTCCATCATTATGATGCTCATCATCTGACATAATTAAACTAAGATCTATAGTGCCTACATAATGACCTTCTTCGTCAACCTTGGCAAATTCATCGTTATAACAATCAAGTCCATTTACAAAAGCATGGTCTGTAGTATCTAAAGATATATTTTCATATTCTTTTGATAAATGTGCTGAATAGTACAATGTTGTACCATCCATATATACCTCATCAAAAATAAGCACTGGCTCCTTAGCCCATTTAGAACAGATAATTTCATCCACCTGTTCTGAAGTATAATCAATATAATCCGGGCAGCCTGTATTATCATAATACTTTCTATATTCGTTAAGATTTTTCTTTTCCATTTCAGAAAGAGAATTATAAATGTCACTATAATCTGTTACATGTTCTATAACTGTATTCTTCTTACTATCCTCATCATAATAAACAATTCCCTCAGTTGAAACATCCTCTCCTCTGTCATTTAAGTAATCTTTAATGTAAGAAATATTCTTTGCGAGTACCGGTGTCGCAACTATTAATGCCAGCATTGCCGCCATAGCTACTGCAGGTCTTAATAAATAAAACCTGTTTTTATTATCATTTTTTGCGAGTTCATTATTTACCATTCTATTAATATGGTCTTCGAATTTTTTAGGGGTTGGTGGATATTTTCTTTCCATATTTATTCATCCTTTCTTTTTATATGAATGCCCTTATAGTAAGTTCTTCAAATGTTTTCTGGCTCGTGAAAGCCTGCTCTTAACAGTTCCTGTGGTGGATCTTGTAATTCCTGCTATCTCTTTAATTGAATATTCTTCAAAATAAAAGAGAGTTACAACTGTACGCTCTTCTTTTGAAAGCTTATCAAGAGCAGCATATAGTTCATAAAATTCTGCCTTTTCTTCATAATTTTCAAATTCAAAAAGCTCATCCATTTCTCCATCTGAAAGAACTGCTCTTTTCTTATGTCTCAGTACTTTGTAGCATTCTCTTATAAGGATTTTAATCAACCAGGTCTTCGCATATTTTTCCTGCTTTAATGTATTTAATTTTGTAAATGCTAGAGTAATCGCTTCCTCAACAGCATCCTCACAATCAGTCTCATTTCCTAGAATTGAAAAGCTGACTCTGAACAGACTGTCTTTTGAGTCCATTACTATTTGAGCAAATTCTTCTTTGTTCATATTATTTCTTTCCTTTTTAGTCGTTACATTATATTAGAGTAATATATGACTCGAAAGGTTGCATCAAAAAAAATATTTTTGAAATAAAAAGGAGCTGTAAGAAAAATCCTACAGCTCCTTAAGGGGAGGTAAATTATTATCCATCTATTTCAATGTAATTCTTCTTTTCTACCTTCGGCTGTTCCGCAACCTTTGGAACACCTATCTTTAAGATACCATCTTTAAACTCTGCGTTTATATCATCACCCTTTACTTCTTTTCCGATATAGAACTTTCTTTCGCACTTACCGGTGAATCTTTCTTTACGGATGATCTTTCCAGCTGCATCTTTATTTTCTGTATCTTCCTTATGCTCCGCTTCAATCTTTAAATATCCATCTTCTAATTCGATCTTAACATCATTTTTATCATATCCGGGAAGTTCCATCTCCAGTACATATTTATCATCGAATTCGTGGACATCTGTGATCATTCTTCCTGCGGGAATATCACCCTTCTTTCCAAAATTAAATGGGAAGCCTAATACTTCTTCAAATAGATCATCTACAAAATTATCATTAAATATACTTGGGCTATACATAAAGATCACTCCTTTTCTAATTATATCTACATCGCATTTTTGCGATTTATTACTTAAATAAATTAATTAATGGAAATTGTTGCTTTCTCAGGTGTCCTCTTTGACTGCTTTGGTACTACAATTGTAAGAACACCATTTTTATATGATGCTGAAATATCTTCAGTAAAAATCTTATCTCCTACATACCAGCTTCTCTGATATTTGCCGCTATATCTTTCAGATCTTACCAGTTTACCTTTATCTTCCTCTGTCTTTTTATTAATCTCAGCTGTAACTACCAGATAACCATCCTCCAGATATATCTTTACATCTTCTTTGTTGCATCCAGGAAGATCGATATCTAATAAGTAATCCTCCTGTCTTTCTCTTACATCACTTTTCATTATATTGGGTCTTCTTGTTGTTAAATACATATCTCATCATCCTTTCTACCATACTGATAAATGTAACATTGTCTTAACCACTTATTAATTCGACTGATTATTCACTTCATTGTTTTATATTGTTCTGTCATTTACTTTGTAACTATGTTATATCACCATTATTAGCACTCGTCAATAGCGAGTGCTAATAATTTTAGTGAAAACTCTGTGAACTTACTCGTTGCCTACATTTCCTCTCGCCTGACGGCTCGATGTCGGGCAGTCGCCAAAGTTTCTGCATTTTGTGCAAGCACAATGTAGGAACCTTGGCTCGTTGCCTACATTTCCTCTCGCCTGACGGCTCGATGTCGGGCAGTCGCCAAAGTTCCTACATTTTGTGCAAGCACAATGTAGGAACCTTGGCTCGTTGCCTACGCAAAAAAAGTCCTTACCGACTTATGCCAGTAAGGACTCTTTCTTAAATAATATCAGTTATTTACTTTATTCAGCATCTTCCTTGGCTGCTTCTTCTTTTAAAGCATCCTCAAGGGTTCTTGTAAGATAATCATTAACATCCAGCTCAACTGCATCCGGATCAAGACCATGTACATAGCAAGCTTCTTCTAATGACTCACTCTGTGCTGCTCCACAGGTAATGCAGAACATTCCGTCCTGAACAAGTACGATAGCAGCTCCAGGATATTTTGAAATTATATCAGCAACTATTTCTTTCTTTGTGATTATCTTCTTTACAGCACCTTCTTTATATAACTCTTCAGCTGTTTTTTCTTCATCTGAGTCAAATGCATCTACTGCATTATCAAGTATCTTTTCTTTTGTTTCATCTGACATTTTATATATCCTCCTAATAAATCTCTTATATAAAATATTAATCCCACTTAATTAATAGGTTTTCATTAATCACAGTGTTCATTTAATTATATTTTTAAAGAAAAGTCAAGGAAGTAATTAAGCCATTTCATCAGCCAGGCTGTTTATCGCCTCAATAGCTTTATCATCTAAAGCTGCATTAACAGTTACAGTTGTATCTGCAAATACTATCTCCTTGCTGTTCTCAAACCTTGTCTTGATACACTTAGCCGCCATCGGAGCCCAGGTACCATTTTCAATGATACCGATCTTTCTATTCTGATAACCTCTCTCTGTAAGATCATTTATAAACTCCCTCATAGTAGGGAAGATATCTCCATTATAGGTAGTTGTCGCAAGGACGATCTTTCCATATCTAAATGCATCTTCAACTGATTCTGCCATATCTTCTCTGGCAAGATCTGCAATAGCTACCTTTGGACATCCCTTGACTTCTAACTTTTCCTTAAGAAGAAGGGCGGCCTTCTTTGTATTTCCATAAACGGAAGTATAGGCAATAAATACTCCTTCACTTTCTACTCCATAAGATGACCAGGTATTATATAAATCAAGATAATATGAAAGATTTTCAGTAAGAACCGGTCCATGAAGAGGGCAAATCACCTGGATATCTAAGCTTGCAGCCTTTTTAAGAAGTGCCTGTACCTGCGCTCCAAACTTACCTACAATACCAAAATAATAACGTCTTGCTTCACAAGCCCAATCTGCTTCAACATCTAACGCTCCGAATTTACCAAAACCATCTGCTGAGAAAAATGCTTTGTCTTTCACATCATAAGTCATCATAACCTCTGGCCAGTGTACCATAGGCGCAAATACAAATTTCAACTCATGATTTCCAAGTGAAAGACTGTCTCCATCCTTTACAACGACCCTTCTATCAGCATAATCAGTTCCAAAGAACTTCTTCATCATTGTAAAAGTCATCATATTTCCAACTATAAGAGCCTCTGGATATTCTTTTGCAAATACATCAATATTAGCTGAATGATCCGGCTCCATATGCTGAACTATAAGATAATCAGGAGTTTTTCCATCTAATGCTTTCTTTATATTTGAAAGCCATTCTTCTCCAAAATGCTGATCAACAGTATCCATTACTGCAATCTTCTCATCTTTAATAATATAGGAATTATATGCCATTCCCTCTGGCACATCATAAAGTCCTTCAAAAAGATCTACATCATGATCATTAACACCAACATAGATAATATCTTCTGTTATAAACATTTAAAACCTCCATTATTCTGCCATCATCATTTAAAACACCGACTACAGGAACAATCACAGCTTTTCTCTAAATAAAATATTTGAAATACCATCTTGGGATTAATCCGCGCATTCTATTTTATTGTACCATAATTTTAAAAAGCCGCCCAGCATATTACCAGGCGGCTCTTGGAAAATGTTGTCCGGCTAGGCCGGTTTCTTGCAGGCACTTCACTATTATGCCCACAAGAAAATAAATTAATAAAGGGGGGGAGTATATCGAAATACTCCAAGGGGGGGGGTAAAAGTTATTTATACTTACTCGGGGGGACGGGGTAAAAGTATAAAAGTATTTATCCTTTTACGGCACCTTCAGCTATTCCATTTATCATATTTCTTACAAGACAGAAATAAAGGATAACTATAGGAACCGCAATGAATACGCTACCAGCTGCAAATCTAACGAATTCTGTTTCATCAAGACTCATAAGTCCAACTGCAACTGTATATAAGTTCTTCTCCTTAAGTAATAATTTAGGGAGAATAAAATCTGACCATGGCCATGTGAATGCGGTAAGTGCTGTGTAGGTAATGATCGGTTTTGAAAGAGGCATATGGATCTTCCAGAATACCTGAGCATTTGTAGCACCGTCAATCTTTGCCGCTTCATCAATAGCCTTTGGTATTGTATCAAAATAACCCTTCTGGGTAAGATAACCCATAGGAGCACCTGCTGCATAAATAAGGATAAGTCCCCACAGACGGTTAATAAGTCCGAACTGTGTCATAAGGATATAAACTGCAGTCATACCCATGAATGATGGAAACATTCCAAGTATCATAGTTGTCTTCATCATTGACTTTCTTAACTTAAATTCATATCTGGACATTGTGTAAGCAGTAAGTATTGTAAGGAGTGTACCAAGGATACAGCTTCCGCTTGCTACTACAAATGTATTTAAGAACCATTTAGGATAATTATACATGGCAGTATCTGTAAACAACTTCTTAAATGAAACCAGACTGAATGCTGATGGGAAGAATCCGTCAAAAGAGTAGATAGATCCCGATTTTGAGAATGAGGCAAGTACTATCCATAAACATGGGAAGAAGAATAAAAATGATACAACGATAAGAATCGCATATGTAATAACTGTATCAAATTTTGAAAAAGCATTACTGTTTTTCTTTTTTCTCACTTGAATGTATCCTCCTTTCTAAATGATGGTGACTTAACATATACACCAACTGAAATTGCTGATGTTATGGCAAATATTACTAAGCTTATCGCAGCTCCTATGCAGTAATAATTATTATCAATTGATAAATTATAAAGCCAGTTAATAAGAAGGTCTGTATCACTGGCAAGGAAATATCCATCCAGGTAAAGTCCTCCTCTAAGGAAATAGAAAATACCAAAGTTATTGAAATTTCCTACAAACTGTCCTAAGAGCACTGGTGTTGTTACAAAAATCATATAAGGCATTGTAAGTTTTGTAAACTGCTGAGCTTTTGATGCTCCATCGATCTTTGCTGCTTCATAAAGAGACATATCTCTATTTGAAAGATGTCCTGTTGCAAGAAGCATGATAGAAGGCACACTGATCCAGCAGTTAACAAGTAATCCAATGATCCTAGCTGACCATTTAGCATCAAGGTCAAGGAAACCTATAGCTGAACCACCTGCAGCTCTAATAATCTGGTTTATAGGTCCTCCATAAGAGAACATAAACTTAAATGCAAGTAATGTGATAAATCCTGGAATTGCATATGCAAGAACCGGGAAAAGTCTCCAGTATGCTTTACCTTTAACACACTTCTTATTGATGAGAAGTGCAAGGCCAAGGCCTGCGAAATAATTAAGCGCAGTTGAAACGATAGCCCATACCAGGTTCCATCCTAATATCTTCATAAAAGTAGGAGCAAACTGAGACAGTGTAAGAATCTTCTTAAAATTCTCAATTCCTACCCAGTCAACTAATTCCGGAGGAACTATGCTTCCACCATAGTTGGTGAAAGCAATAAGAATCATAAATATAATAGGAAGGATGTTAAAGATACATACACCTATTACAGGGAGAAAAAGTACTACAACATAGAACTTCTTATCACCTAATTCTTTTAAATTCTCTTTAAGATTTTTAATCTTTTTTCCCTTTTTTGCCTGATCATCAATAGTACAGACATCACGAAGATTTACAATATAAAGATATATAAATGCTGCCAATGCAAACCATGCAAAGATTCCCATCAAAAGCATTACAATTGAATTATCACCTGCAGTACCAGCCCAGGCATCTGCCTTCTGTGTACCTAAGGTAAAGAATCCCTTTATACCAGCGAATCCTTTTGAAAAGAAATATTTAAGCATCAATATTTCTGTGATGACAAATATTAAACCCTTGCCGATGCAGCCATAGGCTATCTGGCCAGCACCCATTAACAGGACTGAAAGTTTTACCTTCCAGCTACCTGTAATGATTTTATTAATTAATGTTCTATTATCACCCATATCAAACCTCTGATTTAAACTAATCTAATGTGAAAATAGCATCATGTATCTGTTTTGATACGTCTTCAAGGCCTTTCTTCATTGATGCCTGATCCTTGTACTTCTTTTCACCATCACTTCTGAAGGCATCCTTTGCTAAGTCTGTAAAGAAAGTCTGACCTGGTGTCCAAATCTGAGAAGTCTCCTTAACTGAAGGCATAAGAACAATATTTCCATTCTCTAAGTTCTTAAATACTTCTTCAGTAACTCCACCGCTTTCAACAGCTGCATCAGATCTTGCCGGTGTAATACCAAGCATTTCATTACGCTTCTTTTCCATTTCAAAGCTTGTTGCGAAATCAACGAAAGCAAGACACGCATTAGGACACTTTGTATATGAACTGATGGCATATCCATTGATACCACCCATCATCTTACTATCAATAGTCTCAGCGCTTGGTGCTTCAAGATCACCATTAGCTGGAAGCTTAGGAAGAACAGTCATTACAAGATTCTCTTCAGCCATCTTCTGTGCCTCTTCCTTTGACTTACCCTGATTTTCATAAGCTAATTCAAGCTCACCTAAGAATGTTGAATATGTATCAGAAGTTGAGATTGTAGCAAAATATGTACCATCTGCAAGCTTACTATAAGCATTTGTTGTGATAGTATCGTCGATACAGTCTTCATTCATTGCAGTCGCAAGCTGATATAATACATTCGCACCCTTTTCAGCTTCACCTGCTGCAAATCCAATATCTGAAACATCTGTATTATTGTTTCCAAATACATAACCGCCGTATGAGAATAAGAAACCACTTGAGAAATAAACATCATAGATAGATTTCATATAACCATACTTTGATGAATCAGCTTCGTGAACTGACTTTGAATATTTATACATATCGCTCCAGTTTTCAACCATATCTGGAACATCATTATTATCCTTATCCCAGTTTGTCTTCCAATCTGCTGGAAGAAGATCAGCTCTGTAATAAAGCATTGGAGACTGAACATTTACAGGAACACCACAAGTATATTCCTGTCCGTCTATATTAACCTTATAAGCCTCCCAAGCCTTATCAGCTACAACACTGTAGCAATCTAATGAATCAACAGGAATTGGTAAAATATGCTTTCCTTCAGCATATCTCATGATTACATCATTTGCCTGGTATAATACGTCAGGGCCATAGCCGTAAGGGCCATCGTTAGCCAGATCGAGATACTGATTCATATTTGCATCAACTGCTGTGATGCCATATTCTGCATATTTTTCATTAAATGCATCGATAAGTTCCTGGAAATACCCCTTTGAAATGGCTGTATCATTTTCAAGGACCTGAATAGTTACATTCTTTTCTAATTCACCAGAGAAAAGGCTGCTGGCAACCGAGCTCTTCTGTCCCTCTTTCTCTGTTGTAGTTTTATCATTGTTTTTGTCTGAGCCACAGCCTGCTAATGAAGCTGCAACCATACCTGCAACCAGGATTAAAGAAATTTTCTTCTTCATAGCTATTTCCTCCAATAACTAATCTTTATAAATGCAATATCCCATTGGGCTCAGCTTTCCATCATTTACATTACCAATAATGAGCTGCTTTGCATTGTCCAGATCAAGATCAACATAATTCTGAGACATATTAATTGAAAGGGTAATGGAATGTTCCATATATGTTCTCTTTACGATTAATAGGTCATTTTTACTGCTGATAGACACATCTCCATATCCTAAGATTTTCTCTGTTCTCTTAAGATGAATGAGATTCTTGATAGAATCCATAAGAGAGATATCCCAATTATCTTTATTCCAGTCAAAACATCTTCTGCTATCCGGGTCGTATCCACCTTCAGTTGCAATTTCAGTACCATAATACATGCAGGTTGCTCCAGGAAAGATCACTGCCAGAGCAAATGCTGCCACCAGCTTTTCCTTGTTACAACTTGCTTCTGTAAAAAATCTATGGGTATCATGAGAATCAAGCAAATTAAGCATCATATAATTTACCTGTTCCATATTACGCATAAGGATATTATTAAGTTTTTCTGCAGTCTCTTTGGCTGAGAAACGATTTCTGGCGAAGTAATCAAGACATGTCTTAGTAAATGCATAATTCATTATACTGTCCTGCTGATCTCCCATAAGAGATGGATAAGCATCATGCCAGTTCTCACCTATGATCACTGCATCATTTTTCTTTGCTTTAACCTCTCTTCTGAATCGTCTCCAGAACTCATGAGATACTTCATCTGCCACATCCAGTCTCCATCCATCAATGTCCGCCTCGTCAATCCAATAAGTAGCAACATCAATAAGGAAATCCTGAACTTCTTTGTTGGCAGTATTTAATTTTGGCATATAGTTGCAGGAAGCAAAGCATTCATAGTTGCAATTTTCCTGATCCACCTTATCTCCATGGATAAGGAACCAGTCAAAGTATCTGGAATCTTTTCCATTTCTTACCACATCCTGAAACTGTTCCATAAGAAAACTGCAATGATTAAATACTGCATCAAGGATAACTTTTATGCCCTTTTGATGAGCTTTTTTCACCAGCTCTTTAAGATCTTCAACAGAGCCAAATTCCTTATCTATTTTCTTATAGTTCTTAATGTCATACTTATGATTAGATGTAGATTCAAAGATTGGTGTAAGATAAATCCCTGAAATTCCAAGGTCATCAATATAATCAATTTTATCAATGATTCCTCTTAGGTCTCCGCCTGCATGACTCTTTGGAGTTGGCAGCTCTCCCCATTTCATATTGATATAAGATTTATCCTTACTATCATCTCCCATGTTGAATCTATCAACGAAAATCTGATAGAATACAGCATTTCTCATCCATTCAACTGTAGGCATTACATCATTTTCATTTATATATGGAAGCTGGAAACAATTATAAAATGATTCAACGAAATTATAATCCTCTGTTATTCCATCTTCACTGAAGTAATAAGTCTTTCCATCCTCTTGGATCGTAAAAATATAAACAAGCCTTACATCATCAAGTTTTAATCTTATTTCATAGTAGTTATAAAGGCTGTCTGAATACTTAATCTCAAGTTTCTTACATGTGCGTGTTGAATGGAAATCATATTTCATGCCATAGATTATCGAAAATTCAAGTCCACTGTCTTCTTTTGATGCACGGAGTCGGATAACTGCATTTTCCTCATCTACAGGAAAGCAATATCTTGACTCAGGAATGTGCATTAACGCATGTCTATTCATTTGATTCCCCTTAGTTGCAAATTACTGAACCACTTTCCACTCAATAGTATCAAATGGATTTGAATTGAAGTTTTCCTTTGTCTCTTCTGTATAGTACTCATTTTCAGTATCATATACATCTGATGCAGGATATGTTGTTAATGTAAATTCGTACTTTCCTGACTTCTCAACATGAATGTTTGACTTCTCTGCAGGTGAATCTCCAAGTCCGGCAGCTTTCTTGAAATATACTTCTCCATCAAGCTTACCATCCTTGAGATAACCAAAACCTCTCTGATCTGACCAGTTTTTATCTGCTACAAACTGGAACTCATCACCAACTGATAACTCAACTGTGATTGTGTAAACATTCTTTTCGCTTGTCTCATCCTTAGTAAGTGCAAATGTGTCATCAAATGTCTCGCCCCAATTTGACTTAGTTAAGATCTCACTCTTACCAGCACCAACGACATAGAACTTTCTCTCATCTTTCTGTGGCTTTGTGAATCCGCAATAGATCTTCTTATCTCCAACTACTGGAGCTGTCATATCTATCTCTCTTCCACATTCAGGGTTTACATAGTATCCCATGAATTCATAGCCTTCTTTTTCAGGCTTAACATCTGGAGCTACCTGACCAGCTTCAACTTTCTCTGTTGCTAATACCTGATCTTCCTGATCCACATAAGTAACCTCATATGTGTCAATAGCCTCACCACTTGCGACACTATTTGCTGTTGTGTCTGCCTCCTTCTTTTCTGATGAGCAACCAACGACTCCCATCATACATGAAGCAACTAATGCTAATGCGACAATCTTCTTTTTCATAATTATTTCCTCCCGATCTTCTATAACTTAAACGTTTAACTGTTTTTTTAAAAAATAAAAGCAAGTCCTGTACGTTCAGGAACAAGCTTAAACGTTTAAATTGTTTATAAATTCATATTAACATCATTATAACCAAATGTCAATATATCTTTTTTAAAAAAACTATACAAATTACACTATCTCATTCTAAACAGATTACACTATCCCCTTCCAACAGATTAACCGGCACAACTTTTTCCTCAAAATAGCCTGGATTTTTAATCATTTTTGCAAGAAGATCCATAGCCATTTTTGCTCTTAACGGATTATTCTGATCCACCGTAGTTAGTTTTGGGATAGACCTTAAGGCTGACAGACTTCCATCAAATCCCACGACAGAAATATCCTTAGGAACATATATCCCTTTTCTTGAAAGAAAAGCCATAAGATCTAAAGCATAATAATCAGATACAGCAAATATCGCCGTATACTTCATTATCTTTTTCAGATTCTTCTCATAGAAATCAATTCTTTCATCTATCTTCATAGGTATCACCATGCGGTCAACCTCTCTTTTCAAGCCTTCGCACAGTCCATTATATCTGTCCAGATCCATATAAATATAATTATCTGAAATACAAAGCACCTTATTATGGCCCTGTTTTTTAAGGTATCTTCCAACCTGTCTTCCGCCATCCACATCATCAATTTTTACATTACTGATTCTTTCCTGCCCTGTCATATATCCATCATATAGGACAAACGGAATTCTTATGTGATCTCTGAGGTTCTGAAAATCCTCTTCGCAAAAACCGATAACTATCATCCCATCCATATTCCACATGGATGAAAAACTGATGATCTCATTGATATTATTTACTTTTTTTATCATAAAAAAATAATTCTTTTTAGCAATTTCATCAGCAAGATGATTAAGAGATGCCGAAACGAAGGGATCCTCCAATGTATGCCCCTCATATTTCACATGGTCATTTACAATAACCCCTATTATCCTGGAATTATTTCTTGCAAGAAGAGTTGCTGCCATATTAGGTATATAGCCTCTCTCCTCCAGCTTTTTTTCAACCTTTTTAACCGTGGCATCACTTATCTTCTGAGTTTTTCCATGAAGCACATTAGAAACCGTTGCCGTGCTTACTCCTAATTCTTCTGCGATATCACTTATCCTTACTTTGTTTTCATTCCACATAAAAGCTCCGTTTATTCAATAGTATTCATCCATTTTCGGCTCCGGAACATGTAAATTGAAATAAAAAACCTGACCACTTCCTCCTGTGAGAGAATAAAGTATACCCAGACAATAGGAAGTTTAAACTTAAGTCCTGTAAGGAGTCCCAAAGGAACTCCTATAAGCCATGTTCCTAATATATCTATTATCATAATATACTTTGTTCTGCCACCACTTCTTATTATTCCACCTCCAAGGATCATATTCTGAACCTTGGCCGGCGCAAGGAAGGCAAAGGCTATCATAAGCCCTGTTCCAAGTTTTTTTACCTCATTATCTACATGAAAGATTCCTGTATACATATTGCTAAAAGCAATACATACTAAAGATAATACAATCGATCCTATAAATCCATAGATACATAATCTTATAGACTCCGAATATGCTTTCTCATAATCCTTTTCACCCAGTCTCTTACCTATTATTATTCCCGCTGCCTGAGCAATTCCAGATAAAGCTCCTATTACAAGCCCCTGCACCGGTCCTGTAAGTGACATACCTGCCAGCTCTTCCGTTCCCATATGCCCATAAATAAAGGTATTAACATTCTGCCCCATGGTCCATAACAATTCATTTAAAACAATAGGTATCAGCATGATAAGATACTGCCTGAATTCTAATCTGCTAAGACTGATCCTGAATCTAAATCCTGCCAACTTTTTATAAATTATTGTCATGGCAACAAGACTAAACGCCTGGGATGCAAAACTTGCTACTGCAGCTCCTGTCACACCCAATTTAGGCATTCCAAGATGTCCAAATATAAGAACCCAGTTTAATAATGTATTTATCACCGCCGCAATACCACTTATATAAAGCGGATATTTAGCATGATCCTTACACCTTATATGAACCGCAAGTATAGATGCCGCTCCTGACAAAGGATAAGTCAAAGCTATGATCCTTATATATCTACTGGATTCATTTATAACTCCATTTTCATTGATAAATGTTGCCGCTAGTTCTCTTGGAATTACCAGCCCAAGCACCGCAGTAAATAGTGCAATGGCCATCATGACACACATGTTAAGCGACATACTGGTATCGATCTTATCCTCATCCTTTTTTCCCATATATTGAGATACCATGATCCCTGTTACAGAAGCAACAGCTCCGCTCACAAAAGTAAACACAAAGCCCGGTTTACTTCCAACCTCCACCGCTGCTATGGCTTTTTCACCAAGCTGTCCCACCATTATCTGATCGATCATCGAAAAAGATGATTGCAGCATTGCCTGCAAAGCCACAGGAATCGCTATCTTCATCGTTTTCTTATAAAAACTTTCCTGCATAGAAAAAACCTCCGCTGAATAATAACTTATTACTTATTATTCAGCAAAAGGTTTCTTTCATCAAAGGTTAATGGCATAACCTAAACTATATTTTTAATACCTTCA
>JAFOIV010000061.1 GCA_017420535.1 Eubacterium sp. | reverse complement strand
GGCATTCGTTGGATCATACGTAAAAGAGTGGAACATGATCCTTGCAGCAGCACTTCTTGCTATCGTACCTATGATAATCTTGTTTATCATAGCTCAGAAGCAGATCATGGATGGTATGATTGAAGGAGCGGTAAAAGGATAATAATTTCCTTGAATTTCCTTGAAGCGAAATTTTTATATTGCTATAATTGTTTTAGCAATTATTAGTCAAAAGAGACCGGGCATATTGCGTGGTCTCTTTTATTATTAAATATGACCGGGGGATTATATGGGCGGAATTTTTGATGTAGATGGACCAATTATGAATGCACTTCAGGATCTGATGGTTCTGGTGGTCCTTAATCTTTTAACTATTCTTTGTTGTATTCCTGTTTTTACAGCTGGTGCAGCACTTACGGCGCTTCATTTTACAATAATGAAGTTAAAGAAAGGTAAGTCTGGACTGTATAAGCTTTATTTTAAAGAATTTAAGAATAACCTTAAGACTATGACACCGACCTGGATCGTGTTGCTATTATTTGGGATTTTTCTTGCCTTTGATTATTGGATCCTATATAGGATGTCTGTTGGGGCAGGAGAAAGTAATCTGGCAAAGACGAAAGTATTCTTATTTAATAGTGGTACAGATATGATGAAATTCTTATTCCTTTTGGAGTATTTAGGAATATTCTTATGGTTTGCCATATTTGTCTGGGTATTTCCTTACGGAGCAAGATTTGTTAATTCGGCCAAAGCAAATCTTCACAACGCCCTTCTTTTAGCTACAGGTAAATTGCCTAGAACACTTCTTATGATGCTTTTTACTATGTTAGTACCATTCTTTATGTTGGTGGCATTTTTAAAAGTCTTTCCATTGTTTGTAACTATTGGAATATCACTTCCTGCTTATCTTTGTTCATTTATATATGCAGGGGTTATCGATCCTATGGTGAGAAAGGCAAAGCTTGCTGCAGGACTTCCGCTTCTTGATGATGAGGAAGATGAAGAAAGAGAGAAAAGACTGAGGGAAGAAGCAGAAAGTGAAGAAGAAACAAATTCAGAAATTCAATAATTTATCTTAAGCAAATTTTAATAATTTGTAAGTTTTATATTAATAAGTATAGGGTATAGTATAGAGCGTGAAATGAAGAGAGCTTTATGCTATACTCTTTTTTATGTGTTTTAAGGAGAAAAAAGTAAATGGCATATAATACTAATACATATTTTATATATTTTCTTCCGGTGGTAATGCTTTTCTATATGCTTACCCCAAAGAAATATAGATATATAACTCTTCTTATTGCAAGTGGAGTATTTTTTACACTGATAAGTAAATATTTGATCCTTTGGTGTTTGATCACCACAATAGTAACTTACTTTGGAGGACTTATTATTGATCATTTTAATGCTGAAATGAAAGAGCTTCCAAAAACTGAAAAGATAGAAAAAGAAAAATTGCAGAAGAAGGCATTTAGGGTTGTATTCTTAAGTGTGTTTATAACAGTTGGAATTTTAGTTTTCCTTAAATATACTCAGTTTACTGTTGAAGAGATCAACAAGTTGTTCAAAACAACATTTTCAATTAGAAAGCTGGCAATACCTATTGGTATTTCTTTCTATACACTGCAGGCTGTGGGCTACCTTCTGGATGTTTACTGGAAGAGGATAAAAGTTGAGAAAAATTTCCTCCATGTCTTTTTATTTATGACGTTTTTCCCAACACTTATGGAAGGCCCAATAATGAGATGGGATGATATGAAGAGTCAGCTCTTTGAAGGAAATCCTATTACGGAGAAAACCTTTGCGAGGGGTGCTGTCCGTATAGGATGGGGACTTTTTAAGAGAATGCTTATTGCAGATCGACTTAATACCATGGTTAATACATTATTCTCACCAAATAAGCATTATGCCGGCGCAATGATTATTATAACAGCATTTGTAGTAACAATTCAGCTTTATTTGGAATTCTCGGGAACAATCGATATTGTTATTGGAAGCGCTGAGTTATTTGATATCAGGCTTCCAGAGAACTTCCGTCAGCCATTTCTCTCGGAGAATGCAGCTGAATTCTGGAGAAGATGGCACATCTCACTTGGTGTATGGTTTAAGAACTATATCTTCTATCCGGTATCTACAAGTCAGATGATGAAGAAATGGAATAAGTTTGGTAAAAAGCATTGTTCTAAATACTGGACAATGATAGTTACATCAGCCATAGCTCTTTTCCCTGTGTGGATGTTAAATGGACTTTGGCATGGGCCTAAAGAAACATACATACTTTATGGCGTATTTTACTTTATAGTTCTCCTGGTGGGAGAAATGTGGAAGCCTGCTGGTTCAGGTATAGCAAATGTACTTCATCTTGATGAAAAGAGTAAGCCTGTCAGATGGTTTAGAATAGCAAGAACCTGGATCATCATTGGTGTAGGTGAGGTGTTATTTAGAGCTGAGAGCTTTGCACAGTTTAAGGAAATGATGAGAAATCTCTTTGAAGCAGATTTCTTTAAAAATATAGAACTTCATAACATGAATTTAGGACTTGATTCAGGAGATTATGCAATTTGTATGCTGGGAATAATCGTAGTAGCAATTGTTGATCTTATGTTAGAGAAGAAACCTATGTTGTTGGATGATGTCCCTGAGCTTCCTTTAAAAAGAAGATGGGCTATATATTATGCACTTATCCTTGCAATCGTATGGTTTGGTGCCTATGGAGCAGGATATCAGCCAGTAGATCTTATTTATGCAGGATTTTAGTAAATTGAGGTAATAATGAAGAAATTAAAAAATAGTATTAAGAAAAACTTCATAGCAAGATGTTTCCTTTTTACAGGGATCCTTCTTATATTACTTTATATTCCAAGCTATATATTATCTCCTGAGTTTATGACTAAACATGAGTTGAATCTTGGAAGAAATGAAGTATATGCAAAAGTAGCAAATGAAAAAAATGATACTATTGATGTGATTGTTCTTGGTGACAGTCTTAGTTATACAACAGTATCTCCAATGCAGATCTGGGAGGAATATGGTTATGCAGTTTTTGATGCCGGAGCTCCTGGACAGAATATCAATGAGACATTGGAAGTGTTAGAGATATCACTTGAAAAACAGCATCCAAAGATGGCTTTGTTAGAGACAAATGAGCTCTATAGAAAAACTAAAGAATCTGGAAAAGATTCCAGGATCGCAGAAGTGGTTTATAAGGCTTGCCCTGTATTTAAGTATCACAATGTATGGAAGACTCCATTTGTTTCAAGACTTGGGGACTCATATAAGGGATACGTTTTTAGTACAAAGGTTAAAGCTTATAAGGGTGGTGAATATCTTTTCAGCACAGATAAGAAGAGAACTATCCCTAAAGAAAATGAAGAAACATTTAAAAAGATAAAGAAACTTTGTGACGAAAATGGTGTAAAGCTGATTCTTTATTCAGCTCCATCTCCAAAGTGCTACAACATGGAAAAAATCAATGCAATTAATGAATTTGCTGATAAGTATGGCATTGATTATATAGATCTTAATAAGGAAAAAGAAAGCCTTAATATCAACTGGAGCAAGGATACCAGAGATAAAGGGGATCATCTTAATTCTTATGGAACTAAAAAGACAACAGTTTTTATCGCCAGGAAGATTGATTCTTATGGCATTTTAAAAGATAGAAGAAATGATGAAAACTTTAGAGAATGGCATAAAGTTTTCGAGAAGTATAAGGCCGCAGAGAGGAAAAATGGAATCTAGTCATGGAAATGAATATTGATAAGGCAATTGAGATTGCTAGAAAAGAGAATAATCCATTTTATTTATTTGATTTTGATATATTTGAGGCAAGAATTAGAAGGATTGAAGAAGGACTTAAAGGCAGTGCTAAAGTATGCTATGCCATGAAAGCAAATCCTTTTCTTACAGGAGTTGCCGCAAGGGTTTTAGACAGGATTGAAGTCTGCTCATATGGAGAATATGAGATCTGCAGAGATCTTAAGATCCCTCATGAGAAGCTCCTTATCTCAGGAGTATTAAAGAAAAAAGAAGACTTAGCGACTATCATAAATGAGACTGATGCTAGATGCATTTTTACTGTTGAGTCTTGGAATCAGTTCCTTCAGTTAAAAGATGCTGCTAAGGATAGAAAGATAAATATCATAATTAGACTTACTAATAAGAGTCAGTTTGGTGTAAATAAAGAAGATATCTTAGAGATGATAAGAGAATCAAAGAATGTGGAAGGCCTTAATGTAAAGGGAATCCATTATTTCTCTGGTACTCAGAAGAAGCATCCGGATAAGGATAAGAAAGAGCTTCTTATGCTGGATGAACTTATCAAAGAGATAAAGGAACTAACAGGACTTGATATAGAAGAATTAGAATATGGTCCTGGAATCCCTTATTCATATTTTGAAGGCAAGGACGTTCTTCCAATGGAAGATTTCCTTGATACTATCAGCAGTACCATCAACGACATGGACTTTAGTGGCAGTGTTACTATAGAGCTTGGAAGAGCTATAGCAGCTGTTTCAGGTTGTTACTGTACAAGAGTTCTTGATGTTAAGAAAAATATAGATACAGATTATCTTATGACAGATGGTGGAATCCATCAGTTAGCTTATGATGGTCAGATAAAAGGAATGTATCATCCTTTTATGGAAGTTATAAGAGATCATGAAGATCTTGATCCAGAAAAAGTGTGGACAGTATGTGGTTCACTTTGTACAATGAATGATGTTTTGACTGCAAATATTAAGCTGGGAGATGTCAGGGTTGGAGACGCTCTGATATTTAAGAATGCAGGAGCTTATTCTTTTGCAGAAGGTATGGCATTATTCCTTTCTCATGAATTGCCGGATGTATACGGTTATTCAGTTAAGGAGGGCTTAACAGTAATGAGAAAAGACATTTTGACATATCCATTTAATACAGTAAAAAGGAGTTAATTACAATGGAAACAAGAGAACAGATTATTGATATTTTAAGCGAGATTGACGACAGTATTGATTATGAAAACGAGGATAGATTAGTTGATGATCATCTCCTTGATTCATTTGGTATCATCTCACTTGTTGCTGAATTAGAAGATAACTTTGATATTCAGATAGGTGCAGAAGAAATGATCCCAGAAAATTTCAACTCAGTTGATGCACTTGCTGCAATGGTAGAGCGTCTTGCTGAATAATTTTAGATAAAAATCTTATAGTCATGCTATAAGAAAGAAGTGGCAATATGAAAGAGAATTTAATTCAGATATTTGAAAAAACAGTAAATGATTATCCAAATAATATAGCAGCTATCGATCCCGAGAGAAAACTGAACTATCAGGAGCTTAAAGAATTAGCTGTAAGGATGGGTAAGAATATTAGAAAGAAAGCATGTCTGGATAAAGAAGAAACAGGTTTTCCAGTAGCAATCTTTACAGAAAAAAATATTAATCTTTATGGAGCAGTTCTTGGAACTATGTATGCTGGAGGTTTCTATGTATATATCAATCCTGAACAGACTGTTTCAAGAATCAATAAGATAATAGAAGTACTCGAACCTCGTCTTATCATATATACAGAGGACCTTGAGGAAAAGTTCAGGGAAACAGGATACGAAGGTATGGCTGTTTCAATGGAAGAGATAGTTGCTGAATCATACAGTTCTGAAGAGAATTGTTTAGAGTCTTACTGTGTGACTAAAGAAAACCCTATTTATGGCATATTTACCTCTGGTTCGACAGGTACACCAAAGTGTGTACTTGTAAGTCAGGGGGCAGTTATAGATTTTATTAGTCATTTCATAAAAGCTTTTGCTTTTACTCCCTCAGATGTTATCGCAAATCAAGCTCCATTTGACTTTGATGTATCCATTAAGGATATATTCACAGCGTTAATGACTGGAGCCTCCCTTCTCCTCATTCCACGGGATTACTTTACTCAACCCCCTAGACTCGTGGATTATATATGCGATAACCATGCAACAACCTTAACCTGGGCTGTTTCAGCATTATGTATCATTTCCGGTATGAAAGGACTCGATTATCGTCTCCCTACTGATTTAAAGAGAGTTCTTTTCAGCGGAGAAGTAATGCCAACTAAACAGTTGATGATCTGGCAGAAGGCCCTCCCTACTGTTATGTATGTCAACCTTTATGGCCCATCAGAAATTACCTGTAACTGCACCTACTATATTATAGATCACAAGGTGGAAGCTGGTGAAAAGCTCCCGCTTGGTAAAGTTTTTGAAGGCAGAAAAGTTGTTCTTTTAGATGAAAAAGGACAGGAAATTACAGAAAAAAATGTAAGCGGAGAGATCGCCGTAAGTGGTGAGTCCCTTGCAATTGGTTATTATCATAACGAAGAAGAAACAAAGAAACATTTCCAGGAAAGAACTGTGGAAGGTGGTTCTGTCAGAACTTACCTTACAGGTGATGTGGCTTTTATCGCAGATGATGGAGAAATGTACTTTGCAGGAAGAAAAGATTTCCAGATCAAGCATATGGGTCATAGGATCGAGCTTGAGGAAATCGAAAGAACTATAGGAACATATGAGGGCGTAGAAAGATGCTGCGCCAGGTATGATGAAGAAAAAAGCAGGATTTATCTTTATTACACCGGAGAAAGAGAAGGAAGAGAGCTTCATGTTGAAGTAAAGAAGAGACTTCCATTATACATGGTTCCTAACAAATTCATTCATGTTACAGAATTTATTCTTAACAAGAATGGCAAGATTGACCGCAAATTATTGGAAACCCTTCCAGTAGTTTCAAAATAAAATAATCTCCCGGGGATTTCCCTTCCCCAAATAAACTGACAGTTAGCTGAAGTTTAAGGATTCACCGCTCCTTAAACTGTGTTACAATAGTAATGGCTATACTGTCAGTTTTATTTTTTGGAGATGATTATGAAGATTTTACTCGTAGCGCTAAATGCGAAATATATACATTCAAATCCGGCGATATATTCCCTTAAGGCGTATGCTTTAAAAAAGCTGGAATTAAAAAAAGAAGATTCTATTGAGATCGCTGAATTTACTATTAATGACAGATATGAAGATATTATAGCCGGGATAATAGAAAGACATCCGGATATGATAGGCTTTTCAACCTATATCTGGAATAGTGATATGATGAAAAGGGTGATGAAGGATATAAGACTTATAGATCCTGCCATAAAACTCTTTTGTGGAGGACCGGAAGCCACCAACGATCCTTTATGCTTCCTTGACCTTACGGATATGGTACTTCTTGGGGAAGGAGAAAAGACTTTTACTTTGGTGGCGGACTCATTTTTTAACGGAAAAGAGATACAAGAAGAAGAATGGGAAGGAATCTTAACAAGAGACCATATAGGAAATATCATACCTTCGGAAATGTCTCAAAGTGAGATGGATCAGATCCCATTTTTATATGATAAGCTAGAAGAATTTGATAACAGGATAATCTATTATGAATCTTCAAGGGGATGTCCATTTCGATGCAGCTACTGCCTTTCTTCTTTAGATAGACATGTGCGTGTCAGAAATATGGACGTTGTTCTACAGGAATTAAAATATTTCCTGGATAAAAAAGTAAAACAGGTTAAATTCATAGATAGAACCTTTAATTTCTCTAAGGAAAGATCCCTTCTAATCTGGTCATTTCTTAAGGAAAATGATAATGGAATCACCAATTTTCATTTTGAGATAGGGGCGGATCTGTTATCAGATGAAGAGATAGAGCTTTTGTCTTCATTAAGAACAGGACTTGTTCAGTTGGAGATAGGGATACAGACCACAAATGTTGATACAATGAGGGAGATAAGGAGAGTTGCTGATAATGATAAGATTCTGGATAATGTAAGAAGGTTGAGAAAAAATTATAATATCAATATTCATACAGATCTTATTGCAGGTCTTCCTCTGGAGAATTATGAAAGTTTTAAACGCTCGTTTAATGACATTTATCCACTGTATGCAGATCAGCTTCAGTTGGGCTTTTTAAAGGTATTAAAAGGCACATATATGCATCAGAAGAAAGATGATTATAAGCTGGTATATATGGATCATCAGCCTTATGAAGTTTTTTCTACAAAATGGCTTTCTTATGAGGAAAATCTTAAGCTCCATAAGATAGCGGATGCAGTTGAATTATTTTATAATTCACAGCTGTTTAGAAATTCATTAAAATATATGGAGAGATGGTTTGAATCTCCATTTGATATGTATGAAGCTTTGGCAGCTTTTCTTGATGAGAGAAATCTTTCCCATATAGGGATAAATGCCAGAAAAAAATACGAGATCCTTACAGAATTTGCATTAGATAAGTTTAAAGAAATTAAAAACAGTTCTGATACAGATGATAATAAGACGGAAGATGATCTAAAAGAAAGAGAGATAAAAGACATTATAAGATTTGATGAAATGCTTCATATGCATCCTAATCGTAAAATGACTGCAGATGATTATTTCTTTATTGATGGGAAGGAAAGACATATTGAATTTGATTATGAAAATAAAAATGTAGTAACTAAAGAAGTAAGCTGGAAAGAAATATGATTTTTCTGCCTTTATAAAGAACACACATAAACACACATAAACACACATGCATAAAATACAAATTATTAAAGGGGGATCACCTATGAAGAAAAATTTTAAGAAGTTAGTGGCATTGTCTGTTGCAGCGATGCTTTTGACAGGATGCAAAAAAACTTCACCAGACCTTGGAGAAACGGGGAATACTGAAAAGGTGAAAACAAGTAACAGCGTCTCATCAGAGGGAGATGGGGACAGTGCTGGCGTTTCGAAATATGCAGGTAAATCAGCAGATGAGATATTAGCAAGTCTTACTACTGAGCAAAAGGTTTCTCAGATGCTACAGCCGGCTGTTTATATGGTCACGCCTGAAATGATGCAGGATCAGTGTTATGGAAGTCTCCTTTCAAAATTAGAAACTGTATCTTACTCAGACTGGCAGGATATAGTTGACAGCTATCAGGAAGCTGCCCTTGCATCAGACTCAGGGATTCCATATCTCTTCGGGCAGGATGATGTACATGGGGTAAATTATGCGACTAACACAGTAATATTTCCTCATAATATAGGAATGGGAGCTGCAAATGATCCGGAACTTATGTATCAGATCGGACTTATTACAGCAGACGAAGCTAAGTTATGTCATATGCTTTGGGATTTTTCCCCTTGCGTGGCTCAGTCTGTGGACCCAAGATGGGGCAGAACCTATGAAAGCTATGGGGCAGATCTTAATATAATAAAAAGTTTAAGTGGCGAATATGTAAGAGGTCTTCAGGACGGAGGGCTGGTTGCCTGTGGGAAACATTTCCTTGCAGATGGAAATGTTAAATTTGGTACAGGAGAAAACTCTGATGCCAATAGACTTATAGACAGAGGAGACGCAGAACTTACAGATGAAGAGATAAATGAACTTCTTTCGGTTTATCAGAATCTTATTGATAAGGGGGTTCAGACTATAATGATAAGTCATTCGTCACTTAATGGCGTTAAGATGCATGAAAATAAGAAGTATATTGATTATCTTAAGAATGAGATGGGTTTTAAAGGCTTCATCGTAAGCGACTGGAATTCAGTTCAGAATACTTCTGGGGGCACCTATAAAGAGCAGCTTATAAATGCCGTTAATTCAGGCATTGACATGCTTATGGAGGTGGAGAGCTTTGATCAGGCTAAGATTTATATCTTAGAAGCAATTGATGAAGGAAGTATCAGTGAAGAAAGAATTGATGATGCAGTGAGAAGGATCCTTCAGGTTAAGATTGATGAAGGCATAATGGATGATCCATTTTGTAAAAATATGAAGACTACCATGGAATCTACTGGCTCATCGGAATATAGAAAAGTTGCAGAAAGAGCAGTAGAGGAAAGTCTTGTTCTTCTTAAAAATGACAATAACATTCTGCCATTAAAAAAAGGCAGCAAGGTATATATTACAGGGCCTGCAGCAAATAATGCCCAGGTTCAGTGTGGCGGATGGACAATTGACTGGAACAAGAGTCCTAATGTAGGGATTGATGGAGTTACCACTATACAGAATGGTATGAAGCAGGTATTTCCAAATAAAGATATTGAATTGATAACCGAACCATCCCGTGCCGAAGAAGCTGATGTGATAGTTCTTGTGTTAGGAGAAGAATCCTATGCTGAGTGGAATGGAGATACAGAGGATTTAAGTATCACAGGTGCCCTTGGTATGAGAGCTAATGAAGGGATGATAAAAAAGGTTAAAGAATATAATAAGCCTGTCGTAACTTTGATCGTTGCAGGAAGACAGGTGCTTATAAAAGACTATATTGATTCCTGGGATGCAGTGGTAATGTGTTATCTTCCAGGATCGGAAGGTCAGGGAGTAGCTAATGTCCTTTGCGGAAATGCTGATTTCAAAGGAAAACTTCCTAGCCCATGGTACGGTAGCGTAGATGAGATAGGAAGCGGAAAATTCTGGCTTGATATAGGATATGGTCTTTCTTATTCAGAATAAAGTCCAATAGTTAATGTTAGGGTAAGGAGAGTCTGATCTTTTTTAGCTTCATATTTTCATCTCCTGTAAATCTGAAATTTGTGTGACAAATGTCCTATTAAACGTGGAATCGTTGCCATATTCTTGTTTTTATAGTATCATATATAACATAGGGAAGAATGTATAAAGTATGAATTTTACTATATTTTTATGTTTTAAGAGGGTGATGTTATGCTAAGAGGGGGGCTTGATTTTTTATTTCCGAAAGATTATTCGGAATTTAAAGATGAGTTCAACAGAAGAAATTTTAATGCGCTAAAACTTCTAACCATTATTGGTATGCCGCTATCAGTTGTTATTTATCTATCGCAGCTGTTGATAATAAATAAGTCGAAAGATCTGACATTGCTTAGTGTTTCGATGTTTTTTTATTTCGCAATTTTATGTATCCTGAGAATAGTGTTTTTAAAGAGAGAAAATAAATACATTACATTTATTCTATATCTGGTAGAGATTATGCCGCTTTTGATGACAATCCTTATGGGGACAGTATTAGACCCGGAGCATCAGGCACTGACTTTTCTTTTGTTTCTTTCTTTGTTTCCGATCTTTATTTATGACATTCCATGGAGACTTATTTCATTTCAGACTGTATTTGCCATAAGTTTTGCTTTGCTTAGCCATATTGTTAAGGAAGAAAGAAACTTCAGGATGGATATGCTTCATTTAATGGAATTTTATACTCTGTCACTAACGGTTTTAATAATTATAATGGCATCCAGGATAGAATCTGTAAGAACATTCAATAAGACTTTGAAATTGCTGGAGAAAGATGAGCTTACAGGGCTTTTTTCTAGAAATGCCTTTCTTACCCAGACAAAGGCTATACTTGAAACTGTTGTTCAATCTGAGAGATATCCTGTAGTGGTTTATATCAACTTTAAAGGATTGAAGCATCTGAATAATGATTATGGTCTTAAAAAGGGAGATGAACTTATATGCTTCATGGCAGATAATCTTAAGGAACTTTACCCTGATAGAAATATAGCAAGATTTACTGCGGATAAATTTGCCATGCTTATCTATAGAGATGAATTAGACAGGATAAAGCAGTTGGTTGATAATGTAGAGAAGTGGTTGTATGGACTGGTAGAATCTACAGGTTATAATGAAGCAAGTTATGAGACCTATACAAAGGGAAGGGTAAAGATTGGGTTTTATGAATATAAGAAAGGCGATAATGTAAATAAATGCTATGATCATGCAAAATTAGCAGGAGACAGCATCATCGATGATTCAGAACGATATTTGGTAGAATATGATGTTAATTTTGAAGAGGAAGAAAAAAACAGACATTATGTTCTTAATAATCTGGATAAGGCTATCGAATCAGGCTGGATAAAGGTTTATTATCAGCCGGTAGTAAGATCTTTAACTGGAAGAATTTGTAGTGAAGAAGCATTGGCTAGATGGGATGATCCGGAAAAGGGAATGTTATATCCGGATAAATTTATTCCATATATTGAAAAGAATAGAAGTACCTGGAAATTAGATCTTGAGATATTAAGACAGGTATTAAAAGATTTCAAAAGAAGAGAAGAAGCGGGATTTAGACTGGTGCCAATCTCCATTAATTTCTCAAGATTTGATTTTGAAAATAGAAACCTGGCTAAAGATATTGAGGCAATCGTTGGTACTTCCGGCTATTCCCCGGATCTTATTATTATTGAAATAACAGAAAGTGTCTATGCTGCTGATCCTGATTTCATAAATAAACAGATAGACGGCCTTCATGCTCTGGGATTCAGAGTATGGATGGACGATTTCGGAAGTGGATATTCATCACTGAACCTTCTTCAGGATACTAATTTTGATCTTATCAAACTGGATATGCAGTTTATGAGAAATTTTGGTAACAGGACTGAGTTTATCATGGAAGATATGATAGATATGGCAAGAAAATGTGGAATTGGTACTCTTGCAGAAGGTATTGAGAGACAGGAACAGTTCGATCTTATGAGAAGACTTGGCTGTGAAAGACTTCAGGGATATTATTTCTCCAAACCGGTTTCGTTAGATACCATTATAGAAAGATATAAAAATGGAATGGGAATAGGATTTGAGAATCCTATAAAAGACAGATTCTATGATGACCTTGGAAAATACAATTTAAATGATCCTTTTTCTCTTGATACAGGAGAAGGACACATCAAAGTTCAGAAGAATCTGCCTTGTGGCATTTTAGAATTCTTTAATGGTGATGGATCTTATAAATGTATCAGAGCGAATGATGAATACATTGAATTCCTTATGAACATAGGATTCATAAAAGAGGTTGAATGGCATAAAACAGATAATTACATGAAAATGGATTTTTGTTCCCGACTATCCAATGATTTTGTAAAAGGAACCATGGACTGTATAGCTTCAAAACAGTGGGAGAATCTAGTTACTGATGAAAAAGGATTTAGTGTCACATCCTATATGCACTGGTTGGATAAGGATCCTGTGACGGGAAATAATCTGGTTTTAGTAGTTGTACTTATGAGTTGATTACCTTTTTTTGATGAGGGTATAGATTTATAAAAAGATGGACCTAGGTGCCTGGCACCTAGGTCCATTGTTATGATTTAACTAGTTTTCTTTTGCTTTTTTAAGTCTTGTGAAGTAGGAATTTACTTCTGCAGTTACAACGCCGCTTAGAGCAACAAGTGCTATAAGGTTTGGTACAGCCATGAGACCGTTAACTATATCTGCGATAGTCCATACTGCAGATACTGTCATATAAGGGCCGATGAAGATGCAAAGAATGTATATGCCTCTATATATTTTGATCACATTCTTTTTCTTTGGCAGGATATATTCGAGACATTTTTCTGAATAATAATCCCAACCGAGAATTGTTGTAAAAGCAAAGAATACAAGGCATATCATAAGAAAAAATGCACTAATCTCTTCAGGGAATGGAAGCCCTAAACAAAAGGCTTTAGATGTTATCTGTACACCTTCAAGTCCTGCAAATGCTTCTGGGGCTTTAGACTGCATAATGACAATGGTAAGACCTGTCATGGTGCAGATTATTATGGTATCAATAAAGGTTCCAAGCATTGAAATGAGTCCCTGGTGAACAGGTTCGTCAGTTTTTGCAGCAGCTGCGGCAATAGGAGCTGAACCAAGTCCTGCTTCATTTGAGAAGATACCTCTTGCAATACCTTTCTGCATAGCCAGAAGAGTGGCACCAAGAGCTCCTCCTGATACAGCTCTTAAACCAAAGGCACTTTCAATTATATTTGCAAATGCAGCCGGAATTGCAGGTATATGGGTTAAAAGCACCATAAGGCTGATGACTATATAGATAATTGCCATAAATGGTACAACTTTCTCTGCAACAGCTGAAATACGTTTAATACCGCCGATCAGAACAAGGGCAACAATTGCTGTAAGTATAAGGCCTGCGATAACAGTACTCCAGGAATAATCAGTATTAAATATATTAAAGGCTACATTTTTAGTGTCAGGATCAAAGAAATTCTTAATGGCACTGGTTATACCGTTGATCTGAGTGAAGGTTCCAATTCCAAGAAGACCGACCAATACTCCGAATATGGCGAAGAGATATGCCAGGAACTTAAAATTTTTCCCCATACCTTTTTCTATATAGTAAAATGGACCGCCTATGATATGACCATCTTCTGCAGTAGAACGGTATTTAACAGCAAGCATACATTCAGCAAATTTGGTGGCAGTTCCTACAAGAGCTGCAATCCACATCCAGAAAAGCGCTCCGGGTCCACCGGCTGCAATGGCTGTAGCAACACCGACGATGTTGCCGGTTCCGATGGTGGCAGACAGTGCAGTACATAGAGCCTGGAAGGCTGACACGTCCCCTTGTTTATTTTCAGACTTGTCCTTGGCAAAAGCATATTTAAATCCAAGCCCCAATTTACGGAACTGGAGTCCTTTAAGCCTTATGGTAAGAAGAAGACCAACTGCAAGGATGGCGCAGATTAATGGGATGCCCCATACAAAGTCGTCAATCTTTCCAAGAATTGAATTAAAATGATTCATGTTACCTTTCCCTCCTATGGTTTTATCTTATGATGAAATGCAATGCTAAAAGTATAGCAAGATCTATAAGGTTCATAATTGTAAATACAGCTATATATTTAAGGGGCTTAGCTCCCTCTTTTTTTATATATAACTGGAAGGTTATTACACTGGCCATGGAAGCGATAAGGGTTCCCAGGCCTCCAAGATTTGTACCGATGATAAGGGAAGTTCCTTTATCTGTAAAACCTGAAAGAAGGATTGCACAAGGAACATTACTCATTATCTGAGAACAAAGAATTGAAGTGATAACTTCGCGGCCTTCTATCATTTTTTTAAGGAAGTCATAGATAGCATCAATTCTTCCCAGATTGCCGATCAGAATAAAGAAGAATAAAAATGTAAATAGAAGACTGTAGTTTACTTCTTTTAATAATCTAAAATCATAGATGATAAAGAATATCATTATTATCCCAAGAAGGATCCAGTAATTTAATATTCTAAGTATTGAAAGTATGGCAACAATAAATAGTACTGAATAAAGGATGATAGACCTTACGTCTATATTGATCTTTTCTGAAACACCCTGGTCCTTATCTGTTGAATTTAAAGATTCATTTTTAATTAGAAACATCTGTAACATGATAAGGATAAATGAAAGAATGGTGTAAAAAGCTGTCAGCTTTATAAATTCCATAAAGCTAATATTATAAGTGGAAGATAAAAATAAGTTCTGAGGATTTCCGAAAGGAGTGAGCATGCTGCCAAGGTTGGCTGCAATGGTCTCTTCAACTAAAGATAATATGATCGTATTCTCAGATACTGAGTTAAGTACAATAAGGGTGAGAGGCACCATAGTTACCAGGGCCACATCATTTGTAACAAACATTGAAAGTAAAAATGAAAAAATCGTAAGAAGGGTTACGGCTCGTCTGGCATGACTTGCGCTGCTGATAAGTTTATGACTTACATAATCAAAGGCACCGGCTTTCTTTAGACCGCAGGTAACTGCCATAAGGCAGAATAAGAGAACAAGGGTTCTGAAATTGATATAATCTATATATTTCCTGTCCGGATGTATAAAAAAGCATGAGATAAATGCCAGTATTCCAGAAATAATAAGAATAGGTTCTTTACTGAATAATTTTTTAAGTCTGTTCATCTTTTTGTTCCTCCTGAATAAGCCAACACTCCGGATTATAACATGACATGGTCAGAGGGGAAAAGAAAGTTTTTCACTCTTGAAATAAATAAAAGTTTATGATATACCAATTTGAGAATGGTTTTCAAATTTGTAAAGGAGTGGCAGTGTGAAAAGGAATCATTTGAAGAAGATACTAGTAATCATTTTTTCAGTATTATTTCTATATATAATAACATTTTCAAAGATCTTCCTTATAGAATACGGCAACCATCATTGTAATAATCCTCATTGCCATATATGTATAGAATTATCTCAGGCAGAAAATCTGATAAAAACTATTGGATTTAAAGAAAATAACACGAGGCTTAGAATATTTTTTGTTTTCCTTTTTGTTGCAGCAATTATATTAGAAGAAAAATACTTCGTTGCAACAACTCTTATCAGTAGGAAGGTGGAGCTGTTGAATTAAAAAAATGCTGTAATGGTTTATGATATTTGATTGTTATTGATTTTGGAGGATATATGAAAAAGAATATAATTAAGAAAGCGTTTGCTTTATTATTAGCAGGTATGATGGTCTTTGGTTTTGCTGGTTGTTCAAGTAACAAGACTAGTGGTAATAACAATAATTCTGGTGCAAATGCATCGGTTACTGATTCTGATAAAAAGATAAAGGTTGTTTGTACTACTTATCCACAGTATGACTGGGTAAGAAATATAATCGGAGACAGGAAGGATGATTATGAATTAACACTTCTTTTAGATAATGGTGTAGATCTTCACAGTTACCAGCCGACAACTGAAGATATAGTTAAAGCTGGTGCTGCTGATCTTTTCATTTATGTCGGTGGAGAATCTGATGGCTGGGTAGAGGATGTACTTAAGCAAAAGACTAATCCAAACTTAAAGACTGTAAATCTCTTAGCTGCTATTGGTGAAGCTGTCAAGGAAGAAGAAGTTAAGGAAGGAATGCAGGCTGAGGAAGAAGAGGAAGAAGAAGGTGAAGAAGAGGAAGTTGAGTATGATGAACATGTTTGGCTTTCTTTAAAAAATTCTTCAGTACTTGTAAATGTTATTGCTTCAGAACTTGAAAAAATAGATTCAAAGAATAAAGAAGCCCTTGAAAAAAATGCAGCTGCTTATATTAAAGAAATAGATCAGCTGGATGCTAAATATGAAGAGGTAGTAAAGAAGGCTCCAAAGAAGACAGTTGTATTTGGCGATCGTTTCCCATTCAGATATCTTGTAGATGATTATGGTATTGATTATTATGCAGCATTTGTAGGATGCAGTGCTGAATCAGAAGCATCATTTGAAACAATTGCATTCCTTTCAAAGAAAATCGATGAATTAGATCTTAAGAGTGTACTTGTTATTGAGTCTTCTGATGAAAAGATTGCAAAATCTGTTATTGCAAATACAAAGAATAAAGATATGAAGATTCTTAAGATGGATTCTCTTCAGTCTGTTACAAAGGATGAATTAAATGGTGAGAAGAGCTATCTTGGAATAATGACTTCTAATCTTTCTGTTTTAGAAGAAGCACTTAACTAATTTTTTGGAGGATAGTTTATGTCTTATATGATCTGTAAAGATTTAGTGCCGGGCTACAATGGAAGAGGCATCGTGTCAAAACTTGATTTTTCAGTGAATAAAGGAGATTACTTATATGTAGTTGGGGAAAATGGAGTAGGAAAAAGTACTCTTATTAAGACTTTGCTTAGTCTGATTCCTCCGGTTTCTGGAGAGATCATTCTTTCAGAGGGATTTGAAAGAAGTGATATAGGCTATCTTCCACAAAGAACTGATGCCCAGAAGGATTTTCCTGCTACTGTACAGGAAGTTGTTTTTTCTGGGATTCTGGCAAAATCAAAGAATAAATGGTTTATTAAAAAAGAAGAAAAAAATGAAGCTTTAGAGAGATTAAAAAAGCTTGGCATATATGATCTGAAAAACAAATGCTTTGCGGATCTTTCAGGAGGACAGCAGCAAAAGGTGTTACTTGCAAGGGCACTTACTGCCGCTGGCAGATTACTTGTGTTGGATGAACCGGTTACAGGACTTGATCCTATAGCTCAGAAAGACATGTATAATCTTATAAATGATCTTAATAAAAATGGAGTTACTATTATTATGATCTCTCATGATATTCATGCAGTTAAGTACGCAACTCATGTACTTCATATGAGCAACGAAGGAAATTTTTTCGGAACAGCTGATGAATATAAAGAAAGTGAATTTTGGCTCATGTATCATAAGAAGAAGGAGGCAGTAACAAATGAGCATTAGTGAAATATTTCAAAAATTCTCATATTATCTTACATTTCCATTTGTAAGATATGCCATTATAGTTGGAATCCTGATTGCCTTTTGTTCAGCTCTTCTTGGAGTAACACTGGTACTTAAAAGGTATTCATTTATAGGAGATGGACTTTCTCATGTAGCTTTTGGTTCTATGGCCATTGCCACGGTTATTAAACTGACTAATATTTATTATCTGGTAATGCCTATAACCATTGTGGCAGCGGTGCTTATGCTTTGTGCCAGCAATAATGCAAAGGTAAAAGGAGATGCAGTTATTGCGATCCTTTCATCAGGAGCATTGGCATTTGGCTATCTTGTAATGAATGTATTTGGAGCATCTGCAAATGTTTCGGGGGATGTTTGTACCACACTTTTCGGTTCAATATCCATACTTACACTTTCAAGTGGAAAGGTATGGTTCTGCCTGGTTGTATGTTTACTGGTATCTGTGGTATATTTCCTAATGTACAACAGGATATTTGCAGTAACATTTGATGAGAATTTTATGGCAGCTATGGGTGTAAATGTAAAGCTTTATAATCTTATATATGCCATAATCACAGCAGTTATAATCGTTCTAGCCATGGATCTGGTAGGATCGCTTCTTATTACAGCGCTTCTTGTAATTCCATCACTTACTGCAATGAGAGTAATGAAGAGTTTTAAGGCAGTTGTTATATATTCTGCAGTTATCTCAGTTGTTGGGGCTTTTTTGGGTATGTTTATTGCGATAGTTTCTCCAACATTTCCTGTTGGCTCAACAATTGTAATGGTAGATCTTATAATCTTTATCATTCATTGTATCATTAAAAGATTGGTAAAAGCCTAGGAGGCGTTAGTCTGATGAAGAGAAAAAATAAAAAGCTGATTTCATATTTTATGATTTTTTCTTTAGTATTTTTAAGCGGTTGTGGCAATCCTTCTTCTAGAAGAGGTGGCGGTTCTGGTACTAAAAGTGTTCAGGATGTTCTTGATGAAAGAACAAAACAAGAGTCTTCAACAGAAGAAAATAAAGAGAGCACTACCGAAATAACCACGGAAGAAAGTACTGAACTTACAACAGAGATGAGTACTGCAAAGCCGGCAGATGTTACTGAAAACGGTACAAAGACAACTGACGCTACAGATGGGGTACTTACCTATACTGCTGATCAGATAGACTGTGATACTACCAATATGAGTAAGGATATGGTTTATGCTACTATCTATAATCTTATGATGGATCCTATAACTCACACAAATGAGATTATAAAGATCAAGGGAACTCTAATTACATTATATGATGAAAAGACAGGACAGAATTATCATTATTGCCTTATAAAAGATGCTATGGCTTGTTGTCAGCAGGGAATGGAATTTGTGTGGGATGATGGAAGTAAAGTATATCCTGATGATTATCCACCTCAGGATACAGAGATAATAATAACCGGCAGGTTTGAAACCTATAAGGATTCTCCTGATGATAAGTATACATATTGCAGACTCAGTGATGCAGTCCTTGAAGTTGCAAATTGATTACACAAAATATTTAGATTTTTTTTAAGTTCATATATTTAAAAAAATGACCGTAGTGATGTATAATATTTATATATTATTGCGGTTTTTTGTTATTTATTTTGGGGTTTTGGGAGGATAATAATTTGCATTCAATAAGATATAGGCTTATTGGAATGGTGACGGGAATGGTACTTATCATTTCATTATTCCTTGGTTTAATTAATATAAAAAATATCAATAAATTTGAAACTAATGAAGCATCCATGTCTATGAATGAGATGTGCTATAAGAATGGTGAGAAAGTTAACCTGTTATTGATAAGAGCTGAGGATGTAGTTAAATATGTTGCAAGTGCCATGCAAAATTACATCACTGGTCCAAATGACCTGGATAATTTTCATTTTAGAAAAAATTTAAAGAAATATCTGTCACAGACTTTTCTTAATGCAACGTCGGACATTGATGGAATAGATACATTTTATCTGCATTTTAATGTGGATAAGGTTCCTAATGACGGATTCTGGTATATTAAAAATGTTAAGAGCGGAAGATATGATTCGGTTAAGATCGTTGATGTTTCAAAATACGGTGAATCCAGTGAAGGAAGAACCAACTGGTATTATAAGCCTGTGGAAGTTGGAGAGGCTGTATGGCTTAGTCCGTATTTAAATGAGAATATAAGTGTATATATGATCTCATATTGTATGCCGGTTTATTTTTATGGAAAATTAGTTGGAGTAGTTGGAGTTGATATTAATTTTGATAGTATCAAAGATATCGTTAAAGATATGACTATTTATAAATCGGGATATGCTTATATTTCTTCAGGAGAGATAGGAAAGGTGTATTATCATCCTGAGATTCCATCAGGAATAAGTGGTGCTGGTGGAGATATTGAATTTACAAGTAATCAGGAGCTGTTAAGTGAATCCTCTTCAGGAGACGAGCTTATTTCATATACATATGAAGGAAAGAAAAAGGCATTAGCCTTTGAAACCTTAAGAAATGGCATGATGCTGGTTCTTACAGCCCCGACGCAGGAAATTTTCTCCGAACGGCAAAAATCCATAACGGAAGCTATAGCAGTTATATGTATAGCATATATAATTGCATTTATTGTAGTTGTTTCATCATCTGAACATATCATAAAACCTCTGATGAAACTTACCGATGCGGCAAAGCGGATTCAGGAAGGGGATTATGATTTTACCATTGAGAAATCCTTTGATGATGAGGTAGGAGAATTAGCAGATGCTATGAATGCTTCCCTTATTAAGATCAATGAATCTGTATCCACCATTAAGAAGATGGCTTATCATGATGAATTAACTGGTGTTAAGAATCATACAGCATATGAAGAAGAAGTAAGAATGCTAGAGGAAGCTATAAAGGATGGAGATGCAGAATTTGGAATTGTAATGTTGGATATGAATGGTCTTAAAGCCATAAATGATAATTATGGACATTCCAAAGGTGATATTGCCATCAGGCTTATGAGTAGTGTTATCTGTGATACATTTGAACATAGCCCGGTTTTTAGAATTGGTGGCGATGAATTTGTAGCAGTTCTTAAAGGAAGGGATTATAACAACAAAACTGAATTGTTAGAGAAATTAAAGCCTTATCAGAAGGCAAAAGATCTAAATGATTCAGAGCCATGGCTTAGTGTCTGTGTTGCAGTTGGATATTCAGAATATGATCCAAAGAAGGATAAGGAATTCCTGGATGTATTTAAGAGAGCAGATGAAGCTATGTATCAGAATAAAAAAGACTTAAAAGCCGGAAGATAAAAAATAATCCCCTCAAGCATTTGAGGGGATTTTATTTAAGAATTCAGTTCATTATGCATCTTTTGGTAAGCGGCCTTTTCACTGCTATCTAGTAAAAGCTTCAGATTGTTGGAGATGGTTTTTGGTTCTTCTACCATACCGCCTAGAACCCATTCAGTGATCATTCCGCATAATCCGTAGGCGAAGAATCTGGCAAAAAATTTCCTGGTTTGATGATCTACAACATTTCTTTCATCAAGCAGGTTTATGGCATCTTCAAATAAGTCTTCTGCAACTTCGATAAAGAAGGTTATAAGAATATTATTGGCATGCTTTATGGTATTAATACTGAATTCTTTATCTGCTTTTAACTGGTCCAATATCTTTAATATACGGGAGTCCCAGTTTTCAAAGGTAACATCCTTCATGTTAGGTTCTATATATTCAGTGGAATAGATCCATTTTAACAATGCATATTTATCTTTAAAATGATAATAGAAAGTCTGTCTGTTGATGCCACATCCGTCAGCAATCTCGGAAATAACAATTTTATCAAAAGGTTTTTCTTTTGTAAGTTTTTTTAAGCTTTTTGTGATAGCCTTTTTAGTAAGAGTAGATTCAGGCATTAGAATTAACCTCCCATTAGTTTTTACATATTATTTTAGAAACCATTATGATAAAATTCAAGATAGAAGATGTTTTTTTTAGTTAGGGGTGATCAAATGAGAATACTTGTTGTAGAAGATGAGATAAGACTTGCAGATACAATAGCAGATATTATTGAGGAATCAGGTGAAACAGTGGATGTGGATAATGATGGGGAAGATGGATATTATGATGCTTCTTCCGGGATTTATGATGCCATTGTATTAGATGTTATGCTTCCTCATATGGATGGATTTGAAATCCTAAGAAAGATAAGAAACGAGGGAATCACAACCCCGGTGCTTATGCTGACGGCCAGGACTGAACTTAGCGACAGAGTTACAGGACTTGAAAGCGGCGCGGATTATTATCTTACAAAACCCTTTGAAAATGAAGAGCTTATAGCGGCATTGCATGCCATTATGAGAAGAAAAGCGTCGGATATGATACCTGATGAGCTTGCCTTTGGAGATATAACTCTTTCTCCTTCTACGGCAGAATTATCCTGTAAAGGAAAGAGCATTAAACTAAATGCCAAAGAATTTGAGCTTATGCGTTATTTAATGATAAATGGCACGAATATTATCTCTAAAGAAACCATAATAAATAAGATCTGGGGTTATGATTCAGATGCTGGAGATAATAATGTTGAGGCTTATATATCATTTTTAAGAAGAAAGTTAGACAGCCTTAAGACAAGAGTATCAATTTCGGTTGTAAGGAAAATGGGTTATCATCTAGAGGAGAAATGATGAAAAAATCGAAGAATCCCGTTATAAATAAATTAAAAATAAAATTCATTTTAATCATGATGATCATCGTGGTTTTATTCCTTGGGGCCATTTTGGCTTTTCAGTATCTGATCCAAAGAAATGCTATGAAGACAGAAAACTGGACAGCTCTTTCAAAAGCTATTGAAGACTTTGAAAGACCTTTCAATATGAATTTTGATGAAGAAGGAAGAAAAGAAAGAAATGGCAAGGGAAACCCTTTTGAAGGGAATAAGGGAATGGGCCGAAGAGTTGCAACAATAGTTGTTTCTGTAGATTCCTCAGGAGTTATAACCAAGGAAAAAAATGAAATCTTCTATGTTTCAAATAGTGACATAACAAAGCTTGTGGCGAATTATCTTTCAGATAAAGATGAATATCAGCACCTATCAGATTATGACTTTATATGTATGGAAAAGGAACTGGATACCGGGGGGACAATAATCTCCTTTGCTGATATTTCAAATGATATAAAAGCGTTGGATCATATACTTATCAATGGGCTTAAGATCAGTCTGGGAGTATTTGTTATAATGTTTATTGTGGCAATATTTCTTGCAAAATGGGTTACTTATCCGGTGGAAAGAGCATGGAATGATCAGAGGAGATTCATTGCAGATGCCTCCCACGAACTTAAGACTCCTCTTACGGTTATCATGTCAGGAACTGATATGGTAAGGCGTTCTTTAAAAAAGGATGAGGAAAAGAATAGGAGAAATCTGAAAAGACTTGATAATATCCATTTTGAATCAGAAAGAATGAAGGAACTGATTGGTGAATTGATCGAAGTGGCAAGAGGAGATATGGATCAAAAGCTAGTCTTTGAGGAAGTTGATCTTAGTGAAATGGCAGAAAATGCTGTTCTTTCCTGGGAAACAACATATTTTGAAGATAAGAAAAGTCTTACTGCAGAAATTGATGAAAACCTTATCATTAAGGGAGACAGGATAAAATTAAGACGACTTATGGATATTCTCTTAGATAATGCAAAGAAATACAGTTATGAGAATAGTGAAGTGGTGATAAGTCTTAAGAAGGGAAAATATAAAGGAAGAAAAGAAGGAATACTTCTTTCGGTTTCAGATCACGGCGAGCCATTAAATGAAGAAGAGATATCTCATCTGTTTGAAAGATTTTACAGAGCAGATAAAACCAGAGAAGTAACAAATGGATATGGGCTTGGACTTACCATTGCAGAGAGTATCGTAAAAGAACATAAAGCAAGGATCTGGGCGGAATCTGATGGGATAGATGAGAATAGATTTTCAGTATTTTTTTCGGTTTAGTGTTTACATAATTCAATAGATGGTATATAATTTATATTTGTTACAAAAATGTTACGTTTACTTTTGGAGGATAAAATGACAAAAAAGAGAATAATAAAAGCGGCTATGACATGCATGCTTGCCGCAACATTTGTCTTTCCAGTTGGAATTAATAATATAAATAGTCTTTCTATCGTTAAGGCAGATGACCTGGATGATGCAAAGAAAGAAAAAGAAGAGGCAGAAGCAAAGAAGAAAGAGGCTGAGGATAAATTAGCTACTCTTAACCAGGAAGCAGCAGATACAAATGCTGCTATAGAGCAGTTAGATGTTGAGATCGGCGAATATAATGCAAAGATTGCTGAATTAAAAGAGCAGAGAAATAAATTACAGGCTCAGCTTACCATTACTGAGATGAAACTTCAGAATGCTCATATTATGGAAAAAAATCAGTATGCATCAATGAAAAAACGTATGCAATATGCATATGAAAATGGTGATATTGATTATATATCAGCTCTTATCTCTATTGAAGATTTTGACAGTATTCTTAATCAGTCAGAATATGTTGAGCAGGTTTCAACTTTTGATCAGGAGCAGCTCAATAAGCTTATAGCAATTAAAAAGGATATTGCTGATGGCGAAGAAAAGATGAAGCAGAAATTAAAAGAGATCAATGATGTAAAAGCTGAAAATGAAGCTCAGCAGGGTGCACTTCAGGTTTTCCAGGATGAAAAGAAAGAAAAACTTGGAGAATATAACCTTCAGATTTCAGAAACTAACTCACTTATTACAGAACTTGATGAAGATATTGAAACAAAGGCAAGTGAGATTGCAGCATTAGAGGCGGAAGTAGAAAAGAAGAGACAGGAAGCAGCCGCTGCAGCCGCTGCAAGTTCATCTTCTGATGATGGAGATACTTATGTACCAGTTATCAGTGGTGATGGTACAATCTGCTGCTGGCCTTGTCCATCAAGCTATTATATCTCATCACCATATGGCCCTAGAGATACAGGAATCTCAGGAGCTTCAACTTGGCATAGAGGAATAGATATCGGGGCTGATTACGGTGTTTCTATCGTGGCAGCAGGTGATGGTTATGTAGCCTCTACAGGATATAGTTACATCAGAGGAAATTACATTATCATAAGTCATGGTAATGGTCTTTGTACGTTATATCAGCATATGTCTGGTTTCGCAGCTTCTACTGGTGACAATGTGTCTGCAGGACAGACTATAGGATATGTTGGTGAGACAGGGGTTGCCTCAGGTGCTCATCTTCATTTTGAAGTATGGGTAAATGAAGAGCCAGTTAACCCAAGAAATTACATTTAAATAAAAAAATTTTGGATCCCGTTTCATATGAAACGGGATTTTTTTATGTTAGAAACACTAAATTCTAGGTTACAAAAAAAACTCTGTGTTCCTTTTCTTTACAAAACTCCAATTTTGTCTAATTACAAAAAAATAATAAAGATTTATTATACCTAATGAAAATAAAGATTGGAGGTAATAGCATGAAGAATTTTGGGAAAACTGTCGTACGTTTCAGAATGCTCATTTTAATAGTTGGCATTATACTTTTAGTACCTTGTGCGATCGGATATCTCAAAACGAGAACTAATTACGATGTCCTTACATATCTTCCTAAAGATATTGAGACAATGAAAGGCCAGGATATCCTTGTTAAGGATTTTGGAACTGGAGCGTTCTCGGTTGTAGTTGTTGAAGGGATGCCTGATAAGGATGTAGAAAAGTTACAGGCTAAGTTAGAAAATGTTGATCATGTAAAGAAGGTGGTTTGGTACGGAGCTTTAGCTGATATATCAATACCTGAAGAGCTTCTTCCTTCAAAGATCGAGTCTAAAATTGAAAATGGTGACTGTAAGTTAATGATGGTGATCTATGATTCCACAATGTCATCAGATGAGACAATGAATGCGGTTGAAGAAATAAGAAAGATATCAGGGGAACAGGTCTTTCTTAGTGGAATGTCAGCAGTGGTTGTAGATACCAAGAATCTTTGCGATAAAGAAGTTCCTGTTTATGTAGGAATAGCAGTACTTATAACATTTATAGTTCTTTCACTTACAATGGATTCTTTCCTTATACCGGTATTCTTCCTTTTAAGTATAGGAATGGCGGTTGTATATAACCTGGGTACAAATTTTATATCAGGAGAGATCTCATATATAACAAAAGCTTTAGCGGCAGTACTTCAGCTGGCTGTTACAATGGATTATTCAATCTTCTTATGGCACAGCTATTGTCAGGAAAAAGTAAAATATAGAGATGATAATGAAAGGGCAATGGCAGATGCCATCAATAGTACTCTTTCATCAGTAATAGGAAGTTCAATAACAACTGTTGCCGGTTTCGTAGCACTTATGTTTATGAGCTTTACATTAGGACTTGATCTTGGTGTTGTTATGGCAAAGGGTGTAATACTTGGTGTTATCACATGTGTAACAATACTTCCTTCATTGATCCTTACTTTTGATAAGGCAATATCAAAGACCAGCCATAGATCACTTATTCCTGATTTTAAAAAACTTCCAAAGGTAATAGTTAAGTATTCATGGGTTTCTATACTTTTATTTGCAATTTTTATCATTCCTGCATTACATGGATATAAGAATACAAAAGTTTATTATAACCTTGATACTTCTCTTCCAAAGGATTTAAAGAGTATCGCTGCAAATGAAAAATTAAAAGAAGAATTCAATATGAATTCAACTCATATGGTGCTTTTTGATTCCAATATGAGTGAGAAAGATATCAATAATCTGATAGCTGAGATAAAAGAAGTCAATGGAGTCAAAGCAGTACTTGGACTTGAATCTCTTATGGGACCAACATTCCCAAGAGAAATGATCCCTGACAGCATTATGGAAGTCTTTGATAATGGCGAATATAGAATGATGCTGGTTATGTCAGAATATGCAGTTGCATCTGATGAAGTTAATGCACAGTGCTCATCTATCAATAAGATCATTAAGTCATATGATTCAAAGGCAATGCTGGTTGGTGAAGCACCTTGTACCAAGGATCTTATTAATATAACAAATACTGACTTCAGCAAGGTAAATACAGTTTCAATCGGACTTGTATTCCTTATCATTTTCTTTGTATTTGGCTCAGCAACACTTCCTATCATTCTTATATGTGTTATTGAGTTCGCAATATTTATCAATATGGGTATCCCATATTATGCAGGAACTGTTCTTCCGTTCGTTGCTTCAATAGTAATCGGTACTATACAGCTTGGATCAACAGTTGACTATGCGATCCTTATGACTAACAAATATAAGGATGCCAGATTAAGCGGATTAGAGAAGAAAGAAGCAATATCAAGTGCACTTACAAATTCAATGACATCTATTATAGTTAGTGCCCTTACTTTCTTCGGAGCAACATTTGGTGTTGGTGTTTATTCAGAGATAGATATGATAAGTGCTCTTTGTAAATTAATGGCCCGTGGTGCCCTCATTAGTATGATAGTAGTAATCACTCTCCTTCCTGCAGCATTAAGAGTACTTGATGGTCTTATAATTCATACAACAAAAGGTTTAAGAGGCCTTAAGAATGATAAAAAATCTGATACTGATGTGATGGCTTCAGTATAAATTGTATTAGAAAGGATTGATAATATGAGAAAAGTAAGCAGTAAGAGATTAATTGCAGCTGGTCTTTGTTGTTCATTAGTTATTACAACAGTTGGTTGTTCAACAGCAAATAATGCAAATAGAGAAGTTCCTCAGGTTGAGACTTTAGCTTCAGATACTGATGCATCAAGTCTTACAGATGTAATATCAGATTCACTTAGCTTAAATGCGCCACAGAATGCTGATAAGGATGAGACAGTATATGTACTTGCTGATGCAAATGGTAATGTAAATAAGACTATTGTCAGTGACTGGTTAAAGAACAGTGATAAATCAGAATTTATTGCAGATGTTTCAGAATTAAAGAATATAAATAATGTAAAGGGTGATGAAACATTTGAACAGAATGGCAAAAATGTTAGATGGCATGCCAATGGAAATGATATTTATTATCAGGGAACAACTGATAAGGAAATCCCTGTAGCAGTTAAGGTTACATATTATCTCAATGACAAAGAGATAAAGCCAGAAGAACTTGCTGGAAAGAAAGGTACAGTAAAGATCAGATTTGATTATATCAATAAAGCAAAGGAAAAGGATTGCTATGTTCCATTCCTTATGGCAACAGGATTTATGCTGGATGCTGACAAGTTCACTAATGTAAATGTAACAAATGGTAAGCTTGTTTCAGATGGCGGACGTTATATCATCGTTGGTATGGGAATGCCAGGTTTAAAGGACAGCCTTGGAATTGATTCTGAGGGATTCAACATTCCTGATTATTTAGAAGTCACAGCAGATACAACATCATTTAATATGGCAATGGCTGTAACTGTTGCAACAACAACAGCACTTACAGATAAAGATTTTGATGCTGCTGATCTTGAAGATAAGATCAATTCACTTTCAGGTGAATATAACAAAGGTATGGGAGATCTTGTAAAAGGAATCAAGGACTATACTGATGGCGCATCAAAGGTAAATGATGGCGTAGCTCAAATATATGATGGAACTACAGCAGTAAAGAATGGTGCAGGCCAGTTAAAGGACGGTGCAGGTGCCCTTTCAGACGGAATAAATCAGATCAATGATCAGGTTCAGAATATCAGCATTCCAAGTGTTAAGGGAATGGCTGGAAATATGTCTGAGGAAGAAAAGAAAAAGAGTAAGGAAGCTATCATGAAGGAAGCTGAAAAACTCGGTGCAATGTCAGAAGCAGATCTTACAGAATCTATGACAAAGAGTGTTACAAATGCTGTCTATGGAAGTATCAATGATTCAGCACCTGAATTAAAGAAGGTTACTGAGGCTGCAGCAGCAGATCCAAATTATGGAGCAGCAAAAGTAATAGGTGAGACAGGGGCAGCTAAGGGAGCCGCTCTTGGTAATGGAGGTTCATACCTTGGATCAGATGGAAAAGAACATACATTAAAAGAAACAGCTTATGCAGCAATTTCATCTCTTGATTCTGATACAGTTCTCGCATCAGTTAACGCTATGGCAACAGATGAGCAGAAGGCAACTATAGCATCTCTTGAGACACAGCTTATAGAAGCAAATGTAACTTTACAGTTACAGAAGATCGCAGAAGCAAAGGACATTACTGTAGAACAGTTATTACAGGCAGCTCCAGAAACAAAGGATCAGGTTACAGCAGCAGTTAAGAGTGAAGTTGAAACTCAGATGGCAGAACTTGAGATCTCACTTTATAAAGCCGGATATGGAACAGGTTATGGAACTGGATTCGCAACGGGATACGGCACAGGTTATGCAAACGAATATGCAAATCTTTCTGGTGAATTTAAGAATGTAATGGGTAATGTTAAGACAAATCTTACAACAGTACTTGCTGGTACAGGAAGTACAATTAAGTCAATGTGCGAAGCTTATGCACAGGCTGGAGCAAATGTAACTCTTAGCGGCGTTGACGAAAAGGTAACAGCTTTCGGGGGAAAGCTTGATACACTTAAGGGAGCAATGTCACAGGCTGCTGATGGCTCAAATAAAGTAAAGGTGGGCGCTGCTTCACTTTACGACGGCTCAGTAGAACTTAATGATGGAGCATCAACTCTTTACTCAGGTTCTAAAGAACTTACAGATAACAATGCCAAGTTAAATGATGGTGCAAATAAATTAGAAGATGCAACATCTAAGATCGTTGAGGCAATAAATAACGGTGAGGCTGATATGGATGAGGTTCTTGGTAAACTTAATACATTAAGAGATTTATCAGAAGAATATCAGAGTTTCACTGGTCTTTTGGATGGTAAGACTGGAAATGTTAAATTCATTATTAAGACAGATGGGGTAAGTGAGAAATAATCACTTTAAACAAAAAAGAATGTCAGTAGGTTATGCGTTTAACCTGTTGACATTCTTTTTTTGTTTTAGTTATAAGTTTAATTAAAACCAATTAATTTTTGAGATATTTTATATCCGATCTTTATTATGAAGGTTCCGAGTTTTGATCTCATCTGCATTGCAAGTCCCAGAATATGTCGGTTAACATATTTATACTGGCCTTGTTTTTGATCTTTTAAAAACTGCCATAATTCATCTCTTTTGGCCAGGGCTTCAGGAGATCCGTCCTTAAGAAGGAAGGAAGTTGATACGGCCATCATTACTGCAAGATACTGGCTTAAATAACGTCGTAATTTTCTGTTTTCTATAGTACGAAGTGGATGATCCTTAATAAGGAGCTTAGTTACTAAAAGCTGCTGATCGATCCTGTTTATCATATTCGTTTCATTTACTGACTGATCATCTCTTCCTATGAAATAATGATAAAGATCCACATCAATATAGTAAAGTTTCTTCATATATGGAAGAGGATGATATACATAAATGTTATCCACATAGAAGGTGTGCTTTGGAAGAGTGAGGCCTGTATGACGAAGAAGATCAGTACGATAAATTACAGAGTGCATAAGGATATTCTTCCAGGGCTTGAATTTGCCAATTTCATCCCAGGTAAAGGAAGTACGACTTGGCATGATACCGCGGTATGTGATGCGGCGCTTTTTCTTCTTGCCAAGTTTTTCATATACATAATCGGAGATAAGCATATCAAATTCTGTATCCAGTTTTTCATTTTCATCAAGAAAAGTAAGGATAACTTTTAAGGCTTTTTTACCAAGCCAGTCGTCACTGTCTAAAACTTTAAAATACCTTCCGGTAGCATTTTTAAGACCGGTCATTACAGCATCTCCGTGGCCGCCATTTTCTTTGTGGATGACTTTAATAACATTTGGATGGTCGGCAGCATATTTATCAGCTTTTGCAGCTGTTCCATCTGTTGAACCATCATCAACTATTATTATCTCGAGACAATCTTCATTTATAAGGCATGACGTAATGGCTCTATCCATATAGTCTTCAGAATTATAACATGGGATTGCGATAGTAAGTATCTTCTCTTTTTTTTTCATGAATAAAAACCTCTATTCCATTTCCTTAAGCTGTGATATTCTTTGTGTTTTTGTCCTTTTCTTTATATTGTGGAAGAACATAAATAAGTACAAAGAATACAGCTGCCATTAAAAAAGCTGAAAAAACGTCTATAACTGAATGCTGTTTTAAAAGCATTGTTGATAAGATTATTAGTACTGAAAGAACTATTATAAGCCCGCGTCTTAAGGCGCTCTTTGAAAATCTTTCATTAAATAAAAGAGCTGTGGTAACGCAAAGAGTATTATATACGTGAATGCTTGGTAATACATTTGTTGGAGTATCTGTAGATTGCAATTTCTTTACCATATCAGTAAATATGTTATCCCTTGGATATACTGCGGGTCTTAAATCTAAGGCATTTGGGTAGATATAAGAAATTATAAGAAACATTGTCATTCCGCATGCAAGATACCATGCAAGACGGTTGAATTCTTTTCGCTCAAATAATACAAAGTATGCCACTGATACAAAAATATAAACAAACCATAAAAGATAAGGAACTATAAAAGCTTCCATAAATGGTATTTTATCATCTAATGCACAGTGGATATAATTAAAGTTTACGTCATTTCTTTTTTCAAGATAGATGAATGAAATGAAGTATACCGGGATATAAAGTGCCCATAATGCAAATGAATATTTCTTAAAAAATGTTTTCATAATTCCTCTTTTGGTTTCTTAAAAATATGCATTTACTATGATAATTTATACCGGGTTTTATGTCAAAATAAATTATATTAAAAATGTCTTAATTTTTTCTGGTTTTTAAAAAATAGTGTAATACTTCATTGAATGAAAGCTGCCTTTTTACTATAATATAAGGGTATTGATGGAGTTTAATGGGGTTTTTATATTTGGAGGTTTTTATGGGTGAACAGTTATATGAAAACAGGGAACTCTCATGGCTCAGATTTAATGAGAGAGTTTTAGAAGAGTCAGAGGATGAGAGAACTCCTTTATGTGAAAGACTTAGTTTCGTATCTATATATCAGACCAATCTTGATGAATTCTTTATGGTAAGAGTTGGTTCTCTTCATGATGAGATGCTCCTTGATGATGAAAAAGATAACAAGACCAATATGAAGGCCAGTGAACAATTAGAGGCTATCAGGGAAAAGGTAAAAGGCCTTAATATACGTAAGGATGCATCTTATGCAAATCTAATGAATAAGCTTCAGGATCAGGGGATTCATCTTATAGATTTTGCAAGGCTGAATCAAAAGGAAGGAGAGTTTTTAAAGCAGTATTTTGAAGCAGAGATACTGCCGCTTCTTTCACCTATTACGGTGAGTAAGAAACAGCCATTTCCATTTATAAAGAATAATGAAATATGTGCTGTTGCAGTGCTTGAAACAAAGGCCAATAAGCAAAGACTTGGAATTGTTCCATGTAATAACGGCATGTTCAGAAGGCTTATTCAGATTCCTGGAAATAAGGGCTATTATATGCTGGCTGAAGAATTGATACTACATTTTCTGCCAAGTGTCTTTCAGGGATATAATATTACCAGTAAGTCTCTTATAAGAGTTACTAGAAATGCTGATATTGATGCGGATAAAGTATATGATGAAGAATTAAATTATAGAGATCATATGGCAGAAGTTATCAAGATGAGAAAGAAGCTTACTCCGGTAAGGATGGAATATACCAGGGATCTTGATAAGAAAGTCCTTAATCGTATGAAGAAATATCTCAATATTGATAAGGATATGTTATTTAAGTTGAATTCACCGCTGGACCTTTCTTTTGTATTTGATATTCAGGATATTCTTCGAAAGAAGGAAGAACTGTATTTTACAAAACGTGTACCACAGAAATCACCTTCCTTTGATGAGACAAAGCCGCTTATTCCTCAGATAATGGAAAAGGATAAGATGTTATTTTATCCTTACGAAAGTATCAGGCCATTTCTCAATATGCTTCATGAGGCTGCAAATGATCCAGAAGTCATTTCCATAAAGATGACCCTTTACAGATTAGCTAAGCATAGTAAGGTGGTTGAATATCTTGTGGAAGCTGCTGAAAATGGCAAGCAGGTGGATGTTTTAGTTGAACTTAAGGCAAGATTTGATGAAGAGAATAATATTGAATGGTCAAGACAGCTGGAACAGGCAGGATGTCATGTGATATATGGGCTGGATGGACTTAAGGTTCATTCTAAGCTTTGCCTTATTACTAAAAAAACTGATGAGGGCATCAAGTATATAACTCAGATCGGCACAGGTAACTATAATGAAAAGACTGCCAGACTCTATACCGATATCTGTATCATGACTGCAGATGAGCGTATTGGTAAAGAGGCGGCGCTTATATTTAAAAAGCTTAGTCTTGGGGAAGTTATGGAGTCTGTGGATCAGCTGATGGTTGCTCCTAAGAATCTTCAAAATAAGATAATTGATAAAATAAATAGAGAAATAGAGGTTGCAAAAAACGGTGGAGAAGCTTATCTTGGTATAAAGATAAATTCACTTACTGATAAGAAAATCATAGACAGGTTGATCGAAGCCTCAAAGGCCGGGGTGAAGGTCGATATGGTCATCCGTGGCATTAATTGCCTTCGTTCTGGCATTCCGGGAAAGACTGATAATATCAGGATAATCAGTATCGTAGGAAGATTTTTGGAACACTCTCGTATTTATATTTTTGGAAAAGGAGAAAGAGAGGAAATGTATATTTCTTCTGCTGACTTCATGACCAGAAATACGGTTAGAAGAGTTGAGGTTGCTATGCCTGTTAAGGATGAGGATATAAAAATAAGGATCAGAGACATTTTTAATACTATGCTTCAGGATAATTTTAAGGCCAGGGTTCAAAAGCCGGATGGAAGTTATCCATATGTATCTCACGAAGCACCGCTGATCAATTGCCAGGAGATTTTTTATGACAAGGCTTATCAGGCAGTAGGAAGCGAAGTTAAAGATATAGATGAAAAAGAACAAAGATAAACAATTTTATGTCAGTATGCGCGGCTTTATCCGGGCGTCTATCATAATACTTATACTTGCAGTTATTACATTTATAAGTGCTCTTATGATCCATCTGATAGGAAGAAGCGAATCCAGAAATCTTATTGACACTACAATGGAAAATGCAAGGAAGTTGTCTGAAGAGATTGGAGAGATAGGAATAGGCAATATTGCCGGAAGTGACAGGATCCAGTATGAGACAAAGACTGTGGCGTCTCTTTATGAAGGCCGAGTCATGATAGTATCAAGAGATTATAGAATCTTAAGAGATACATTTTCCAATAAGACGGAGAAGGGGGACAAGAATTACGGAACTTACATTATCAGTGGAGATGTAATGGATGTAATGACTGGTAAGAAAGACAGCCAAAATCACATCGCCGGAAGTATCGCGCAGGTTATGTATCCTGTAAAGGATCAGAAGGATGATATTACTGGAGTAGTTATAATAACATCTTCAATTAAAAGAATTGAAAAGGTTTATAAGGATATTGCGGAAAAGCTTATTGCAGTTGGGAGTGTCCTTATTTTATTTTCAATTTTCGCTGCAATTTGGATATCCAAGGTATCAGTCAAAGATATTGAAAGCATTGCAAAACAGATAAGACAGGCATCAGATGGAAATCTTGATACCCAGATCGTGGAGAAAGGTTTTAGGGAAACCAGATATCTGGTGCGAAATTATAATGCGGTGCTTAGCAAACTGGCATCAGCAGATTCATCCCGCCAGGAATTTGTTTCAAATGTATCTCACGAATTAAAGACTCCGATCGCGTCAATGAAGGTGCTGGCGGAATCCATTTTAGGAAATGAGAATACTTCAGTTGATGACTATAGAGAATTTATGACGGATATTGTTGCTGAGATTGATAGAGAGACCACCACAATAAATGATCTCCTTATCTTAGTAAAGACTGATAAGCAGAATACCATCATGAATTTTAAATCAGCCAATATCAATGAGCTTATTGATGTTATATTAAAGAGGGTAACTCCTCTTGCTGAAAATAGAGGAATTCGTCTTACCTATGAAAGCTATAAAGATGTTGTGGCAGACGTAGATAGCGTTAAATTTTCAATAGCTATATCAAATCTTGTAGAAAATGCTGTTAAATATAATGTAGATAATGGTTGGATCAAGATTTCCCTTAATGCTGACCATAAATATTTTTATGTTAAGGTTGCAGATTCAGGTGTCGGCATCCCTGATGATGCAAAGGATAAGGTGTTTGACAAGTTCTACAGAGTTGATAAAGCTAGAAGCCGTGACACAGGTGGAACAGGTCTTGGACTATCAATATCAAGAAATGTAGTTAATGCTCATGGCGGAACTATAAGACTTTATAGTGAATCAGGAAAGGGAACTACATTTACTGTGAGAATTCCAATCAAACATGATGCCGTTGATGATCAGGGCAAAGGAAAAACAAAAAGCAAAAAGAGCATCACCACTGCACTGATGATGCTGGTTATGGCATTTTCTCTTATGGGTTGTTCCATGGGAGGTAATGTTAAAGATACTGTTTCAGTAGGGCTTGAGGAAGAAATCAGATCTTCTGATGGTAACAAGATCAGAATTTATTATTCCGATGGAGAAAGGCTTCTTTCTAAGGAAGATAAGTATCCTTTAAAACAGCCGGATAATGTTTCTGTATCAATAGAGGAAGTTATGTCCCAGATAGAGTTTCCGCAGACGCTGTCTTATAGTGGATATATCATGACTAGTAAGAATACAGTATCATTAAGCTTTACTGCAGACGAATCTTTATCAAAGGAAGAGCTGCTTCTTAATAAAGCAGCAGTTGTAAACAGTCTTTCTCAGATAAGGAATATCGGAGATATTGTTATTACCGTTAATACTATGAATGGCGGGGATATTGAGACGGCAACTTATACTGACGCATCATTTTATTATTACGGTAATTGATGTGATTAAAGGCATTGATCCTAATTACGGGAATTGATGTGATAAAATTGCGGAGGATTATGATAAAAAGACCATTGGCACTATTTCTCTTCCTCTTTGTTTTAGGGGAGATAATAGTTAGGTTACTAATAAGTAATATACTATGGATAATACCTGTCACGTTAACGGCAGGTTTGATAATCAGAAGAGGCAGAAAATATATGACCGGAGAAATCCGAGTCATATATTTCCTGCTTTTTTTTGGCTTGCTTTTAGGGGCGGGTCACGGAGTATTGTATTCCTGCCTTAGGTATAGAGAAGTAAGCAGCTTTAAAAGAATGGGGGATACGGAGGTTATATGTTCTGGCGAAATAATAAGTTTAAAGGAAGGGGATGGATATAAGAGTTATGTGATAAAAACAAAAGAAGGAAAGGTGATCTTTTATTTAAAAGATGGCGATGCGTATATTAGCAGCGAGGGATGTTCAAAGGGCGAGGATTGTTATATAAAGGGCGAGGGTAGTTATATAAATGGCGAGGGAAAAGATGGCTCTAAAGATTATAAGATACTGCCTGGGGACCAAATAACTTTAAAGGGGCAGTTGGAGGAGATAAAGAAAGCATCTAATCCAGGAGGTTTTGACAAAAATTCCTATTATAAGTCAAAAGGTATTGATTTTTTGATCAAGGGAAAAGTTATTGAAATTAAAAGAAGAAACAGTTTAAGAAAAATTCTGTATGGGATAAAAATGGATATGAAGGAAGCGCTGTACTTAATTTTACCTAAAAAGAAGGCGGGGCTTTTATCTTCTATGTTGCTGGGAGATAAAGAAGATATTGATAGAGAAGAATATATCATTTATCAGATGAATGGTATGGCCCATATGCTTGCAATTTCTGGACTTCATGTGAGTCTTGTTGCGGAAGCCTTTTTCTTTTTTTTCATGCTTTTATGCAGGAGGAGGAGAGCTGCAGCGGGATTGACTATCATTTTTATTGTTTTATATGGTTCGATAACGGGATTTGCAGAAGCGACAAGTCGCGCTGTGATCATGATGACAGTTATAATGGGTGGAAGGTTTTTTTCTTCTGCGGCTGATTCGGTTACTAGTTTATTTCTTGCTCTTTTTATAAATATCATCATTAATCCATATGCTATATATTCCCCGGGATTTATTATGAGTTATCTTGCGGTAGCAGGGGTTCTTGTCAGTCAGGTTTTTTACAAACTGATCTTTAAGAATGAAAGATTTCTTATGGTTCCTCTTAGACTTAGAAAATATATAAAATATCTGATAAAGGCAGGCTTGATGGGTATTATTTTAAATGCTGTCATGCTTCCTGTTATGTTAAACAATTATTATGGTATTCCTGTTTTTTCGCTTTTGATAAATATGCTTCTTGTGCCACTTTTAAGCATTGCACTTGTTTCGGGTTTTACTGGAGTTGGGATATATCTGTTGATCATCAGGTTGATAAGTGTGTTAGGGGGAGGAGCTGATGTAATAAGTGTATTAGGAGCAGGAGCAAATGCAGCAAGTGTGTCAGGAGTAGGAGCAAATGCAGCAAGTGTGTCAGGAGTAGGAGCAAATGCAGGATGGCTGAGATTTATTTGTTCTATAATAGTTCTTCCTGCCAAGTGGGTGCTTAATATCTACGAAGCAGTTGGAAGATTTATAATAAAGCTTCCAGGTTCTTATATAACCACAGGTCATATCGGGACAGCAGGAGTTGTTATCATATGTGTTATCTTTTATATCATAACAGTGTTTATTTATCATGCACTTAAGTATCATACATTTCATCATCATTCACTTCGAAAACAGGTGTTTCATCATCATTCACTTCGGAATCAGGTGTTTCATCATCATTCACTTCGAAAACAGGTGTTTCATCATCATTCACTTTGGAATCAGGTGTTTCATCAGCAGGTATTTCGACATCGCAGACATAAGCATAGATCAGAAAAAATAGGAAATGACAAAAGAAGAGAATATGTGATAACTTTATCCATTTATATCCTTATGATGATCATTTCCGTAGGAACAGTAAAAATTATAAATCAATGTCGGGAATGTGTTTTATTTCTTGATGTTGGTCAGGGAGACTGCTGTATCGTCCATACAAGAAGCAGCGGCAATTATATATTTGATGCAGGATCTTCTTCGGTTAAGGATGTAGGTTACAGGACACTTATCCCGGCATTGAAATATTATGGGATTGATAAGATAGATGTGATCTTTGTGTCCCATACAGATGAGGATCATATAAATGGGATAATCGAACTTATCAATCTTTCAGATATAGAAAAAATAAAAATTAAGAATATCGCTTTTGCTAAAGGAACTGCAGAAGATAAAAATATGAAGGCAGTTCTCACGTGGCTGGATACAAAAGAATCTAAAGAAGATCATAGTACTAAGATTATATATCTTAATGCAGGGGATGTGATCAGTAAGGGAGAGCTGAGTATAAATATCCTGTATCCTTTTAAAGATAAGAAATCTATTGAAGATGAAAAAACAATGAAAACAGGTGAATATGGTAGAGATATGGTGAAAAAGGATAAATATGAAAAACATGATCAAAGGCAGCTTTTTAATGGACTGGTTGAAAACAGCGGTAATGACTATTCTTTGGTGGCAGAGCTTAGATATAAAAAAATGGAAGCTATTTTTACAGGTGACATCAGCTCCTATGTTGAAGAAAAACTTGTAAAACAGTCTATTGGAAAAAAAGAAGATTCTGATGTGGAAGATAGAAAGGGAAAAGAAGATTCTGATGTGAAAGATAGAAAGGGAAAAGAAGAATCAGATGTGGAAGATAAAAAGGAAAAAGAAGATGTTCTCAGAATTTTAAAAGTACCTCATCATGGTTCAAAATATTCTTCCTCGGAAGCTTTTCTTAAAAGTGTGGATTGCGACATAGCGATAATATCTGCAGGAGAGAATAACCTTTATGGCCACCCTCATAAGGAAACTCTAGAGAGGTTGGAGGAGGCAGGCTGTAAGGTTTATAGAACGGATAAAGATGGGGCGATAATTATAGAAGAGTAAATCTTGCCAGAAAGGGGGGAGAGCTGGGAATAACCGTGAATTAATGTGAAGCTTGAGTGAGGTGAATGGCTATAAAAAGACAGGAAAATGTGGAAATTATAGCCGTTGACGTTTGGATGTGGAGCTTTAGGGAGGTGATTGGCTATAAAAAGATAAGAAAATAAGGAAATTATAGCCGTTGACGTTTGGATGTGGAGCTTTAGGGAGGTGATTGGCTATAAAAAGACAGGAAAATAAGGAAATTATAGCCGCAGCAGCCGAGATACTGATTTTGAGAGCTGCGATTGGCTATAAAAGGATAAGAAAATAAGGAAATTATAGCCGCGGCAGCCGAGATACTGATTTTGAGAGCTGCGGTTGGCTATAAAACGATAAGAAAATATGAAAATTATAGCCGCAGCTACTTTGATCCTGGTTTTGATAGTGATGAAATGAAAGGCTATATTACAAGGAAAACAGGAGTTTATATTTTGGAAAAGGGGATGGAATATTTGATGAACAATCATGAAATGGTAAAAGAGATTAATGTGTTAGAGAACAGTATTAAACAAGTCTTATGTGAATTGGAAAAGCTAAAAAATATAGCACCGCAAAAGGTTAAACTTCGTGCGGTAAAGCATGGAAATGTGTACCAGTATTTCATACGGAGAGAAAAATCTGACACCAATGGTGAATACATATCAAAAAAAGAACTATCAAAAGCTTTTATGCTAGCTCAGATAGAGTATGATGAAAGACTTTTAGCATTGTTGAAGGATGCAAAGAATACATTAGAGAAATATATAGCATCAGAAATAAGCAATCCTTATGAGACTGCACTTAAAGAGATGTCGTTAGGTAAAAGAGAGCTGATTCAATCACATTATATATCGGATGGAGATTATATTAAAAAATGGATAGAACAGAAATATATAGGATTGCCATTCAAAGAAGATTATCCTGAGTATTATACAAGACAAGGACTTAGGGTTCGTTCAAAATCTGAAGTGATAATAGCTGATATCCTAGAGGAAAATGGTATTCCTTTTTTATATGAGAAACCTCTGCGGTTGAAGAAAAGAACAGTTCATCCTGACTTTACGCTGTTGAATATCAAAGAAAGAAAAGAAGTGTTCTGGGAACATTTTGGGATGATGGATGACATGGAATATAGGGATGAAGCTTTGCTAAAAATAAGGGAATATGAGGCAAACGGGTTTTACCAATATGATTCTGTAATCTGGACTTTTGAAAGTGCAAAACATCCTGTGAATACAAGGGAAATCCGGAATATGGTCAGGGTATTATGTGAGGCTCTGGGATATTAACAACTCGAAGAACTATTTTAATAATAAGACTTAGCAAAAAAAGTATGGAGGGAACTCATTTTTTAAGTGTAAAAGCTTATATGTATTAAGTTTGTCAGAAATTGACGATGATAATAGCATTATATGATTTATAGTCGAAAATGCACATTTTTTATTGAAATGTGCATTTATTTGTGATATGATAATCGCAATTGATTCAATATAAATATATTAAAGAAAAATATAAATAAAATAATTTATTAATATATCACAGTTGAAATAACTGTGTATATATAAAAAGGACTTTGGCTTAAATTCGCGAATAACCAAAGTCCCAAACACCTAGCACTCAAAAAAAGTACTAGCTAAAGTATACTGCTTTTTTATTTGAGTGTAAATAAAATAATAGAAAAGAGGTAAACTTATTAGTGAAACAAAATAAAATAATTAAAAAACGAATTGCCTTAACGGGGATTATTGGGGTGATTGCTATTTTTACCATATCATTAAATGTAAAGGCAAAAAGTTTGGAGGATAGTTTTTATAGTGGAGCTTCAATATTTCCTGATGGTTATGAAAAAAGTCATAAAGAATGTTGGGCAGGAACAGATGGTTATTATGGAATGCATTACATAAGGGCCATGGTTGGAAAGGGTGACGAGTGTATGGCTGATACTGGAAGATGTTATGATAATGGAAATATAAAACGTACGGCGAAAACTGAAACAGTCCCATGTCATGGTTTTAGGTTTTACTTTCCTACAGCGTATGCCTATTACGGAACACCTTAACTGATTTTTTACAGGAATCTTGAAATATAGATTCCTTTTTTTAACTATAATTTTATAATACGGGAATAAAGAAAAAATATGCATAAAATAAGATATACAACAATTCTGCTTTTAGTAGTTTTCTGTATTATTCCGATTGTATCTATATTAATGCTAAATCATCTTACGCTGATGGAAGCATTGAATAAAATGGGATCAGGTAATCTTGGGGATGCAGTTGAAATATTAAGAATAGAAAAACATGAAAATGCTGATGATATTATTGGTGCAGTGAAATCATTAAAATCAAGTATAGCTATCTATACTGATATTGAGCAGGAATATGGAACAATACGATACATTTATTTTAATAAGAGTTATATTAATCTTCCTATGAAAAAGGGAAGATTTTTTAAAGCTACAGATTTTAAAAAGGATAATTATGTTTGTGTTATAGGTAAAGACAGGGTAAATGAAACCTATAACAAGGATAATAAACAATTTATAAATATTAATGGTAAGGATTACCAGGTTATTGGAGTATTAGGATATGAAAAAGAAACTATATATGATTCGTATGTCTTTATTAATATGAGTACGGTTGATCTAAAAGACGCAAGAGTTTTTATTTTTGACTATTTAGAAAAAATTGATCCAGATATTATAAGTGCAGAAATAAAAAAATATTATGTGGATAATGGGTTGATAATAAATGAACTTGCTAAAGCTGCTGAGTTTTCAGAAATGGTCATGCCTAAAATTGTGACGGCTAGATGGTTTATTCTTCTTTTGACCGCATGTTTTTTATGTCTGATCCTTATTTCTATACGTTGGATTGAACAACAAAAAAGAGATTTAGTAATTAATAGAATTGTTGGAGCAACAAAAATAGATATTGGATTAACTATTTTTCTTAAGTATTTTTTGATTTTCCTTATGTCAGTTATAGTTGGATTAATTTACTGCTATGTTATATATCCTGCATATGGTATTCAGCTTGTTAAGGGGTATTTGATAAGCGACTTATTTATAGCTGGATTTCTTTTATGGTCTATCTATTATATACTTCGTGCTCCGATTGAAGAGGTGATTAAGCAGTGATAAATAATGGATTAAATATTTTAAAAAAACATAGGTTTCAAACTGTTGTAATGATATTACTTGTTTGTTTATGTTTATATATTCTTGGAGTAGCTTTTGTGGCTAAGAATACAAGTGATGATGCAAAAAAGAAATATATGGAAACATATGGGAATATGACATTATATCGTACAGGAGAATATTTATCTGATGCGTCATATTACAATTATTATGACGAGAATGGCAGAGTGAATTTTGATAAATTACATCTCTTTTTGGAAGATTTGGGTAAGGAAAAAGATTTTTCATTTTATTCTTTGTCAAGTCAGGTATTAGAAGTGACAAGTCAGAAGATGCCAGAGCAGTTTTTGTATGGTTACGAGGACGGTTATTCGGATGAAGCAGTAAATGATTATCTGGGGGAGACGATGTATGCAACCAAGTCAATTCAGGTATCTTCAAGTTTTTTTGACGAGAATAATATAAAAATCTCTGAAGGGGTCATTTTTTCAAGTGATGATTATTGTTTAAATGATGAAAATCGAATTCCTGTATTACTTGGATCAACATATAAGGGCGTTTTGAAGATAAATGATTCATTTAAGGCCTATTATATGGGAGAAAAATTTGATTTTTATGTTATTGGTTTTGTGGCTGACGGTGCTTTTTTTTATGATTCATCTGATAATAAGATGAAATCATGTGAAAGATATATTATTGTGCCGGCTTTATATTCAGATCGATGTGATAGATTTGCCAGAATAGTATTGTTAAATCAAGTAAATGGATATATAAATTCTTCTTTAGGATATGAAGAGACTGGTGAAGCATTCAAAAAAATTATTAAAGACCATGGATTGGAAAACTGGAATATTTATTTTGTATATAATGGGGCCTTAGGGCATGAAAATATATTAGAAAAGTATTCTGCTATGACTAGTGAGGTTTCAAAACAGTTTAGAATTATTGTAATAATAATTCTAATATTTGCTGCTGCAGCGAATATTATAGCATTATGTAGCATGCTTAGGGAAAACTTTCAGACTTTTGGAGTTGAAATGATTTGTGGTGCATCGCGTAAAAGTATTAATAAAGAGAGCTTTATAGCATTAGGGTTAATAATGGCTATTGGAGATGTACTTGCTTCAATGGGACTTTTGATCTTTGGATATACACTTAAATCTGTTTTGGTGGTTCAATATGCGATGATAAGTATATTGATCATAACGAGTGTGGCATGCGCAGTATATATTAAAGAAATGAAACTGGATACCTATATTGGGGGGAAGGAATAAATGATAGAATTAAATAATGTTTCGGTAAGCTATGGAAAAAAAGAAGCAAAAATAGATGCTTTAAAAAATATTAATATAACAATTAAAAAAGCTGAATTTGTTACCATTTCCGGGAAAAGTGGTTGTGGGAAGACTACTCTGCTTAATGTTCTTGGAGGAATCATAAAGCCAGATTCTGGGAAATACTTATTTGAAGGCGAAGATGTAAGTGGATTCTCCGATAAAAAAATGGCTGCATTTAGAAATAAAAGTATAGGTTTCGTGGTGCAACATTTTGCATTGATAAATGATAGAACAGTATATGAAAATGTTGTTCTTCCATTAAGATATAGACATAAAAAAGCTTTAAATGATTCAAAGAACGTAGATCAGATATTGGAAGAACTAGATATTATCTCAAAGAAAAATAAGTATCCATATCAGATTTCTGGTGGGGAAAGACAAAGAACAGCTATAGCTCGTTCTATAATAGCGGATACTACAGTTATACTTGCTGATGAACCAACTGGTTCATTGGATGAAGAAAATGGTAAGAAAATTTTGGGGATTTTAAAGAAACTTAATGAAGAAGGAAAAACAATAATTCTAGTCACACATGATCCTGGTATTGCGAAGGAAGGGACAAAAAGAATAGTAATGAAAGATGGAGAAATATTCACTTGACTATCATTATTGGCTGTTGTATTATATGTTTTGCGTGTAAATTTTTACGCAGATAGTGGTTTCACATGCCCGGCTTTTTTAGAAAGCTGACCGTGTCTTGGCTAAATGGAATCATTCATAATAAATTATTATTTTTTAATCTTTTATGGAGGTAAAGAACATTGGCTAACATTAAATCAGCTAAGAAGAGAATTCTTGTAAGCAAGAAGAAGGAAATGAGAAATAAGGCAGTTAAGACAGAGCTTAAGACTCTTGTTAAGAAGGTAGATGCTGCTATCGCTGAGGGTAACAAGGAAGCTGCTGCAACAGCACTTCTCGCTGCTACATCAAAGATTGATAAGGCTGCTAAGAAGGGTATCCTTCACAAGAACACAGCTGCTAGAAAGATTTCAAGACTTAACAAAGCTGTTAATAAGATCGCTTAGTTTTATATAAAAAAGACGCCGTGAGGCGTCTTTTTTATTGCATTTAAACCAGAGAAATGATCAGTTTTTCTAAGGCGTCCTTATCGCTTAATGCACCTGTTTTTATGGTGTAATCTGTGTCCTGACAGAGGGTGACTGCTTTAAGGAGCTCTTTATATTTATACTGTTTTACTATGGTCATATATTTCTTGATGAAATAAGGATTTATCCCAGCTACTTTAGACATTCTTGTATAATCATATTTCTCGTTATCCATAAGTGAAAGCTGACTTAGGATATTATAATGTCTTGTGATGAGAGTAAGGATCTTCATTGGAGCTTCTCTAAGTATCATCAGGTCATTATAAAGCAGGATAGCTGTCTTTTTATCATGTTTTGATATGGCATCTACCATTTCAAATACTTTATCCTCAGTTTTGGAAATGGATATCTCATCGACTGTATTTACGGTTATCTTATTTTTTCCCAGAGAATAGCAGATGAGCTTTTCTACCTCATTTGAAAGATTGGTCATATCGGGACCGGCAACTTCATATAATCTATATATTGCCCGGTCATCGACACTTAGTCCTTCGTCGGTGATCTTCTTTTTTAACCATGTAAGGATTGTTCTTTCATCCATGGTGTCAAAAGTATATACAGCATTTTTTGCATCAAATATCTTATAGAGTTTTCCTCTTTTATCAACAGCTTTAGTAAGCTGTCCCTGCTTTTCCATATCATGTTCGCAGAAGATTAAGATGTTTTCATCTGCCATTTTTTCAATGCCTTCTAAAAGGTCATCATTTGACTTTAAGAAAAAGCCACTGTCTTCAACTAAAATGACTCTATGTTCAGCAAAAAATGGAAGAGTGACGATATCATTTGCGATAGTTTTTCCATCACAGGATGAGGTGTCATAATGAGAATAATTCATTGTATCATCTTCCGGCACAAGAGCCTGAACAAGAAGATCTCTAAACTGATTTATGAGATAGTGTTCTGAACCTGTGAGAAGATATAAGTTCTGAAAGGACTTCTCTTTTATTTCCCGGGATAACTCGGCCATTCCTTTGGTTGATTCAGCTTTTTTAGGCATTTTTATCAGTCCCTTCCTTTTGATCATAAAATGCAATTTGTCATGCATTTTTCCTGTGTAAAGTATAGCTTAACCAGTAGGCAGAGGCAAGAAAAATAGATTAAATTATTTGATGCACGAAGCGAGGCTTCGTGGTAGAATAAAGAGTGTGACGTTAATGCGTCTACTAGGGTTATGCATAAAAGTGTATGTGAATGGCAGGAGGATTATTTTACATGAACGAGAGACTTAATAACTGGGTGAATTGGGTTCTTTATGATGAGCTTATGGCGGGGAAGATCAATGCCCCAAGGCAGCTTCTTGGTATCCATGATTATGGTGATGGACAGGTGGTAACCTGTTACAGACCGCATTCAGACAAGGTTTCTATTAGAACAGCCACTGGGAAAACTTATTATCCATTAGAGAAGATAAGTGAAGAAGGCTTCTATGGAATTTATTTTCCAACAACAAAAATCCAAGGAAATAAATATAGACTTAAAACAGAATATTATGATGGAAGCGTGGTGGAATCTGCAGATGCTTATGCATATGACGGTAAGATCACTGATTTTGATGCTTACCTTTTTGCAGAAGGAAAACACTATGACATTTATGAGAAAATGGGTGCTCACCCATGTGAGATAGATGGCGTAAAGGGAACATATTTTGCAGTATGGGCACCGGATGCGCGTCGTGTATCAGTTGTAGGTGATTTTAATATGTGGGATGGAATGCTGAATCCTATGCAGATCCATTCTGCATCTGGTATTTATGAACTTTTTATTCCAGATGTTCTTCCAGGAACAGTATATAAATTCCAGATCCTTACTAGATATGGAGAGGTTCTTTATAAGGATGATCCATACGGTAATTATAATCAGGTCAGACCGGATAATGCCAATATCGTTTATGATATTAATCAATATAAATGGAATGATAAAAGCTGGATGAATAACAGAGCAAAGAAGGACAGGGTTACTAGACTTAAGGAGCCAATGTCTATCTATGAGTGTCATTTAGGATCATGGCAGAAGAAAGATGAGGATTCAGATTTTGGATTCTATAATTATAGAGAATTAGCAGATAAATTAGGGGATTATCTTCAGGAAATGGGTTATACCCATGTGGAACTTATGGGTATTGCAGAATATCCATTTGATGGTTCATGGGGATATCAGGTAACCAATTATTATGCGCCTACTTCAAGATATGGAACACCGGATGATTTTATGTATTTCATCGATGAAATGCATAGAAGAAAGATCGGCGTTATCCTTGACTGGGTTCCGGCACATTTTCCTAAGGATGCACATGGACTTGGAAGATTTGATGGAATGCCTCTTTATGAAAATGCGGATCCAAGAAAGGGTGAACATCCAGACTGGGGAACATATATATTTGACTATGGCCGCAATGAGGTTGCTAACTTCCTTGCAGCAAATGCACTTTTCTGGGTAGAGAAATTCCATATTGATGGACTTAGAGTTGATGCTGTAGCATCTATGCTTTATCTGGATTATGGAAAGAAGGATGGAGCCTGGGTTCCAAACAAACATGGTGGAAAAGAAAATCTTGAGGCTATAGATCTTTTAAGAAATATAAATAGTGTTATAGAAGAAAGAAATCCAGGAGCATATCTTATTGCTGAGGAATCAACTGCATGGCCAGGGGTTACAGCACCTTCATCCATGGATGGACTTGGATTCTTATTTAAATGGAATATGGGATGGATGAACGACTTCCTTGAATATATGAAGTCAGATCCATATTTTAGAAGCTTTAATCATAACAAGCTTACTTTCTCTATCAGCTATACTTATTCAGAGAATTACATCCTTGTTATCTCTCATGATGAGGTAGTACATCTTAAATGTTCTATGTTAAATAAGATGCCTGGAGAGGAGTTTGATAAATTTGCAAATCTGAGAACTGCCTATGGATTTATGTTAGGTCATCCTGGAAAGAAACTTCTCTTTATGGGACAGGAATTTGCTCAGAGTCGCGAATGGAGTGAAGCAAGAAGTCTTGACTGGTTCCTTCTGGATAATCCTCTTCATAAGGGAATGCAGGAATGGGTTAAGGAACTTAACCATGTTTATACAAAATATGATTCACTTTACTATAATGATAATGAACCTATTGGCTTTGAATGGACCAAGGTTGATGATGCACAGACTGGAATCTATGCATTTGTAAGAAGAGGTTCTTCTGTAAAGGATCAGCTGATGTTTATATGTAATTTCGTTCCTGTTGAAAGAAAGGATTATAAGATCGGTGTTCCATGTCTTACAAAATATGAAGAGATCCTTTCATCAGATGAAGAAAGATTCGGCGGTTTTGGAAGAAATAATAAGAAGAAGTTTGAGGCTGTAAAAGAACCATGTGATAGAGAACAGTATTCTATTGTTATGGATGTGCCTCCACTTTCAGTTACAGTTTTAAAATATGACTTTGAAGACGAAACAAAGCCAGCGAAAAAAAAGACTGTAGCAAAGAAGACTGCAACAAAGAAGGCAAAGCCAGCAGCAAAAAAGACTTCAACAAAGAAGAAATAAAAAAATAAAGAAGAAATAAAGAAGTATCAAAGCCGGGATTTATTTCCGGCTTTACTTTTTTTATCATATATTGTATTGTTTTCAGAGTGAAATAAAGACAATTGGTTGGGTGTTTAGATGAAAAAAGAAATCAGAAATGGAATTATTAAGTGGGCAATAATCTTTGCCCTTGTGTATTTAGCATATATTTGGCAGAAAGAAACTTGTGATAAAGCTGCAAATATAATCATAAATTTACCGGTATGGGTAAATGTTATGGTGGCAGCAGCTTCTCTTTGCTATTTCTTTTTTGAAGGGGCTATCATTTGTCGAATGACATATTTTGATAAAGAGAGGATAAGTCTCTGGGATGGCATAAAGTGCGGTCTTTATTGTGCCTTTTATAAGGCGGCGACTCTTGGATCAGCCTCAGGATTTGCTGAGATTTATTATCTTAATTCATGCGGAGTGCCGGTTTCAAAGGGAACAGGAATGACACTTACTCAATATACTTTTCAGAAGATAGCTATAGGTATAATGGGAACAGTATCATTTATCATACTGCTTTTTACAAAGGAAAAGGGTATTGCCAGCTATGAAACCTATATGGCTTTAGGAGTGCTTGTTATCACTGTTATCGTTGCTTTTCTTATGTTCCTTGCGGCCTCTAAATGGTTAGCGGATCTTATATTAAAGATTGCGAGAAAAATCTTAAAAGAAGGAAGCAGATTCCATGATAAGCTGGAATTGATAGAAACAAATGTTACAGCATTTAATAAAGAAGGACGAAATATCCTTTCTCGAAAGAAAGAAGCTTTCATCCTCCTTGGTCTTAATATGGTAAAGCTATGCTGTTGGTATGTGATGCCTTGGATCATTTTGATCCCTCATTACAAACTGAATCCTGTCAGAGTATTGCTTCTTTTAGCTGTGATCAATATGATCAGCTGTGTAATGGTTGCACCTGCGGGACTTGGAACATTTGAATTTGTATTCATTACAGTTTTTAGTCTTATAATCACTAAGGAATCTGCAGCGGCAGCTGCCATCCTTTATAGATTTTACAGTCTGATCTTTCCTTTCTTTGTGGGAGCGTTCTTTGTTGGAATGCATAAAAGAAAGAAGAAATTAACCGAAGAAGGCTGATTCATTTTTTACAGAATAGTTACCGTTTTTATATTCTACAATTATTATATTGCAATTAACCTGTAATGCGCCGTCCCAGAATTTTGAAAGGTCGGTGCATTTTTTTATGTACATCATAAGAGCCTTATTCATGGCGCCGTGGCCGGAGATGAAAACTCGTTCCACAGGATGACCCGGACGAAATGGGTTTTCTTCTGGAGATAAAAGGGCCAGAGGCTCGATCATGTTCTGCAAAAAGTCCTTTGTTCTTTTAAGGAGATCGTCAAATGATTCTCCCCCTTCTCCGGGAACAAACTTCTCAGGGGCTTTAAAGAAATTTGAAAATGAATTATTGGAGATTATCTCTCTTTCCTCGGAGGTCTTTCCTTCGTAGATTCCAAAATTCATCTCAATAAGTCTATTGTCTTTTATGATAGGGATCTCAGTACGGTCCCCTCTTATTCCCTGGGCTGTTCTATAGGCTCTTTTAAGTGGACTTGTATAGATAACATCAAAGTCAGTATTTTTAAGATTTTCACCACTTTTATCAGCAAGAAGAATGCCTTCTTTGTTAAGGGGAATGTCAGTATTGCCCTGGATCTTCTTTTGCACATTCCAATCTGTGGTGCCGTGTCGCATTATATATATTTCCATAGCTGCTCCTTAAAATATCTTATCTGGCTTTTATTTCAGATTTTCAATCTGCCAATCGATACCAGTTAGTCCTTTGCTTTCAAGAAATTCATTGGTTTTTGAAAAATGTTTGCAACCGAAGAATCCTCTGTAAGCTGAGAGAGGACTTGGATGAGGTGCTTCAAGAATCAAATGATTAGGATTGTTTAGCATTTTCTTCTTGCTTCTTGCAAAACTTCCCCAGAGTAAGAAGACTATTGGACGATCCTCTTCATTTAAAATCCTGATTACAGAGTCGGTGAATTCTTCCCAGCCTTTGTTCTGATGGCTGGCAGCTTCGTGAGCTCTTACGGTCAATACCGCATTAAGTAAAAGAACTCCTTGGTTGGCCCATTTTACAAGGTATCCATTATCCGGAATGTAGCAACCCATGTCTTCATGTAATTCTTTATAAATATTTAAAAGTGAAGGAGGAATATCAACTCCTGGTTTTACTGAAAATGACAGGCCGTGAGCCTGATTTGGTTCGTGATAAGGATCCTGCCCGATTATAACTACTTTTACATTGTTAAGAGGTGTAAGATGAAAGGCATTAAAGATATCATCCCCAGGTGGAAAAACAGTATGGCTGGAATACTCTTTTCCAATAAAATCAAATAATTTTCTATAATAAGGCTTGCTATATTCAGGCTTTAATTTTATAGCCCAATCATTGGTAATCTCTGGCATAATCCTTTTCCTTTCATTGAATCAGCATTTTCCTTTAAAATCTAGGTAATTGTATCACTTATTTAGGGAGAATAAAACAAGGTAGAAGAAAAAAGATGGATGAAAATTGGCTTTTTTGGGTTGACTTTAGCGCATCTGTGTGCTAAAGTCCCAATATAAAGTTTATAAATGAAATGCAAAGAAGAGGAATAGTAGAGATAGGGATTCCAAAGAGAGAGCTGTCGGTTGCTGCGAGACAGTGGAGGAAATATCTTCGAACTCGCCTCGGAGCAGCCGGGTGAATTAATAGTAGCCTTAGGACGGAGCCCAACCGTTATGTGTGGGAGGATATAAAATGCAGAATGCATTCGTATCTGATAATGAGGTATCTTCAATAAGGAAGATATGAAGCAGAGTGGTACCGCGTATTATTCGCCTCTGCAACAGCGTGCTGTTGCAGAGGCTTTTTTTATTAAAAAAATGGTAAAATAAGTCTTAAGGCAGCATAGGCAAAAAGACATGTACTAACAATCACTAAAAATGGAGGAAAAAGCAAATGAAGAATTACGATCATTACAAAAGAGGCTATTTTATGCCACCAGTTAATTGTACTGAATGGGTTAACAAAGAGTATATAGATCATGCCCCAGCATGGTGCTCAGTTGACTTAAGAGATGGTAATCAGGCTCTAGTAACACCAATGAATCTTGAACAAAAGATCGAATTCTACAAGGAACTTATTAAGATCGGTTTTAAAGAGATTGAAATAGGTTTCCCTGCTGCAAGTGATACAGAATATGAATTCTGCCGCAGACTTATTGAAGATAATTTAATACCAGATGATGTGACAATACAGGTTCTTACTCAGGCCAGAGAACATATCATAAAGAAGACTTTCGAGGCTGTACAGGGAGCAAATCCTAAAAATGTTATCGTTCACGTGTATAACTCAACATCTCTTGCGCAGCGTGAGCAGGTATTTAAAAAGTCTAAAGAAGAGGTTAAGCAGATTGCCATTGAAGGGGCTCAGCTTTTAAAGAGACTGGCTGATGAAGCAGGTGCTCCATACAGATTCGAGTACTCACCTGAAAGCTTCACAGGTACTGAAGTTGATTATGCTCTTGAGGTTTGTAATGCAGTACTTCAGGTATGGCAGCCAACTGCAGATAGAAAGGCAATAATAAACCTTCCTGCAACAGTTGAAATGTCACTGCCTCATGTTTATGCCAGCCAGATAGAATATATGAATAAAAACTTAATCTATAGAGATAATGTTATTCTTTCTCTTCACCCACATAATGACAGAGGTTGTGGTGTGGCAGATGCAGAACTTGGTCTTCTTGCAGGAGCTGATAGAATTGAGGGAACACTTTTTGGAAATGGTGAGAGAACGGGAAATGTTGATATCATCACTATTGCCATGAATATGTATACTCATGGAGTAGATCCAAAACTTGATTTTTCAGATATGCCTCGTATTCAGGAAGTATATGAGAAATTCACAGAGATGGAAGTACCACCAAGACAGCCTTATTGCGGAAAGCTGGTATTTGCTGCATTTTCAGGATCTCATCAGGATGCCATCGCTAAGGGCATGAAATGCAGAGAAGATGATCCGGATAAGATGTGGACAGTGCCATATCTTCCTCTTAATCCAAAGGATATTGGACGTACTTATGATGGAGATGTAATAAGGATCAACAGCCAGTCTGGTAAGGGTGGAATTGGATTTATCTTAGAGACTAAGTATGGTATGGAACTTCCTAAGAAGATGAAGGAAGATGTTGGATACTATATCAAAGGAGTTTCAGATAGAGAGCATAAGGAACTTAAACCAGAAGAAGTTTATTCTATGTTTGTTAAAGAATATGTTAATCAAAAGACTCCTATTGAATTTAAGGCTTGTAGCTTTATTCAGGAAAAGGGAGGAATCACCTGCGAGATCTCAATTCAGAGAGATGGAATTGCAAAGGTTTACCATGGACATGGAAATGGACGTCTGGATGCTATCAGTAATGCCATCATGAGACATTTTAAGATACAGTTCTCACTTGTTACTTATGAGGAACATGCCCTTAACAGAGGTTCTGATTCAAAGGCCTGCGCCTATGTGGGAATTCAGAAAGAAGAAGATGAGAAGAGCTTCTGGGGATGTGGAATTGAGGATGATATTATCATTGCTTCTGCACAAGCTTTAATAAGTGCAGTTGATAAAGCGATGAATTAGCGTTAAAATAGAAATTGTGTTTGGCCTGTGCCTTGGCACAGGCCATTATTTTTTGTTTGGGATCAGCCCAAAATTACCGGCTAAGGAGAACTAGTAATGGCGGAAAATGTATTCAGGGAAGATGGGGACTTTCTTGTTAGAGTAAGGGAGGCTGTAGTTGAAAGAGATGATCTTAATCTGAGACTGCAGACTATAAGAGAGGATCTTAAGAAGGCTAAAAAGCAAGCTGCTGATGAGGAAAAGTCAATAAGGGACGAGACCGATTCTACAATTAAGAAAAGACGTCTGGAATTAAGTAGTGAATATAACAGACATATAAATGAGAATCAGGCTAAAGTAAAAAAGGCTGAAGCAGCGAGAGATAAGGGAAAGAGTGCCCAGGTCAATGAAAGAATCAAAGAAGAGACTAAAGACTTAAGGCATGAAAATAGAAATAAAGAAAAGCAGATTAAAAAGTTATTTAAAGAGAACAAGGTTCCTTTATTTTGCAGGACAAAGTTTTATTATTACATGTTTATGCCCAAGGGATTGCTGGACCGACTTAAGATGGCAGGTTCATTTTTCCTGATCTACCTGTGTTTTCCTACTGTTCTTACCTGGTTGTTTAGAATTACCGCCTTTTCAGGTATGAATGAAAAAAAGAGAGATATATTATCAGTTATCATCCTGGCTGGAGTAGTGATCATTCTTATCCTTGTATACTTCTTTATCTACATTAAGACAAAGGTTAAATACCTTGAAGAGATTAAAGAAGGAAGAGAAATAAGAGATGATATAGCTTATAACGATAAGAAGATCAAAGCTATAAGAAAGAAAATCTTAAAAGATAAAGATGAAAGCTTTTATGAGCTGTCAGATTATGATGACAGGATAAGGGAGCTTACTATTGAAGCTGAGAATATCAGCGATGAGAAAAGAGAAGCTTTAAAAAATTTTGACGAATCCGTAAAAAACGATATAATGAATGAGATAAATAACAGAAGAAAGCCGGTGTTAGATGACATCCTTAATAACAGGGACAGACTTACAGAAGAGCTTTCAGAAACAGAGAAGGCATATAAAGAAAAATGCCTGTTTATCTCAAATAATTATGCTTCATATATAGGAGAAGAGTTCTGCACACAGGATAGGCTTAATGATCTTATACAGATCATGGCGGACGGTGCTGCTGAGACTGTATCAGATGCAATAGCTTATTATAAGAATCCTGCTCCTAAAGATTGAGGGAAGGCTTAATAAGTATGGCATTTAATAAGAATGATACAGGACATGACAATGTAATAAATATTGGCGGCTCTGAGGAACTGGCAGCCGAAAATAGTAGAAGACTTACAAGAAGCAGCAGATTAAAAACCAGATTGCTTATTGTATTAGTTACAGCGGTGGTACTATTTGGAGCGTGCTTTTATGTATATAAAAGACTTAGAAGATTCCGCGGATATAAGGTAATACATACCACTGACGTGGTGTTTGATACTAATTCAAAGTTTATACAATTTGGAGATAATATCTTAAAATACTCCCAGGATGGTGTATCCTATATTGATTCTAATGGTAATAACGTATGGACAGCCGGAATAAATACGAAGAATCCTATTGCTTCCCAAAGAGGGAATTATGCAGTTGTTGCAGATAAGGGTGGCAATAACGTTTATGTATTTAATCTTGATGGACTTGTTAGTGAAGTTACCATGCCATATACTGTTGTGGATATTGATGTTGCAAAGCAGGGAGCATTTACATGTGTTCTTGAAAGCAGCGAGACAAATTATATCAATATGTACAGTTCAGCAGGACAGCCTATTTATGAAATGCAGACTTCCATCAATAAGAGTGGATATCCTATAGATATCAGTATCTCTCACGATGGACAGAAGCTTTTTTCTAGTTATTTTTATATGAATGGTATCAATACCAATATTAAACTCACTGCATATAATTTTGGCGAGGTGGGCCAGAATGCAAATGCAGACAGAATGGTAGGTGGATTTACCTTTGAATCAGAAATGATACCTAAGGTTGAATTCCTTACAAATGATGTGGTGGCAGCATTTTCTGATAAGGAAATAATCATCTATGATATGAAAGAAAAACCTACGGAGAGAGCCAGAATAAAGTACGATAATGAGATACAGAGTATATTTTATTCGGAAAAATATATAGGAACTGTTGAGAAGAATAATACAGCTACATCTACATCGGCTGCGTATTATACCATGAAATTATATGATCTGAATGGAAAAGAGAAATTTGAATTTCCATTTGATCTGAATTATAAGCAGATATATGCTTCGAAGGATGAGATTATTTTTACTGGAGGCAATCAGTGCCTCATTGTAACTACTAAGGGACGTACTAAATTCAGATATTCTTTTGATTCTCAGGTAATGAATATGATACCTTCATCAAAGAGTGATGAATATATAGTAACATTTGAAGATAAAACAGAGACCATTAAGCTTACAGCTTATGATGGACGCTGATTAAAGGAGATTTATATGGCACTTACGATTATCGTACTTTTAGTGATAATTATTTCTGCTCTTATAGGTCTGAAGAAAGGGCTTTTCCGTGCGGTGATAGGAACGCTTGCTACGGTTATAGCCCTTGTTCTTTGTTATCTATTAACACCCTATACGAGCCAGTTTCTTATTCAGAATACAAAGATAGACGATTCTATTGAAGAAAAGGTCTATAAAAAATTTGAAGTGAATATAGAAAAAAGAATAAGAGAAGAATATAGAAAAACATTAGAAAGGGACATTGATGATGAAACTCTTGATTCATATAAAAATGAATATATGAACCAGGGTACAGAGAGAAGCGAAAAGATAAATATTATCAAGCAGATAAATATCCCGTCATTTATGTCAAATGCCCTTATTGCAAATGATAATAAGGATACATATGAAAAAATGGGAGTAGATAATATTTATCGTTACATTTCAAAAAGCGTATCCTACATGGCGACAAATGTTTTGGCATGTATCATTACCTTTGTTGTGATAAGGATTCTCCTTATCATCCTTACAGCAGTGCTGAATTCAATATTTGGCTCCATAAAACTGCTGGCTTTTGTGGATAAGCTGGGTGGACTTGCTGCCGGCGTGATCCTGGGAGTTCTTATTGCCTGGTTAGTAATGGCTGGGGCATCAGTTATTATGGGAAATGATTTTGATACGGCGGTAGAAGGAAGCAAGGTGCTGACTTTTATCAATAATAAGAATGTACTGTTACATGTTTTTACAAATGTAACAGATGTTATCTTTAAATAAAGCAGTGCAAAAGTATTGCTTTGTTGACGAAATGATACTAAGAGAGTAAAATCTTTTCGGTTATCGATTAATAAATGGAGGAAAATATTAAGTGAGATTTTATATAGCGCTCTTTGTGGCGAAATGTGCCCGTTTGGGAATTAAAATATTTGGAAAAGCTCTTCATCTTAATGGGAGTCATTTTCCAGGAAATCTTGCTAGACGCATAGATCCGGATTTTTATAATAAGGTTGCAAAACCAGAAACTATCATAGCTGTTACAGGTACAAATGGAAAGACAACTACCTGTAATATGATCATTGATGTTCTTGAAAAAACAGGACATAAGGTGCTTAGTAACAGAGCTGGTTCAAATACCATTGGAGGAGTATCTACTACATTCCTTAGCGGGGTAACTCTCTTTAATAAGCCAAAGTATAAGATCTGCGTTCTTGAAGTGGATGAAAGAAGTTCTCTTAGGATTTATCCATATATAAAGCCAAATTATCTTGTAGTAACAAACCTTTTCCGTGACTCATTAAAGCGAAATGCTCATTCTGAGTTCATTTTTAATATCATTAACAGTTCTCTTTCTGAAGATACTGTTCTTATCCTCAATGCTGATGATCTTATCAGTAACCGTATGAAGGCAGAGGGAAAGAATAAGAAGATCTTCTTTGGAATCGACCGTCAAAAAACAGATAAGGAAGAATCTGTTAATATCGTAAATGATGCCCGGATCTGCCCTAATTGTTATACAAAATTAAAATATGAATTCGTGCGTTATCATCACATTGGTAAGGCATATTGTCCTAATTGCGGCTACAAGTCTCCGGAGGCAGATTATCTTGTGACTAAGGTGGATAAGGCTGGATCAAAGATGGAGATTACTACTAAGGGCAAAAATGTATCAGCTTATAATCTGGCGTCTGATAGTATTTTTAATGTTTATAATGAGGTTGCCTGCATCACTCTTTTAAGAGAGATCGGAATTGACGACGCTGCTATTAAGAAGGCTTTTGGCGAGTTAGAGATTGCAAAGTCCAGATATATGAAAGAAACAGTAAATGGGGTTAATATCGTTAATAACCTGGCTAAAGGACAGAACCCTGTTGCCTGCTCTATAGTATTTGATTATGTAAAAAATGAACCTGGTGAGAAGGAAGTCTGCCTTCTTATTGAAGACTTCCATGATAATCTTGAATCTTCAGAAAATATTGCCTGGTTCTATGATTGTGATTTTGAATTCTTAAATGATCCTTCAATAAAAAAGGTTGCAGTTGGAGGACATAGAGCTATGGATGTTAAGTTCAGACTCCTTTTAGCGGGGGTACCAGAAGAAAAGATAGCTGCATTTGAAGAAGTTGAGAAGATTCCTGAGGCATTAAATAAGACTAAGGGCGAAACTATATACATTTTATATGATATGTACGAACAGGCAAATACTGACAAACTTAATGACCTTTTAAAGAAGAGTCTTAGGAATGGAGGCAATAACTAATGAAAAAGATTGTCATTGAATATTTATATCCTGAAGTTTGTAATCTGTACGGAGATACATTTAATGTTAGATATCTTAGGGAATCAGTGGCCCTTACAAATGAAGTGGAAGTGGTAGAGACTGCTCTTACAGATGAACCAAGATTTGTAAAGGGGGATGTTGACTTTATTTATATGGGGTCAATGTCTGAAAGAACACAGGAAATAGTAATAAAGAAATTAAAGCCATATAAGGATAGGATTGTGGAACTTATTGATAAGGGATGTCCTATGCTTTTTACAGGTAATGCCATAGAAATTTTTGGAGATAAGATCGAGGGAAAGAACAAAGCTATATCAGGCCTTGGGATAACCGGCCTTATTGCCAAGAGAGATATGATGAAACGCTATAATACTCTTTATCTGGGTAATATGGAGGGACTTGATTCTCCTGTTATGGGACATAAGGCTGTATTCAGCTTTAGTTTTGGCGATAATAAGAAGAATTATGCATTTCATTCAATCCGTGGATGTGGCATAAATACAAATTCTGAGTATGAGGGCTTTAAAAAGAATAACTTTTTGGCCACATATCTTATAGGGCCATTGTTTATACTCAATCCAGATTTATTAAGAAAGTATATGAAAGATATGGGTGTGGAAGAACCTCGCCTCAAATTTGAAAAAGAAATGGATGAAACATATAAGATAAGACTTAAAGAGTTTGAAAGTGAGAAGACTAATTTTCTTCAGTAAAAATTGATTGAAAGGATAGAATAAAATGGGTAAAGAGATTTTTATGCAGTATGAATCTGAAGTAAGATCATATTGCCGCATTTTTGATCAGGAACTTGCTAGTGCAAAGGGAGCAATCATTAAAGATGTAAATGGAAAAGAATATATTGATTTTTTCTGTGGAGCAGGTGCCCTTAATTATGGACATAACAATCCATATATCAAAGAGAAGATTATTGATTATATAGAGAAGGATGGCATTATGCATGCCATGGATATGCATACAGAGGCTAAGGAGGCATTTATCAAATATTTCCAGGAGAATATCCTTAAGCCAAGAAATATGGATTATAAGATCATGTTCCCGGGCCCAACTGGAACAAATGGCGTTGAAGCAGCATTAAAGCTGGCTAGAAAAGTTAAGAAGAGATCTGAGATCTGGTGCCTTATGGGATGTTTCCATGGTATGACACTGGGCACTCTGTCTCTTACAGCAGAAAGAGGAGCAAGACAGGGAGCAGGAGTTCCTCTCACTTGTGTTACACATATTCCGGCTCCATATATGTTTGATGGTCTTGATACAGTTAAATATATGCAGACATTAGTAGATGATGATCATTCAGGCGTTGAAAAGCCTGCAGCACTTATCCTTGAAACAGTTCAGGCAGAGGGTGGCATTCAGGTATTCAGCGTAGAATACCTTAAAGCAGTAAGAGAATTCTGCAACAAGAATGATATCCTGCTTATAATTGATGATGTTCAGGTTGGCTGCGGAAGAACTGGATCATTTTTCTCATTTGAAAGAGCTGGTATTCAGCCTGATATTTTTGTACTTTCAAAATCAGTAGGTGGATATGGATTCCCATTTGCGCTTACATTATTCAGACCGGAATTAGATATCTGGAGTCCAGGTGAGCATAATGGAACATTCAGAGGCAACCAGCTTGCTATGGTTGCTGCCCGTGCTGCCTTAGAACTCTTTAATAATGACCATATGGAAGAAGAGACTAAAAGAAAGTCGAAGATAATAGAGGATTTCCTTAATAATGAGATCAAACCTCTTAATGACAAGTTTGAAGTAAGGGGTATTGGATTTATCTGGGGAATTGATACCCATGATAGTGATCTTAGTAAGCGTGTATCAGTTCGCGCCTTTAGCAATGGACTCATAATGGAAAGAGCTGGAAGAAGAGATGAAGTGGATAAAGTTATGCCACCTCTTATCATTGATGATGAGACTCTTTTAAAAGGTCTCAATATTTTGAAAAAAAGTTTTATAGAAGAATTGGAAAAATAAGGTTCAGATCCCTTAAAATATCGGGAACTTAGAAACTTTTTTACACCCTAAAATGACGCAAATAAGCCATTCTTTTTAGAAACGAAAAAAAACTTTAAAAAAATTTCAAAAAAGTGGTTGACGGATCCGTTTTAGGGTGTTATTATAAACAAGCTGTCAGCGATGAGGGCAAACAACAAAAGCCTTCAAAGCCCAGTAAAATCAACGATCTTTAACAATTTAATAACATGACAACCCCGAAAATTCTTTAAACAAAGTTTTTTCGGATTTAGAACAAATCCAAACACAGTAAGTTTGAATGGCAAGAAT